>JAUNON010000055.1 GCA_030537145.1 Lachnospiraceae bacterium | reverse complement strand
GTCGCAAAATCGAAAAGCAAAAGGATCTGTATCCAGGGTGTTTGTATCACTGAGAGCCCCTGGGCTGAACTGTTACGCGTTTTCACTCAAAGCTTCATATTTTATTTGATTGATTTTTGATATTATGGTATTCTGATAAAAAGCATACGTTTCTATTTTCGAATGATAGTCCCATCTTTTTTCAATGAATCAAATCAGAAAATCTTATGCTTTCATTCCAAAAAGTTAAGTGCGGGAGATTTTCTGAAGCTCCTGCCAAAAGGAACAAAATATTTTTATTTGACAGGAGGGGAATATGGGGAAAACGGATTTCGCTGTAAATCGGCTGTTAGAACGAAAAACCATTTTTGCGGACCTGATGAACGGTACCTTGTTTCACGGAGAGCAGGTACTGTCTCCCGAGCAATTAGAGCTGCAGTCAGGCCGTTTGGGAACGCTTGCGCCAGGGAAAACAGGAGGACGCAGGGCGGTGCAGCGTCAGGGAGATATTCGGATGAGTGCATCGATGGGAACATACCGGGTGATTTTTGCAAATGAAACCCAAAAGAAGGTAGATTATTCTATGCCGGTGAGGAATATGCTGTATGATGCGCTGGAATATACCAGGCAGGTGCAGGAATTAGAAAAAGCGCATAAGATGGAGCAAGCGGTTCTTTTATCCGGGCTCATGAAAAAAGACCGGCTGCAGCCGGTGATTACTACGGTATTTTATTTAGGTGATGAATGGGACGGCTGCAAAAGCCTGCATGGGCTGCTGGGGATAGACGGAGATGATGAATGGGCCATGCAGTTAAGAGAGTATGTTCCGGATTACCGCATGAACCTGATCTGTGCCAGACAGATCGAGCACCCGGAAAACTTTAAAACCTGTCTGCAGCATATCTTTCATATGCTGAAGTATAATTCAGATAAAAAGCGGTTGTATCAATATATAGAGGAGTATCGTACAGAACTAAAACAAATGGATCAAGTAGAAACCATGGCGGCGCTGATTCTGCTGGGAGAACAGAAGCGAGTGGAAAAGCTGCTGGCCGGGGACGGGGAAAGCGAGGGATTCGATATGTACAGTGCACTTGACGAATTAATCAAAGACGGAGAAAAAAGAGGATGGCGGGAAGGAAAAGAAGAGGGTAGAAGAGAAGGGGAAAAGAAAGGAAAGAGAGAAGGTGAACGGAAGGGTAGAAGAGACGGAAGAAGAGAGGGAAAAAGAGAAGGAAAGCGAGAGGGAGAAAACAGAATGCTCCTGCTGGTGAAGGCACTATTAAATGATAATTGCCCGGATTTAATCAGCAAAATGGAGGGTGATGTGGAATTGCGGGAGAGGTTGTATAAGAAGTACCGGATATAGGGGCGGAATTGCCGAAAAATAGCGGGAAAGGAACGGGGCCGGCGCAAATTTGATTTTGCACCGACCCCTTCGCATTTTTTTGGCGGTAACTGATCAGCCGACAAACTGGAAGAGGCAGAAGGCGGCATAGATCAGCAGCAGTACAATACCCTGGAAACGGGACAGCTTGCCCCGTATCAGGGTCGGCAGTGTCAGAAAGGCCATTACGAACAGCATCAGAGGCAGATCGACCACCAGGGAGGCATTCATTCCGGCAATGGTTTTGTTCTGGGGGATATCAAAGGGAGCCAGAATCGTGGAGATGCCGCTGACCAGCACCAGATTAAACAGATTGGCCCCGATGACATTGCCCAGTGACAGGGCTCCATGACCTTTGGCCAGGGAGGTAATCGCTGTTACCAGCTCCGGAAGGGAGGTTCCCAGCGCCACCAGTGTGAGGGCGATGACTGATTCGGGCACGCCCAGCGCCTGGGCGATCAGGGTTCCGTTTTCTACCAGTAGATTTGCGCCTACGGCGATCAGCACAGCTCCGCAGATCAGCAGAAAGATATCCTGAGCCATGGAGCCGCTGTCTTGCGTCTCGGCATCTTGGGATGGCTGGACTGGCTGGGAGGGGGTACGTTTTACCTGACGGATGGTGACGCACATGTAAACCAGGAACATCGCCAGCAGAATAATGCCTGTCAAGCGGGAAAAGTGTCCGCTGGAATATGCAGTGAATACATAATATGCCGCTGCCAGGAAGAAGAAAATTACAGGGATTTTCAGCGTGCTGCGTTCCGCCTTTGCAGGGCGGATAGCAATCGTAATGGCGGCAATCAGAGCGGTGTTGCAGATGATAGAGCCAATGGCATTTCCATATGCGATTTCTCCGTGGCCTCCGATGGCCGAGGTGGCGGAAACCATCACCTCGGGAAGGGTGGTTCCGATGGATACCACTGTGGCGCCGATCAGAAGCTCCGGCACATGAAAGCGCTGGGCAATGCCGGTGGCACCGTCTACGAACCAGTCACCGCCTTTGATCAGCAGGATAAGACCAAAAAGAAAGAGAAGAATCGGTACAAACATAAAAGGCCTCCTAACAAAATATGGTATTGATTATTCCATAGCATTTATTGTACATGCAAATGCAGAAAAAAGATAGTTAAAAAATACCTGTAAGGAATATTTCCAGGCCGATTACAATCAGGATCACGCCGCCCAGGATGGAAGCCTTGCTAGACAGCTTTGTGCCGAATTTACGGCCGATGTACAGACCTCCTATGCAGATGATGAAGGTGACGGCGGCAATGATCAGCGAACAGACCAGAGCCATCAGCCAGTAATATTCTGCGATGGTAAAGCCCACAGAAAGCGCATCAATGGAGGTAGCTACGCCCTGTACCATCAGGGTGCCGAAGCCCAGACGCTTTTTTTCCTCCTCCTCTCCATTTCCGCGGATCCCTTCCAGCAGCATACTGCCGCCGATGTAAAGCAGAAGCGCCAGGGCGATCCAGGGAGTAAATTTCCGGAAGGCATTAAAATAATTGACAATCGTGTGGACACAGATCCATCCCAGCATGGGCATCAGTGCCTGGAAAATAGCGAAAACACCGGCGATTCCGCACATCCGACGCACCTTCATCTGAGGTTCGTGCAGTCCGTTTGCCATGGAGACCGAAAAAGCATCCATAGCAAGTCCAATGCCCAGCAGGGCGCTGTTAAAGAAAAACAAAAAGCTCCATTCCATATAGTATCCTCCTTTGAGTTGGTTTTATCCGGTTTCCTGCCCGACCGAAGGCTCGGACTACGGCAGAGCGGTTCCTGATGTCAGAACATAGGAATTGGCAATAAAAAACCGGACATAGCTTCTGTACTATATCCGGGGCAAAATCAAAAAAGAGACTCCATGTATAGCACAGTAGTGATACATGAGTCTCGCAATTTAAAACAAGCCAGACCGAAGCGGTCAGTATGTTGACTTGTTACGTGCAAAAAACGGCACGCTTGCTACTCCCTCACGGGAAACATTGTGGTTATCATAACAAAATGAAAAAAATTTGTCAATAACTTTTCATATAGAATTCCTCTGCATTTGTAACAGTTTAGCCTTCAGCTAAACTGTTACGGAAACCAGCCCATTTAAAGTTCGCCTTCGGCGAAGAGGTTGGTTTCTTTCCAACCGTCACTTGTTCTTACGGGCTTTGCAGCCAGTGCAAAGCCCTGGGCTGAATTGTTACCTGCATTTATCATTAATTTTTTGCCTGAATCGGCATTGATACGATCCCGCAGTGTCTCCGGCACGTCTCCAAATTCCTCCAGAAGCTCCAGAACAGATTCAGCTTTGCCGGATCAGGCATCCCTTCTTTGCCATATAATTTCTATATTTTCTGTGAATGGGTGCCTTAGGAGTGCGATGAAAAAATGATTGAGACAAACGGGGAAAAGTGTGATACACTACCGCAGGATAGATTCCTTTGTATTTCAGAAAATAAAGCGGATACCGGAAGGGTATTTGAAGCAACAGGAGGGAAAGAACAGAGATGACAAAGGATATGACAAGCGGAAAGCCGCTGAAGCTGATTATCAGCTTCGCAGTACCGATGTTTTTTGGAATGCTGTTTCAGCAGTTTTACAGTATGGTGGATACGGTGATTGTGGGCCGGTTTCTGGGAATGGAGCCGCTGGCCGGAGTAGGCTCCACCAATTCTTTAAATTTTATGGTGATTGGTTTTGTTACGGGAGTCTGCAATGGATTTGCCGTTCCGGTGGCGCAGATGTTCGGAGCCAGGCACGAATCGGCGCTGCGCAGATACGTGACCAACAGCGCCTGGCTGTGTGTTCTTTTTTCAGCGGTGCTGACGGCGGCGGTGGTGATTTTCTGCCATCCGATCCTGAGGCTGCTGCGTACGCCGGAGGATATATACGGATATGCGTATACATATATTGTAATTATTTTCTGGGGCATTCCGTTTACCTTTTTGTATAACATGCTGGCGGCGATTATCCGGTCGCTGGGAGACAGCCGTACGCCGGTGGTATTTCTTGCGGCCTCCTCTCTGATTAATATTGTGCTGGATCTTGTGTTTATTCTGGTGTTTCATATGGGCGTGGAAGGGCCTGCTCTGGCGACGGTGATTTCCCAGGCGGTCTCCGGCCTGGTCTGCCTGTGGTATATGCACAGAAGGTTTTTCATATTGCGGATGACGAAGGAGGAATGGAAGCCGGGCGGAAGCTATGTGAAAAAGCTCTGTTATATGGGGCTGCCCATGGGACTGCAGTATTCCATTACGGCAATCGGCACGCTGGTTCTTCAGGCAGCCGTCAACAGCCTGGGCTCATCCATTGTGGCAGGGGTAACGGCGGCGCTGAAAATCAACGCATTTGTTACCTGCCCTATCGAAGCGCTGGGGGCTACCATGGCGCCGTACAGCGGACAGAATATGGGAGCCGGAAGGATGGACAGAGTCAGCAGGGGATTGCGGGATGCCTGCATATGCGGGTTCGCAGCCTCCGCAGTTTTACTTGGAATCGTTGCGCTGACCGGAAGGCAGCTTTCCCTGCTGTTTTTGGATTCCTCCAATAAGGAGATTATGGAAGCCTCCTACCGGCTGCTGATGACCACTGCCTGCGGCTATTGTCTGCTGACGCTGGTGAATGTAGTGCGTTTTACGATTCAGGGCATGGGCTATTCCGTCTTTGCAGTGACCGCCGGGGTACTGGAAATGATTGCCAGAGGGCTGGCGGGAGCCGTTTTGGTGCCGCTGATTGGATATACCGGTGTTTGCCTGTCGAATGTGCTTGCCTGGATTTTTGCGGATATATTCCTGATTCCTGCGTTTTTCTACTGCAGAAAGCAGACCCTGAAAAACCTGGGATCCGGATATAAGCAGTCAGGCCTGCAGGAAAGTGGGAAAGCGTAATGGGGGGCGATTGGTAACAACTGAAGGCTGAATTGTTACGTCGATTGGGAGAACGGCTGTTTCTATGATTGAAATGCGCAGGATTTTGGACTATACTAGTATCATATTTTTGGTGGTGCCTGCGCCAGCAGGCATGGGGCGAAAGAAAAAAAGAGAGAGGTTGGCAGGATGAAGTACGATTTTACGTCTGTGATAGAGAGGCACGGAAAAGATGCCCTGGCAGTGGATGGGCTGGGCACGGCCCCGGGGTTTGCGCCGGAGCCGCCGAAGGAAGGCTTTGACTTGATTCCCATGTGGGTTGCTGATATGAATTTTCCTACAGTGCCTTCGGTGCAGGAGGCGCTTATAGAGCGGGCAAAGCACCCGACCTTCGGGTATTTCCGCCCTTCCGGAGAATATTTTGACTCGATCATCCGCTGGCAGGAGACCAGAAACGGAGTCCGGGGGCTGACGGATACGTGTATTGGCTATGAAAACGGTGTGCTGGGCGGCATTCTCTCCGCCCTGAAGGCATTTGCTTCCCCGGGGGATAAGGTGTTGCTGCACAGTCCTGTTTATATTGGATTTACCAAAAGTATTTCAAAGGTAAATGGATATGAGATTGTCTTTAGTCCTCTGAAACGGGATGAGAAGGGAATCTGGCGGATGGATTTTGCGGACATGGATGCAAAGCTGAAGGCAAACCATATTCATGCGGCGGTGTTCTGCAGTCCTCACAATCCCTGCGGAAGAGTATGGGAGCGCTGGGAGATTGAAAAGGCCATGGAGGTGTACCGGAAGAATGACTGTGTGGTGATTTCAGATGAGATCTGGTCGGATCTGATTCTGGAAGGATATCAGCACATTCCTACCCAATCGGTCAGCGAGGATGCAAAAAACCGTACGGTTGCATTTTATGCTCCCAGCAAGACCTTCAACCTGTCCGGTCTTGTGGGCAGCTATCACATTATTTATCATCCGTATCTGAGGGACCGGGTGCTGGCGGCCTCTGAAAAATCCAGGTATAATGAGATGAATGTGTTGTCCATGCATGCGCTGATCGGCGCTTACCGCCCGGAGGGACAGGAGTGGGTGGATGAGCTGCGGCAGGTTTTGACAGAGAATGTGAATTATGCCTGTGACTATATCGAAAATCATTTTAAAGGGGTGGCCTTTGGCAGGCCCCAGGGCACCTATATGCTGTTTTTGGACTGTACCTCATGGTGCGAAGCTCATGGAAGAAGCATTGATGAGGTATTAAAGGCCGGATGGGATGTGGGGGTAGCCTGGCAGGACGGACGGCCCTTCCACGGCGCCTGCGGGATCCGCATGAATCTGGCTCTGCCCCTGAGCAGAGTGCAGGAGGCTTTCCGGCGCCTGGATGAATATGTATTTTGCGACAGAAAGGTTTAGAAAGAATGGAAAAGAGAGCGCTTATCGCCATGAGCGGCGGTGTGGACAGCTCCGTGGCTGCCGCACGGATGTGTGAAGAAGGGTATGAATGTATCGGTGTGATGATGAAGCTCTTCCGCAATGAAACAGTAGACATTCCCAAAGGACATACCTGCTGTTCGCTGGATGATGCGGAGGATGCCCGCAGCGTGGCCTTTCGCCTGGGTATGCGTTTTTATGTGTTCAATTTTACGGAGGATTTTTCCGAGCGGGTCATTGATCGTTTTGTGAAGGCCTATGAGGATGGCGCTACCCCCAATCCCTGTATTGACTGCAACCGCTACATGAAGTTTGAAAAGCTGTATCTTCGGGCGAAGGAGCTGGACTGCGATACCATCGTTACCGGTCATTATGCGCGGATCGCCTGGGATGAAGGCCGGGGGCGCTGGCTTTTGAAAAGGGCTAAAAATGCGGCTAAGGATCAGAGCTATGTCCTTTACTTTATGAAACAGGAGCAGCTTGCTCATACCCGGTTTCCGCTGGGGGAATATGAGAGCAAGGAGCAGGTTCGGCTGCTTGCGGAAAAGTATGGCTTTACCAATGCCAGAAAGCATGACAGCCAGGATATCTGCTTTGTAGTAAACGGGGATTACGGCGATTTTATGGAGCATTATACCGGAAAGCAGTATCCTCACGGAGATTTTGTGGATACGCAGGGAAGGGTGCTGGGAGAGCATAAGGGAATTATCCGCTACACCATCGGCCAGCGAAAGGGTTTGGGTCTGGCGCTGCCGGCGCCGCTGTATGTGTGCCGGAAGGATATGAAGGAGAATAAGGTAATTTTGTCCCCGGAATCCGGGCTTTACACCAGAACGCTTCTGGCAGAAGATTTTAACTGGATTTCCTGCGAAAAACCGGAGGGAGTGCTGAAGGTGACGGCAAGGGCCAGATATAATGCCAGGGAGGCCGCTGCCGAAGCATCGGTCTTGCCCGACGGAAGGGTAAAGATCGTATTTGAGCAGCCGCAGCGGGCCATTACTGCGGGACAGGCGGTGGTGCTTTATGACGGGGATATCGTGGTGGGCGGAGGAACGATCCGAAGCACGGAGTAAATCGAAGGCCCGTCACAAAGGGGAAGGAACTTTCAAACAGAGAAATGGGAGGCCGCCCGGAAAGGCTGCGGCATTTCCATAGAAGAACAGGGTAACTGCGCACATACGGAGCAGTTGCAGAAAAGGAAAAATAAATGGAATACACAGGATATGAGCTGCTTTGGTTGTTCTTTCTCTATTCGTTTGCCGGATGGGTGCTGGAGACAGTTTTTGCTACGATACGTCAGAGGAATTTTGCGAACAGGGGACTGATCAACGGACCGGTCTGCATTATTTACGGATTTTCCGGTGTGTTTATTACTATTGCATGCCGGGGGCTGGACGGCATCTGGCTTTTTCTGGGAGCCGCCATTGATATTACCGTAATCGAGTGGACGGCGGGTCATTTGATTGAGCGGGCCTATCATGAACGCTGGTGGGATTATTCCGACCAGAAATGGAATCTGGATGGCTATATATGCCTGAAAGCGTCCCTGCTTTGGGCGAGCATGGGATTTCTTGCTGTGAAATGGGGCAATGATTTCTGCGTGTTTCTTTTTGGTCTTCTGCCGGATGTCCTGGGGAAAATGCTGATCTGGGCTATGGTGGCTATTTTATTCGTGGATAATCTGGCATCTTATATGCTGCTGAAAGACCGGAGGGGACGGCTGGATCACTGGGAGGCGGTGGACAGACAGCTTGATAAGGTCAGTGCCCGCCTGGCAAAATGGATCGCCAAGCGAGTAGAGAACCGTATCCGGAAGGCGTATCCCAAAGCCCGGGCGGCGCAGGTTACGGCAAAAGACGAGGGCAAATTTGCCCAGGGATGCGGGTTTTATAAGCTGGTGGTCCTGTTTTTTGTGGCTTCCCTGCTGGGGGATATCGTAGAGACATTGTGGTGCCGCCTGGCGATGAGAAGATGGATGAGCCGCAGCAGTCTGGTTTGGGGCCCCTTCAGCGTGGTCTGGGGAATGGCGGTGGCAGCAGTAACTGCCATGCTTTACCGCTATAAGGATAAAAATATCCTGTTTTTGTTCGGAGCAGGTACTTTGCTGGGCGGGGCTTATGAATACCTCTGCAGTGTAATAACGGAAGTGGTTTTCGGGAAGATATTCTGGGATTACAGCAAATACCGGTTTAACCTGGGCGGAAGGATCAATCTGCTGTTTTGTGTCTTTTGGGGATTGGCGGCGATCATTTGGTTCAAGCTTCTGTATCCGGCAATTTCGGGGCTGATTGAAAGGATACCGGTCCTGGCGGGGAAGCTGGCGACCTGGATCATCATTGTGTTTATGATTTGCAATATGGCGGTTTCGTTTTTTGCGCTGGTGCGTTACGATCAGCGGGATAAGGACGTTCCGGCCGAGGTGCAGTGGCAGGTTTGGATGGATGAGCACTACGGGGATGAACGGATGGAAAAAATCTATCCCAATGCAAAGCCTGCAGGATAATCGGGAAAGAAAATGCTTTGCAAGGATACGGAAATGATGGATAGGAGAGAGAAAAAATGTTGCCTGCATTAGCCAAGAAGGGGAAAGGGCCGGTGCGGAAATTGCCTCACATTGGCCTGCGTATTGTGAAATCGGCAGTGGCTACCTTTTTATGCCTGGTGGTAGATTTGTTTCGTCAGGGGACACCGTTTTATTCGGTATTAGCTGTGCTGCAGTGTATGCAGCCCTACCGGGAAAATACTATGAATATAGCGCTGCAGAGAACGACAGGGACGCTGGTGGGAGCGGCCTACGGACTGGTGGTGGTTCTGCTGGAGCTGAACGTGCTGCAGCCTCTGGGCTTCGGGGGATTATGGTGGTTTGTGCTGCTGGCCCTTTCCGTGGTGGTGGTGCTGTACACCACCGTGCTGATGAATAAGAAAAATGCTTCTTATTTTTCCTGTGTTGTTTTTCTAAGCATCGTGATCAATCATCTTGAAGATGCGAATCCGTATCTGTTTGTGCTGAACCGTGTTACAGATACTATGATCGGCATTGTGATCGGAATGGCTGTGAATTCGTTTCATCTTCCGAGACGGCTGGATCGGGATGTGCTGTATGCAGTGGCGCTGAATGATGTGCTGGTGGGGCGCACAGATGGCTTTAGCGATTTTAGCAAGGTAGAGCTGAATCGGATGCTGGATGCAGGGATCCAGTTTACGATCATGACCATACGCACACCGGCCTCTTACCTGGAGGTGGCGAAGGATATTCGGGTGAAGCTTCCCGTTATTTTGATGAATGGCGCGGTTTTATATGATATTAAGAATAACCTTTATCTGAGGAAGCTGGAAATACCCTATGAGGAGGCCAGAGAAATCAAAGCGTTTATCTGCGGACATCAGGAAAACTGCTTTACGAATATCATAGAGGAAAATTCTGTGATTATTCTGTATGACAGACTGGAAAATGAGGGAGAGCGGGCGGTCTATTCGCAGCTTCGTAAATCCCCCTACCGGAATTATAACTGCAGACCCCTGGAGGAAGGAGAAAACGTGGTCTATTTCATGGTGGTAAATACCAGGGAGCGAATCAATGCGCTGTATGCGGATATGGAGCGGGCAGGCTATGCCGGGCGCTACCGCATCCTGCATTATGATTCCGACGAATATCCGGGCTATGCTTATCTGAAGCTTTATCACAGAGACGCCACGAAGCAGCACATGCTGCAGGAGCTGCAGGAATATCTGAAGGTCCCCAGAATATGTACGATTGGTTCTGTGGCGGGAGAATATGACCTGGTGATGGACGAAGCGCATCCTGGCGATGCGGTAGTACGTAAGCTGTATCATTTGTGTATGCCGGTAAGCTGGCCGGGAAAAAAGAGCGGCGTTAGAAAAAGAATTTTTGGATAACGGGAGCTGGAATCCGTGGCTGTTATGTGTGGTGGTGCCTGCGTCAGCAACCATGGAGGTTTAAAAAAGGGAGCCGTCGCAAAATTGAATTTGCGCAGCTCCTTCTTGTTTTGTTTATGCGAGAGGAAAGAGGAAGATCAGGAAGCCGGCTCTTCGTTTTCTTTTGCTGCCGGGACTTCCGGTAAGTACAGGTGGACCTTATCGATACGGTTTTTGTTCATTTCCTCTACCTTCAGGGTAAGGCCGTCTTTCGTCTGAACGGTTTCACCGGGGGCGGGAAGATGGTCAAGCTGTTCGATGATGTAGCCGCCGATGGAATCGTAATCCTCGGATTCCAGGGAAAGCTTCAGAGCATTGTTGATATCGTCCAGCTTCATGGAACCCTCGATCAGATATTCCTGCTCATTGATCGGATGGATCAGATCCTTTTCATCCTCATCATATTCATCCCGAATCTCACCCACCAGCTCTTCCAGAAGATCCTCCAGGGTAATCATTCCGATAGCGGCGCCGTATTCATCCAGCACGATGGTGAGGCTGATGGATTTTTCCCGCATTTCCATCATCAGTTCAGAAGTCTTTTTGTATTCATAGGTGAAATAAGGCTCATACATAATGGAGGAAGCGCGGAAGCTTTCCTTATCTTCCACAAAAAGAAAATCCTTGATATTGATAATTCCCACGATGTTATCTCTGTCATTTTCATAGACAGGCAGCCGGGAAAACTTTTCGGCCCGGAATACGGAGAGAATAGTTTCATAGGAATCCTCCTGGCTGACAGAAACCATGTCTACCCGGGGCACCATAATATCCCTTGCCTGCGCATCGCCGAAATCAAATACATTGTAAATCATCTGGCGTTCTTCGCTTTCAATGACCCCGTCCTCATGACTCACATCTACCAGTGTACGCAGCTCCTGTTCGGTCATGGCATTGTCCGCCTGATTGGGATCGAACCGCAGCAGCCTCAGAACCAGCGAAGAGAGCTGATCCACAACGAAAATAATCGGGGTCATGATCCGCATCATCGGCCAGATAATGGGACTGTAGGCCAGAGCAATCTTTTCGGAATGGATATTCGCCATGGTCTTAGGGGTGATCTCACCGAAGATTAAAATCAGAAGCGTCATGATCCCCGTCACAATGCCCACAGCGTTATTTCCGAAGAAATGGATAGCCAGAGTAGTAGCCAGTGAGGAAGCGGAAATATTAACAATATTATTGCCTACCAGAATTGTGCTCAGCATTTTTCCGGACTGGTCAATAATCTTCAGAAGGGTCTGCGCCTTCTTATTTCCCTCATCAGCCAGTGTTTTAATTCGTATTTTGTTTACAGTCGTCATAGAAGTCTCCGCAGAAGAAAAAAATGAGGAGAGCAGAATCAACAGGATCAGTAAACAAAGTTGTATGGCGTCATCAGAAGCCAAAGAACCATCTCCTTTTTTATAATTGTTTTTCTTCCGATGAATATTTCGGAAGGGCATAAAATGTTTGTATTAAAGAATACAATATTTTTGGAATAAATGCAATGCGCTGGCATATATTTTTGATAGATTTAAGAAGGACGGAGCTGAAATATGAAGGGAAAAAGGATTTTGAGTATCTGCAGGCCGCTTCTGGCGGAGGTTCTTGTGACCGTTCTGGCTTTGCTGCTTCTCAGCTTTTTGATGTTTCGGATGGAGTGGGGGGAGGAACAAATCCGGATGGGCGTGCTGGCGGTGTACGGTCTGGCCTGTATGGCCGGCGGATGTCTGGCGGGAAAAACAGCAAGACAGAGGCGGTTTTTGTGGGGCATGGGATACGGCGGGCTGTATTTTTTGATGCTGATTCTGGTTTCTCTGGCAGGCGGGGGTGCGGCCCATGCCCAAATAGAAGAAATCGTGACTGCCTTTGCCGTGTGTGCAGGGACCGGGATGGCCGGCGGCATGCTGTCGGTTTTGTAAGGAGGTGCGGGCAGTCATCCGGCCCGGGCTGCAGCTTGGCCTGTTATAGGCGGCCTGTCCGGCGCCGCAAAGGGCTTAGGATAAAAAATGCTTCCTTTTTTGAAATGGATGTGTTATTCTAATAAATGTGATACGAATCGAGTCATTTCAGACAAACACTCCCCCATTATTTTATGGAAGCAATGGAAACGATGAGGTGTATATGAGAGAAAAATATGAGTCATTATCAGCGGCTGCATTGAAGGAGCTTGCGAAGGCAAGAGGGATCAAATATGTGTCCGCAATGAAGAAAAGCCAGGTAATTGAGGCTATGCTGGCGGAGGATGCCAGAGAATCAAAGGAGAAAAACGATCCGGAAAAGGGAGGCAGGACACAGACGGCCGTTTTGGAGCGGACGGCGCCGGCTGCGGTGGTATCAGAGAAAACGGAAGTAAAAGAACCCCGGAGGGTTGAAAAAGAAATAGAGGAAATGCGCCCGGAAAGAGCTGCATCATCAAAAGATACGGCGCAGACAGGGGAGCTTCGCGAAAGCAGAGGAGAGCGGGGAGCCCGTGAGCTTCGCTATAACCGTGAAAGCCGGGACGGAAAGGAACTGCGGGGAGCCAGAGATACACAGGAGCAAAGGAGCGATAAGCCGCCCATAGATCTGGCTTCTTTGGACAGCGGTATGTTGGCCAGCGGCATTCTGGAGGTTATGCCGGACGGCTACGGCTTTATCCGAAGCGATAACTATCTGCCGGGAGACAATGATGTATATGTATCTCCCTCCCAGATTCGGCGGTTTGGCCTAAAGACGGGAGATATTATTTCCGGAAATACCCGTATCAAGGCTCAGCAGGAAAAGTTCAGCGCCCTTTTGTATTTGAAAACGATCAATGGTCTTACGCCTGCGGAAGCATCCAGGCGGTATAATTTTGAGGATATGACGCCTGTTTTCCCCGACCACAGACTGCGGATGGAGCGTAGCTCCCGGGAAATCGCCATGCGTATTGTAGATCTGATTTCGCCTATCGGCAAAGGGCAGAGGGGAATGATCGTGTCTCCGCCCAAGGCAGGTAAGACGACGCTTTTGAAGGAGATTGCCAAATCTATTTTGCAGAATAATCCGGACATGCATCTGATTATTTTGCTGATTGATGAGCGTCCGGAAGAGGTTACGGATATTAAGGAGGCAATTCAGGGGGATAATGTAGAGGTGATTTATTCCACCTTTGATGAGCTTCCGGAGCATCATAAGCGGGTTTCCGAGATGGTGATCGAGCGGGCGAAGCGTCTGGTGGAGCACAGGAAGGATGTGACGATCCTGCTGGATTCCATTACGAGGCTGGCCAGGGCGTATAACCTGACGGTTCCCCCCAGCGGACGCACGCTTTCCGGCGGTCTTGACCCGGCGGCGCTTCACATGCCGAAGCGGTTCTTCGGGGCAGCCCGGAATATGCGGGAGGGCGGCAGCCTGACGGTTCTGGCTACTGCTTTGGTGGATACGGGCAGCAAGATGGATGATGTGGTGTACGAGGAATTTAAGGGCACCGGAAATATGGAGCTGGTGCTTGACCGGAAGCTGTCGGAACGGCGGGTGTTCCCTGCCATCGATATTCAGAAATCCGGAACCAGAAGAGAGGACCTGCTTTTTGATCCGGAAGAGCAGGAGGCGGCATATATCATGCGGAAAGCGCTGAATGGCATGAAGAGCGATGAGGCGGTGGAAAACATCCTGAATATGTTTGTCCATACCAGGGACAACCGGGAGCTGGTGCAGAGAGTGCGCCGGCAGAAGTATATTTGATGGAAGGCATAGGAAGGCCGCAGCATTTTGCCTTGGAAGAAGGCGGTCTCCATCATGGCCGTCTGAACGGTAACGATTTGACGAAAAAATGGCGAAAAAATAATTGATAAAAACTTGACAATAAAAAAGGTTTTTGCTATAATAAATGCTGTTAAGAGGTTTTGATTGCTGGCGGAATTAACGTGGAGTACCACGGGGTAATCAGAATGATAGAAGGTCGACCGTCTGGACAGCATTTGAAATTCAAATGTTGTCTTTTTTTGACAGTATGGAAGGCCTTCAGATTGCGTGAGCAGTCGGAACCGAAGCTCCCGGACACGGGATAGGACGAAAGTCCGATATAAGAAGTAGAGTAGATATTGTACGTTAAGTGTCACATGAAGGGAAGATTTCTTTGTGAACGAAGGACTGGTTCCGCGTTACGGTATCGCTTCCGCTACTGCGCTAGAGAGGCAGGGTCTCTTTACGCAGTTTCGCGAGGCTGCGGTATCCGTGACGAAAAGTATGATTTTCGGTTGACGGTTTAGAGATTCTGCAGGGCAGGATCTCTTTTTTGTGTTATAAGAAAGTTCTCACCTTTCGATATCACAAATCGTATAGGAAGTTCCTCGGGTTTTCTATATGATGAGACTTCTGCAGGATGAGAACTACGATGCGCAGACCTTTTAATCATGAAAAAAAGTGCCCCGGCACAATTTTGAAAGGAGATTATTTATCATGGGATTCAAATCAGACATTGAAATTGCACAGGAAACTACGATGTCACCGATTACCGAGATCGCTGCAAAGGCCGGTATTGATGCAAAATACCTGGAGCAGTACGGTAATTACAAAGCAAAAATTGATTACAACATGCTGAAAGAGACAGACAAGGAGGATGGAAAGCTGATCCTGGTGACTGCCATCAACCCCACTCCGGCAGGAGAAGGAAAGACGACCACCACGGTGGGTCTGGCAGACGGTATGTCCAAGCTGGGCAAAAAGGTATGCGTTGCTCTTCGTGAGCCGTCCCTGGGACCGGTATTCGGCGTAAAGGGCGGAGCAGCAGGCGGCGGATACGCACAGGTAGTTCCCATGGAGGACATTAACCTGCACTTTACCGGCGACTTCCATGCCATCGGCGCAGCCAACAACCTGCTGGCAGCAATGATCGACAACCACATTTTCCAGGGCAACGCACTGAACATCGATCCGAGAAAGATCACCTGGAGAAGATGCGTGGATATGAATGACCGCCAGCTCCGTTTCGTGGTAGACGGCCTGGGCGGAAGGACCAACGGCATGCCCAGAGAGGACGGCTATGACATCACGGTAGCGTCCGAGATCATGGCAGTGCTGTGTCTGGCCAACGACATCAAGGACCTGAAGGCCCGTCTGGCCCGCATCATCATCGGCTATACTTATGGAAAGGTAGCAGAGCAGAAGCCGGTAACGGCAGGAGACCTGAACGCCCAGGGAGCGATGACCGCACTGTTAAAGGATGCGCTGAAGCCCAACCTGGTACAGACCCTGGAGCATACACCCGCAATCGTACACGGCGGACCGTTCGCCAATATCGCACACGGATGCAACTCCGTAATCGCAACGAAGATGGCCCTGAAGCTGGGAGATTACGCCATCACAGAGGCAGGCTTCGGAGCAGACCTGGGAGCAGAGAAGTTCCTGGATATCAAGTGCCGTATGGCAGGGTTAAAGCCCAGCGCAGTAGTGATCGTGGCAACGGTGCGCGCACTGAAGTACAATGGAGGAGTGCCCAAGGCAGAGCTGAACAGCGAGAACCTGGAGGCGCTGGAGAAGGGACTGCCCAACCTGCTGAAGCACGTAAGCAATATCACCAACGTATACAAGCTGCCCTGCGTAGTGGCGATCAACGCATTCCCCACGGATACGAAGGCAGAGCTTGACCTGGTGGAAGAGAAGTGTAAGGAGCTTGGAGTAAACGTAGCCCTGTCCGAGGTATGGGCAAAGGGCGGCGAAGGAGGCATCAAGCTGGCAGAAGAAGTAATCCGTCTGTGCGAAGAGCCCAACGAGTTTACATACAGCTATGAGCTGGAAGGAAGCATCGAGGACAAGCTGAACCAGATCGTACAGAAGATCTACGGAGGAAGCAAGGTGGTGCTGACGGCCAACGCCCAGAAGCAGGCGAAGCAGCTTGAGGGAATGGGATACGGAAACTGCCCGATCTGCGTGGCAAAGACCCAGTACTCCCTGACCGATGATCCCACGAAGCTGGGAGCGCCGAAGGATTTTGAAGTAACGGTACGGAACCTGAAGATTTCGGCAGGAGCAGGCTTCATCGTAGCCCTGACGGGAGAGATCATGACCATGCCGGGACTGCCGAAGGTGCCGGCAGCAGAGCGGATCGACGTGGACGAGACAGGAAAGATTTCAGGATTATTCTAATCCTGAAAGCACTCCGTGCAGGATGCGCACGATGTGCAGAGGAAGGCT
>JAUNON010000014.1 GCA_030537145.1 Lachnospiraceae bacterium | reverse complement strand
TCCTGCTAACCGCCAAATCTCACATTTCTATTTGAGTATTTTGCTCATCTCTATCCTTTTATAGTACTACATGCTGCCGATAAATGCAAGTTTTCTGTAACAGTTCCGCAGCTTCACCGCTTTGTACCGGGATCTTTTCCTTACTCCAGGTACTCCAGCTTGCTGACCGATACTTCATAAGCTACCCGTTTCTGTGTGGTCTCATCCTCCAGCTTCTTCACATATTCCCGGCTCTGGATGCGTCCCCAGATCTGAACATGGCCTCCTACTTCAAAACCGGAAGCAAAGCGGGCATTCCGGCCCCAGCAAATGCAAGGGATATAGTCTGATTTCCCGTAAGGACGGTTTACCGCCAGCAGCATATCCGCAATTTCCCGCCCCAGGGGCGTTTTCCGATAAACCGGATTCTTGCAGATATAGCCGTCCAGAAAAATCTGGTTGCTCTTAATCTTTTCGCTTTCCTCCTCCACAAAACTGATCTCCCGGGCAAATATAGACAGTACCAGCCGGTTCTTTTTTTCCTCGTGCCGGTTATAAGAACGGAATTGTCCGAAAATCTGAATCATTTCTCCTTTATAATCCTGTGTAACATCAATCAGACGTTCCGAAATCATGACAGGGATAATGTCATAGGATTCACTGAGCCGTTTAACGGAAATATCCATCATATAAAACCCTTCGCCATATACCTCATGGCTGAATGCGAAGTCCGAAATAATCTCCCCCATAATTGATACCTGATTGTTTTCAATGATCTTATCTGTCATAATTACAGTTCTCCCTTCTTCAGAAGTACTCTTTTCGTATTTTTTGTATATACTATGTGTATTCCCGCTGTTTCCTCATTAGAACTCTTTTTATAAAAAAATGAAAAAAGACGGAAAGCATCGAATAAAAATGTACAAAATCCGGCCAGATGCTTGTTTTCTCAAGGATTTGTGATAAAATGGCAAAGGATTATCGTGAAATGAAATTAAGAATAAATGACCACGCGGACCGGCAGCCTGCCGGGATTGCCAGGAGGTATAGAAAGGGAAGGAAAACTATGGTCAGAGAAGATATCAGAAATATTGCGATTATTGCCCATGTAGACCACGGTAAAACCACGCTGGTGGACGAGCTTCTGAAGCAAAGCGGCGTATTCCGTGCCAATCAGGAAGTAGCAGAACGTGTCATGGACTCCAATGACCTGGAGCGTGAGCGGGGCATTACGATTTTGTCAAAAAACACCGCTGTGTTTTATAAAAATACAAAAATCAATATCATCGACACCCCGGGCCACGCTGATTTCGGCGGCGAGGTAGAGCGTGTCCTGAAAATGGTAAACGGCGTTATTCTGGTAGTAGATGCCTTTGAAGGCGCAATGCCCCAGACAAAATTCGTATTGAAAAAAGCGCTGGAACTGAATTTACCGGTTATCGTATGTATAAATAAAATCGACCGCCCGGAGGCAAGGCCCAACGAGGTAATCGATGAAATCTTGGAACTGTTTATCGATCTGGACGCCTCCGACGAGCAGCTTGACTGTCCCTTCGTATTCGCCTCCGCCAAAGCGGGCTATGCGGTAAAAGACCTGGAGGACGAGCCGAAGGATATGAGCCCGCTGTTCGAAACGATCCTGGACTATATTCCGGCGCCTCAGGGCGATCCGGAGGGCCCGGTTCAGGTACTGGTCAGCACCATTGATTATAATGAATATGTGGGCCGTATCGGCGTAGGAAAGGTGGACCGGGGCACGCTGAAGGTGAACCAGGAAGCCGTTCTGGTAAACCATCATGACCCGTCCAAAAAGCAAAAAGTAAAGATCAGCAAGCTGTATGAATTTGACGGCCTGAACAAGGTGGATGTGGCCTCCGCCACCATCGGCTCTATCGTGGCCATCTCCGGAATTGCCGACCTGCACATCGGAGATACCATCTGCGCCCCGGATTGCCCGGATCCCATCCCCTTCCAGAAAATATCCGAGCCCACCATCTCCATGAACTTTATCGTCAACGACAGTCCGCTGGCCGGGCAGGAGGGAAAATTCGTAACCTCTCGCCATCTGCGGGACCGCCTGTTCCGGGAGCTGAATACCGATGTCAGCCTGCGGGTAGAGGATACAGACGATACCGATACGTTCAAAGTATCCGGCCGGGGAGAGCTGCACCTGTCCATCCTGATCGAGACCATGCGCCGGGAAGGATATGAGTTTGCTGTCAGCAAAGCGGAGGTTATCTATAAAACCGACGAGCGGAACCGTAAGTTGGAGCCGATGGAGCTGGCATACATCGATGTCCCGGATGAATTCTCCGGCACTGTCATTCAGAAGCTGAGTCTGCGCAAGGGTGAGCTTCAGGGCATGAGCAGAACCTCCGGCGGCTATACCCGTCTGGAATTCAGCATTCCCTCCAGAGGACTGATCGGTTTCCGGAATGATTTCATGACAGACACCAAGGGCAACGGCATCATCAATACCATTTTTGACGGATATGCTCCCTACAAGGGCGATCTGCAGTACCGCAGCCAGGGCTCTCTAATCGCCTTCGAGACAGGAGAATCTGTGGCCTACGGCCTGTTTAACGCTCAGGACCGGGGCACACTGTTCATTGGCCCGGGGGAAAAGGTCTATTCCGGCATGGTCATCGGCCAGAGCGGAAAATCCGAGGATATTGAACTGAACGTGTGCAAGACCAAGCATCTGACCAATACCCGTGCGTCCGGCTCCGACGAAGCGCTGAAGCTGACGCCTCCTAAAATCCTCAGCCTGGAACAGGCGCTGGAATTCATTGATACGGACGAGCTGCTGGAAGTGACTCCAAAGAGCCTGCGTATCCGCAAGAAAATTCTGGATCCTACTCTGAGGAAACGTGCAAGCTTTAAAAATAAGTAATCGTTTTTTGTCGATATTCCATTGCGGCCGCAAAATCAAATCTACTATTTTCTATGTTTGATTTTGCGGCCGCTTTTTGTTTTATTCCGCCGCCTCTTTAAAAATACCGAAAGCTGATTTTATACGTATCCTCTGCCGGATCGAATAAGCTCTCATATTCCTCCTCTGTCAATACATTTTGCAGTTGCTTCTCACTTTCCTGCGGCAGCACCGCATGGACGCAATCCAAAAAGCACAGCTTCGGAAACAGAATACACCACCAGTTATGTCCCTTTGCCTCCCCCAGCATGATCCGAAGCGCCGTATACGTGCCTGCCGGAAAGGTGCAGTTCCCGTAGGTTTTCTCCGGGAAACGGCTGCTTCCCAGCTCAGCCCGCACCCCATAGGAAAATCCATTTTCCCGCAAAATCTCGCTGGCCTTCTGTTCAATATCGGGCAGGAGTTCTTCTACCCGTTCTGACATAAGCTCCAGCCGGTCCTGTTCTTCCGCCGTCAGCTTCTGCTCCAACCAATCCAGCACTCCGTCCCGCACCTGCAGCTTCACTGCCTGATCAGCATCTTCATCGCTGTTAGCCAGCACATGAAACCGGAGCACCTGACGGCTGATTCCCTGCTGCAGGCGAAAATCCTTCTCCCGGCGGACACCGGCGCTGATCCCCCAGGCAATCAGAAGAATCGCCAAAAATATCCAAAGCTTTATATTGGAAACAAATAACGTTTTCCATCTTCCCGTCATTCCTGAATTTTCTTTTTTCATACCGCATTTTCCCTTTCGGCGGACTTTTCTGCAGCCGCCAGTCACTATGGAAAGTATTGCCTGATATGAAAAAAATATACTGGAAATCAGCTTTACTACGTCAGTTTATCACATTATCTTTCATTATGCAACTGTTTATTTATATTTATTGCTCTATTCTCATTTAATTATCATATAATTTATGTTGCGTTTTGGAGAGCAATTTACATGAGACTAGACTTATATATAAAAAATGCCTTCTCCCCTCAATCTTGAGAGGAGAAGGCATTTTTGGCGCCGGATGCAGATTGCGCAGCAATCAATTCCCTTATGCATCCGTGCGCATCGTTTGCCCGTAGGGCTTTTATCTCATAGGAGAGTCGCATATTTTCGCACTTTAAAGCAGCAAGGTTTTTCCTATGAGATAAAAAAAGGAAGATCCAGTATCCAGCGACGGTAAATGTTCTGGATACCGGAATCTTCCTTTCTCTTACAACAGTCCTTCTAAATTATATAATCAGATCTGGGCAATCATGTCCTTCAACTGGGCTGCGCTGTGATGAAGCATTTCGATCTCTTTCTCGCTCAGGTCAAGCACAATACGTCCCTGAACACCCTGCGGTCCAATAATCGTAGATACACTCAAACAGACATCCTCCAGACCGTATTCTCCATGCATCATAGTGGAAACCGTTGTAGCAGAGCTCTGTGCGCTCAATATCAGCTTGCAGAGACGTACTACCGATACCGCAATCGCATAGAAGGTAGCTCCCTTATTGGAAATAATTACGCCGCCGGAAGTACGTACATAATCAATGATTCGGCCCGGATCAAAGGTAATCTTATCCTTATTCGGGCTATACTTCTCATAATATTCCTCTACGGACACGCCGGCAATATGCGCCCTAGACCAGGGTACAAAGGAGGTATCGCCGTGCTCGCCGAAAATATAAGCATGCACATTTTTCTGTGAAATGCAGCATTCTTCCGCCAGCAGAGAACGAAGCCTTGCCGTATCCAGAGAGGTTCCGGAACCTAAGATATGATTTTCCGGAATCCCGGATTCCCGGATAAATACATAGGTCAGGATATCCACCGGGTTGCTGACAATAATATAAATGGCGTTGGGTGCCTCTTTTGCAATATTTTTTGCGATATCCTTCGTGATGCCCACATTGATCTTTGTCAGATCCAGTCTGGTCTGGCCCGGCTTTCTGGCCACACCGGATGTAATAATCACAATATCAGAATCCCTGGCAGCCTCATAATCGCCGGATACAATGGTGATCGGATCACGGAATGCAGTTCCCTGCAGAATATCCATCACTTCACCGTCTGCCTTTTTCTTATTAATGTCGATCAATACCAATTCTGTTGCGATCGTTTCATTGGACAAAGTGTACGCAATCGTAGCACCCACGGAACCAGCGCCGATAATTGTAATCTTATTTGCCATTCAAAATACCCCTTTCTTGCCTCATGGAACCATTATTACAGCTATATTCTGTTTTTAACCAAAAGCATCATAACACATTGTTATTTTTTAGTCAATTCCCACGGCCCATTTTTTACATTTCTTTTCCCATTTTGTAACAGTTCAGCCTTCAGCTAAACTGTTACGGAAACCAGCCCATTTAAAGTTCGCCTTCGGCGAAGGGGCTGGTTTCTTTTCAACCGTCACTTGTTCTTACGGGCTTTGCAGCCAGTGCAAAGCCCTGGGCTGAACTGTTACCTGATTTTTTTCCATCTCCCCCATGGCCGCAGGCAGCGCTAGTCCCCATAAAGCACCTCTTTCAGAGTTTTTGTGGTTTTCTGATAATCCGAATTGTTGCGGTAAAGATTTTCCAGATACTTACCGGGCTGTCCCTCTGCCTGCTTCTGTACCTGCTCCAGATTCATCTTCGTCTCTTCTGTGTCAAAGACCAGAATATTTCTGGCGAACACCGGATTTTTTTCCAACCAGTCCAATACCTGCTCTCCCAACGGACTGTCCGCATCCAGGCTTCGGTCCCATAAAATTGCCTTTACCTGGCTGTAATCCACATATTTATCCTGGAGATTCTGCACCTTTTCTACCGCTTCCCCGATACTATCCGCCAGAACCTTCGTAATCTTATCGTTATTGATCTGTCCGTCCTTGTTAATGTTTTCACTAATATCTGTTTCGTCCATACTGCTTTCATCCTGTTCCGGCTGTGTCTCCCCGGACACATAGGGCCAGGCACAGGCAAAGGTCAGCCTTCCTTCCCGGCTCCCCACCTCTAAGGCAAGCGGAAACCGCCTGCTTTCCAGTTCTCTTGCCGTACAGCCCCACAGAAATACCGGTGCGGCCAGCAGTACCGGCAAAAGCCTGCGCAGATGCTTCTTCCGTTTCGATTTGTCAAGCATGCTTTCCTTCCTCTCATTCCGCATTTTTATTCCCAGAGTTTCCGGTTCCTTTTTCCCGCCGGGCCAGCAGCACGGCTGCCGCCGCCAATACCGGGGCGCAAAACCAGAATACGATCCTCCTGTACCAGAGCACCGCCTCCGGGCTCTTCCCCATCCAGAAGGCCAAAAGCCAGGATATTCCCACTCCTATCATCAAAACCGTTTTCCTGGAAGCCCTCAGGCGGCCTCCGGCGGCTCCCAGGCAGTAGATACTGGTTCCGGCGGAAAGAAACAGACAAAAAATCAAAAAACCGATCATCAGTACATCCCAGCGCTGCAGGAACACGCCCTGCAAATTGGTACAGCTCATCAGGACGATCACCGGCCAGCGCAGCGTTTTCATTCCGTCCGTACCGAAAATGCCATATGCGGCCGCCCCCGAAAGGAGAAGCAACGCTCCTCCCATCAGAATTGCCTCACCTACCTTTTTCTGAATCATAATCCTTTCCCCGTTTCCTTTTTCCAGGCCGCTTCCTTTTCCTGTCCCCGCCTCCACCTGCGGAACTATAATCTGCGGCAGAAGCAGCGGCAGGATGCCTATCGTGCCAAATCCCGCAAATACCGTATATGCTCCGGCCTTCCAAACCCCTCCGTCCAGCTTTCCTGCGCTGTCTGTCAATTGTTCCGGACGGATCTGCGGGAGCGTCAGCGCCAGCATTAGAAAAAACAGGCCCCAGAGCAAGAAGGCCGTCATTTCGCTGATCCTTCCTTCCGCTTCCAGCCCGCTTCGGGCCAGATAGTACCCCAAAATCCCCGGTACCAGAATTAAGACCGTCTCATTTACCTCCGGAAGCAAATAGGTTCCTGCAATCTGAGCGCACAGATAAAAAACAAGGGAAACCTGTCCCACCAGATAAATCATAATTGTGAAGTAAATAAAATATGCCGTCCATTTACCTGCAGCATTATCCAGACGCCCATAATAATCCTTCGCAGCATCCCCGGCTGCGCCTATAGCTCCCCGGCCGGCCGCCACTGCCAGCAGAAGTCCTGCCAAAATGCCCAGAAGCATATTCCGGCCGCCAAGCCTTCCTGCATCCTCCGTCACTAACAGCAGCAATTTTCCCATCCAGTCGGTCAGCAGCAATGCCCGAAGCTGGTTTGCAGATATTTTCTGATTCTCCGAAAACATCCTTCTCCTCCTCTCTCGAATCCTTCTGTTTCCGCCGCCTGCATACATCCCTTCACAATAACCTCCGGAAGCTGCAGGCCTGCCGGACTTTTTTTACTTACGGGATTTTGTCCGCTGCTCCCGTCTGGCATACACCGGCCTGCGGTTCATCCGCCGGATAGGCGCCCGCAGAATCCCGTCATTCCAGCCGGATATTCCATCCCGTTCTCCTGCCGCAAAGGGCATCAGATAAGGGATCCCAAAGCTTTTTAAGCCTGCCAGATGAACCAGCAAAAGCAGCCATCCGGCGGCAAAACCGTACAGCCCCAAAAAACCGCACAGAAAGATCATGCCGTATTTCAGAATCCGAAAGGCCTCCGACAATTCTTCATTGGGAATCGAAAAGGACCCCAGAGCTGTCAGCGCTTCCACGATCACAATAATCGGGCTGATCAGATTTGCCGTTACCGCAGCCTGGCCGATGATAAGGCCGCCTACGATTCCGATCATATTTCCGATGGGACCGGGCATCCGAAGCCCTGCCTCCCGCATCAATTCCAGGGATATCTCCATCAGCAGGACCTCAGCCATAGCCGGAAACGGCACCCCTTTCCGGGCCTCTGCCATGGACAGCACCAGATTGGTGGGCAGTACCTGCGGATGAAAGCCCGTTACCGCCAGATACAGTCCCGGCATGGAGAAGGCCAGAAATACTGCCAAATACCGGATGCAGCGCAACAGAGAGGCGATCTCAAAATGCCCGTAATAGTCATCTCCCGTCTGAAGCAGGCTGTTCATCGTGGTAGGCAGCAAAAGCGCCACCGGACTATTATCGCAAAGCAGAAGGATGCGCCCCTCCAGCACCGCTGCAGCCGCCCGATCCGGCCGCTCCGTAGTCTGAAACTGAGGAAATGGAGAATACCAGACATCCTGTGTCAGTTGTTCTACGATCCCGCTGTCCAGGATACCGTCCGTATGGATGGCAGCAATTCTCTGACGGATTTCCTCCACCAGTCCCGGATACGCCAGCTCCTCCATATATACCAGCGCCAGCAGCGTATTAGACCGTTCTCCCAGAAAAAGCTCCTCCACCTTTAGCTTTTCTGTACGGAGCCGTTTTCGCACCAGCGCAGTATTCATTTTTACCGATTCGGTAAATGCCTCCTTGGATCCCCGCAATCCCTTTTCAGAATCCGCCTTGGGCACTCCCATTCCCGGATATCCCTTGCTTCCGATCTTCAGCGCTTTCGTATAACCGTCTAAAAAAAAGATTGCATTCCCGGCCAGAAGCGCCGCCATGGCCTCCTCCATGGTTTCCAGTTCTTTCGCATCGGATATCCCCAGGCCATTTTCCTCCACCGTCCGGAGAATTTGGGGCCCATCCAATTCCCAAAGATGATTCAAAAGCTTTCCAATCACCGAATCCTCCAGCATCATATTGCTGGTCGCCGCCTCAACATAAACCACCAGACAGCGTATCCGGCTCTTTGCGCCAAGACACATGGGGCGAAGAATAATATCATCGCAGCCCTGGCATAGCTGACGAAGCCGCTCCTCCATCTGGTCCATATTTCCGGAAATATGTTCTGCCATATCCTTCCGCTCCTTCCGCTATTTTCCGATTTTATACGCATCGTTTGCCCGAAGGGCTTTTTATGAAATAGGAAAGTAAGAACTTTCCTATTTCATAAAAAAGAGACGAGAATTTCTTCTCATCTCTTTATCATTTCCAATCTCTTCATTTTTATTTATCTTCCTGCAGCTCCTGTTTGATACTCAGGCTTCCAATGATGGAGCTTTTTTGGTGTTCAATGTGAATCCGGATCGCCTCGCTGGCTTTTTCCTCAGAACGTTCTTCCAGAGCACGGCAGATCGCCGTATGCTCCTCCACCAGATTTGCATGGCTGCTCCGGTCCTTCAGATTTTCCAATCGGTAACGGTATATCTGTTCCCGGATATTGTTTAAAATCTGCACCAGCCTTTTATTTTGTGTAGCTTCACAGATAATCTCATGAAACTCCACGTCAGCCTGGGCACTGGCAAGCAAATCCTTCTCCAGGGAATCCGAAAAACGCTTTGCCGCCTGCTTCAGCCGCTCCAGTTGCTCCTCATTCATATTCTGGCAGGCCTTTTTCACTGCCAGCTCCTCCAGGGCTTCCCGCACCTCCAGCACATCCTCCAGATCCGATACCGTGATCTCCGCCACAATGGCCCCCTTCCTGGGCACCATGATCACAAGGCCCTCCAGCTCCAGCATACGGATCGCCTCCCGCACCGGGGTCCGGCTGACTCCCAGCTTCTGAGCCAGATGAATCTCCATCAGGCGCTCTCCCGGCTGAAGATATCCCTGCAGGATGGCCTGGCGCAGAGTCTGAAATACCACATCCCGCAGCGGCAGATACTCATTCATTTGAAGCTGAAGCTCATCTGTCATTTCTGTTTCCTCCGTTGTAAAAAAACTCTGTGAGATAGACCTGTTTTGCAAGACTTCCCTTCTTCAGCTTTTCATAAGCCCGGCGGGCCGCTGCCTTGTCATCAAACAGCCCGAATACGGTGGGACCGCTGCCGCTCATCATAGCATTCACTGCTCCCATGCGGCACATTTCATTTTTAATGTCCTGAATCACCGGAAAAGCCGGTATCGTCACTGTCTCCAGAACATTCCCCATCCGCTTTGCCAGGCCGTACAGATCGCCTTCCTCCAACGCTGCGATCTGTCCGTCAATATCCGGATGCTCCTTCAGCTCATTGGCCTTCAGGCTTCCATATACAAATTTCGTGGAAACATGAACCTTCGGCTTTGCAATCAGTACATGACAGGGAACCGGCTCAGGAAGCCGGGTCAGCCGTTCTCCGATCCCCTCCGCAAGGGCTGTCCCCCGCAGAATGCAGTAGGGCACATCTGCCCCCAGCTTCACTCCCAGCTCCATAAGCGCCTCCCGTGACAGCCCCAGACGAAACAGCCGGTTCATGCCCACCAGTACCGCTGCCGCATCGGAGCTGCCGCCTGCCAGGCCCGCCGCCACCGGGATATGCTTTTCCAGGTTTATAAATATCCCCTTCTGTATCCCGAATTCATCCATCAGAAGCCCGGCCGCACGCCAGACCAGATTGTCCTCATTCACCGGAAGAAAGTTCAGATTTGTTTTAACCCGGATACCGGGCGCTTCTGTCACCGTTAGCTGCACCTTATCATAAAGACGGATCGTCTGCATAATCATTCGCAGCTCATGATATCCGTCCTCCCGTTTTTTCAGCACATCCAGGCCAAGATTGATCTTGGCCATTGCCTTTAATTTCAATTCCTTCATCTTTTCTCATCCATTCTGAATTCGCCTCATTGGAGGGATTTGTTCACTCCCGCATTCTTTTCCCGCAGACTGCGCAGAAGATGCGCGGACTGCGAAAACGTTACGTTTATTGTATACAAAATTCAAGATGGATGCAATCCTTTTCTTTTCAGATTTTTATGGAAGGATATGATCTGCCGCCAAATAGATACGATACCATTCCTCCCTGGTCAGAGCCAGCTCCTGTGCCCGGTTGATCTGCGCCAGCCTGACCGGATTCATCGTTCCTGCCAGAAGCTGAATCTTGGCCGGATGACGGAAGATCCAGGCAGAAGCAATGGCAGTATCAGTGGTTTCATACTTTTCTGCCAGCTCCTTCAAAACTCCGTTCAGCTTCTCATACCTGGGGTTTCCCAGGAAGGTGCCCTCAAACATTCCGTACTGGAAGGGAGACCAGGCCTGAATCGTGATATCCTTCAGGCGGCAATAATCCAATACGCTGCCGTCCCGGTCCGCCGCTCCTTCTGTTTCCATATTTACCTCCATACCGTTTCTCACCATATTGGAATTGGTAATACTGAACTGAAGCTGGTCTACCAGCAGCTGCTGCTTCAGATACCGGGAAAGCAGCTCCATCTGCATGGGCTTATGGTTAGACACGCCAAAATAGCGCACCTTTCCGGAAGCATGAAGCCGGTCAAAGGCCTCCGCCACCTCCTCCGGCTCCACCAGCGCATCCGGACGGTGAATCAGAAATACATCCAAATGATCCGTACCCAGACGCTCCAGGATACCGTCCGCCGCCTCCAGAAGATGCTCCCTGGAATTATCATACATTTCCGGACAGATGCCTGCTTTAGACTGAAGAACCAGCTTCTCCCGCAGTCCCGGATTCCGCTTCAGCACCTCCCCAAACAGCCGCTCACAGTTCCCGCCGCCATAAATGTCCGCATGGTCAAAAAAATTGATTCCCTGCTCCACAGCATCCAGCACAAAGCGCTCCGCCTGCTCCACAGTCAGGCTTTCCATACGCATACATCCCACTCCCAGGCGGGAAACCTCCAAATCACTTCCACCTAATTTCATCATTTTTCTACCTCTTTTCTTTTGTTTTTTTATATTTCAAGGTTCTGCAGCCGCAGATATCGACTGCTCTTTCCGGAGCATCACACAGTCTGGCAGTTCACCCGTTCTACCTCCTTCATCAGGATCAAATGCTGACCCCGGGAGATTTTTTCTGTTTCCAGGCCGTTCATGGCCATGATCCGTTTCGGTGTCGTATAATACTTTCGTGCAATGTCCCAGAGGCAATCGCCTTCCTGAACAATATAGCCTACGATGCCGGGCAGCTTCTGGATTTTCTGGAGATCCAGCTCCTTTTCTGCAATATCTGCGATACAAAGCTGCTGATGGGGACACACCACAAACAGGTTGAGGCTCACGGCTGCCCGCACCTCGATTTCCTCACTGTCCGCCATGGTGGTGGAAAGCTGCTCCAGCCCTGTGTTCAGACGGTAGCGGCACGCTTCGTCCAGCCCCGGAATATCCGCAAAATGAGAAAAAGGTATGCTTCCCTCCAATACCGCAAAGGGCATCGTATCATCCGCAGATACGTACAGGATCTGTACCAGCACAGCTCCCTCTATCTGAAGCCCGTTTTCCGTAATCTGCACCTCATCGATTTTAATTACGCCCTGGCTGTTGCAGATCTGCAGAATCCGGGGCTTTGTTCCCTCCACCTGAATCCGGCCCACCGCCCGCAGACGGGAGCTGTTGCGCATCACCATCCGCTCGTACAGCTCTTCCCGGGTAAAGATCTCCAGCTCCTTTTCCGGGGAGAAAACATCTTCCAGAATCTCCATCTCCTGATTGGCATACAGCTTAACATCCAGATCCAGCGTTCCCTCCAGATGGATGATCCGCTCCTCTCCGTCCATATCCTGATGCACCTGGACCTCCATCTGCCCCGGCAATACGCTCACATCCGGCACCAGCTCCGGCGTGCAGCCCGGTATCTCCACCTGCCCTTTTACGGGAAGTGTATGCTCCATCCACTGCTTGGTTCCGTTCTCATCATTTCCGCTGTAGAGAACAAATACAAACAGCTCTCCCTCTACTGCCAGTTTTCCCTCCTGCACATGTATCTCATACCCGCGAAGCTGAACATTTTCCCAGAGGATCTCCCGGATATCCGGTTTGTTTGAGGAAAGCAGGATTTCTTCTTTTATCCGGATAATATCCTTTTGCTGTACCTCAAGCTGCATAAACTCCAGCCTTTTCTTCTTCTGACACAGCTCTATCCCGCTTTTCGCCTCCACTGCGGCAGTCATATCATAAATTTCATCCGTCACCGCCGTAAAGGTCAGAAGTCCCCGCATACTCAGCTTCCGGGAGTTGATCAGCACCACATTCCAGTCCTCGATCTCACAGCTCAGGGAAACCGTTTCCCCCGCCTCCAGACCCTCCATACTGATCGCCTCATCAAATTTCAGCCGGTTATCCAGCCTATGTATCTGCCGGTCCTCCGTATCATCCATATAAAGAACATTGACCTGCACATAGCCCTTCAGAAAAAAGCGGCCTGCCTCTGCCCGGGTACTTTCAATTACGGTTTTTTCTTTGCTCTGGATGATCTGCTCCACATCCGGTTTCACATCCGGCACATTAAAATCTTCCTCCAGCGTGATCTGGCTGACTGCCCGCTTTGTCTGTCGGTACATATGGATATTTTTTTTCAGAATTTCCATACGCTGCGCTCCCCTTCCTGCCCGGTTATAATCACTTTCTCACGGCCAGCGCATCCCTTGAGCACTTGGTAAGCTTTTTCAAACCCAGCGCAAACTATACAACCTGGTACATACGCAGACCTTTCGAAGCTGTATTACTTATTCAAATTCCACCTCTTTTTCCCGGTCCTCCATCTTCAGGACAATGACCGGGTAGGAGGGCTCCCCCGAAATTTTGTCCGTCTGAGCCGGACCAATCAGAGTTGTTGCCACATGGATATTTTTTTCTCCTTCCGTACAGCCGTCTACTGCAATGCTGTAGCCTCCCGTCTCCTGCTTTCCGTAGCCCCGGACCACATAGAGACTTCCCTTATCCTTAAAAACAAGCTTCATCTCCTCGCTCTTGTGTTCTTCCATGACCTTGGCCAGCTCCGCAGGCACCTCATCCGGCTCCACCACTGTAAAATCCATAGGGGTCAGAGTTCCATCCCCGCCAGTTAAACTGCAGCCTGCCGCGAAGCACAGCATACCAAGCAGCACCGCCACAAACCATCCCGGCCGCAGCAGCGCCAGCCTGACTTTCTGTCTCTCCGTCCTTTTTATTCTCATAAATCTGCCCTGCCAACTGTTATGATTACTTACTATTATGACACAGCAAGAAAAAATATGACTGATTTAACGTAACAGCAGCAGGCCGAATTCGGATCCTCTTTCATTGCAGGCCTTCAACACAATTCACAGATATATTTTTCATAATCCTTTACATAATAGCGGATATTCGTTCTTCCCTTTTTCATTATCGTATGCCCTTCTTTTTCAAGCATTTCTTTTTGGGCTTCTATGCCTCCCGGATATTTTGCATTTAATTCCCCGTTTGCTTTCAGAGTTCTCCAATAAGGCGTTTTGTCATCTGTCCGCTGATAGCTTGCCCACGCAGCGATAGAAACAAATATTCCTGCTGTAATCGGCTCTGTAAAATCAGCTCCGTTCTTTTTTGCAAAGTATTCTCTTATAGTTCCTACGGTAAGTAGTTTTCCAAACGGTACAAGTCTCATTACTTTATCATAATCAATCGGCGGTGCAAAATACATTCTGTCTCCGCCATACTTCTCTATGCTTTTTTCATCCGTAATTACCTGAAGCTTCGGCATATCCTTACTGTCCTTCAGCATCGCATTGAAATCTTTTTTGTCCTCATTTGCCATAATGAATCCCTCCTGCACAAAAGCATACTCCAAAGAGAAGAACTATGCAATGAGACAGTTTAAAAAATTTATTTTAATTAAATTACTGTATAAGTCCGGTCTCAAAGCAGAGACGGATGGACTGCCTGCAGGCCAGTCCGGATATGCTTTCGCACTTTAAAGCAGCTAGGCCTTTCCTATGAGATAAAAAAACCCCCAGCCATGAGTACTGCCCACGGCTAAGGGCTTTCTAATATGGATTCGTTCAAAGTCAGGCGAATGCTGTGAATATTTCACGGCCACGCCACAAGGAAGCGCTTTCAGCCTACTCAGACTCCGCTATTGTTTCCGTCTCTGTCTCACCGGCTCCTTCTGTCACCGCTTCGGTCCCGGCTTCGCTAGCTGCCTCTGTTTCCGCTTCCGTTCCATCAGAGCCTTCTGTCTCAATCATCAGCTCCATATCAAAAACCAGCTTGCCGTATACTTCCTCATCAACGGTAAATTCCACACCTTCCATCCATTCCTCATAAAGGGCATCGATAGCTTCCTGTTTTCTGGTGTTTACGATCTCTTCCTTTTTATCAGCAGTGGCTTCCTCATCAAAAGCATCATCCACATGCAGAACATAATAGGAATCACCTACTTCTACCACCTCATCTACCAGGGTATCGTCCTCAAGGCCCTTGGTCACGCTGATGATCGTCTCATCCGGATATGTATCATCATCGCCGAAGGTAAAGGAGGAAGTGGAAACATTGTCATCCGCATCTGCGATCTCTTCTGCGGCTGCGGCAAAATCATCCTGCTCCTTCACCTGCTCCAAGAAGGCTTCTGCCTTGGCCTTTGCTTCCGCCTTAGCCTGGATGGTAGCCTCATCCTCTGTCTCCGTCTCTGTCTCTTCCTCGCTGACTGCCTCTGTATCAGCCTCGGCTGCGGTTTCCGCCTCTGTTTCGCCTGCGGCTGCCTCCGTCTCCTCTGACGCTTCTGTCTCTGCCTCCGTATCTGCGGAACCGGTCTTGGCAGTAGCTTCCTCCGTCAAAGAAGCCTCTGTCTCTTCCTCTGTCTGGGCAGCGGCTGTCTCCTCCTCACTGCTTTCTGCTTCGGAATCGGTGGACGCTTCCGTCTCCTCCTCGGTCTCTTCCTCCCTATCCAGCGCAAATCTCACATAGGAAACCGTCCGCTGTGCAGCCTCCTCATCCGATACTTCCGTATCCACATCCGCACACATCTCTGTCTCCATCTTTGTCTGGATCGTGCGCAGCGTCAGGATACGTTCCACATTTTCCTGAGTAGCGCTCATCTTTTCCAGAACTTCCTCATCGTTGGAAGCGATAAAATCGGAAGCTGCCTGCGTAATAGCCGCTTTTTCCTCATCCGTCAGCTCCACCTGATAGTCCGCCATATGCTTTTCTGCCAGCAGCAGTCTTTCCATGGTATTCATAATCTGATCCTTGAAGGTCTCCCCGTAAGTCTCTCCGGTTCCAGTCAGATCAGAATTCCAGATATCCCCATAATAACTCTTCAGAAAGGAGCCATAGCTGCTGTCAAACTGAGCCTGTTCATAGCGCAGCATAAAATTTACAGCTCCGACCGATACCTCTTCTCCATCCAGCGTCGCCACTGCGGCTGCACTATCCAATCCTTCTTTCTTTCCGCATCCGGCCAGTGAAGTCAGCGCCATGCAAGCGCTTATTCCCAGAACCAGGCCCTTCTTTAATCCCGTTCTCATAAAATAATTCCTCCATTATACTCTTAGGCTGTTGTGAAATCAAACTGCGAAAGCTTCTGCATCATGATAAGCATCCGCAGGCACCGGATACACCATCTGGCAAAATGAATTTTGCAACGGCCTCTTTACTCCATACGTTTCATTATAGCCTGTTTAATTGCGGCTGGCAATCATTTTTCTCAGATAAACACACTCTTTTCACAAAAGCATTTTCATTCGGTCCAGAATTTCCCGTACCTGCAGCAGCACGTCCTCGTTCTCCCTGCCGCCTTTGCGGGGTTTGCTGTATATAAAATAGGGATTGGTGTCTACCGTAAATTTCATCCGTCCCTTAAATTCCTTCAGGAAGCCGTCGATTTTGGTGACGTCAATCAGCGCTTTTTCATAAAAAACAAAGCGGATCTCATCGCCCTTCTGGGTCAGCTCTGTCAGATAGATCCCATGGGCAATGGCCTTCAGCCAGGCAATCGCCAGCAGATTCTGCACGGATTTCGGCGGCTCCCCAAAACGATCCATCAGCTCCTCCAGCATGTCATCGTATTCCTCTTCGCCGGAGATTACTGCGATTCGTTTGTAGATATCCAGCTTCTGAGCCTCATTGCGGATATACCGTTCCGGAATAAACGCATCCACATCCAGGTCAATGGTGGTATCATAGTCCTCCTGAATCGTAGATTCTCCCTTGATCTCCTTTACCGATTCATTCAGCAGCTTGCAGTAAAGATCATATCCCACCGCCTCCATATGGCCATGCTGCTCGCTTCCCAGCAGGTTTCCCGCTCCGCGGATCTCCAGATCCCGCATAGCGATCTTAAATCCGCTGCCCAGCTCCGTAAATTCCCGGATGGCTGACAGCCGTTTTTCCGCCACCTCTTTCAGCATCTTATTTCTGCGGTACATCAGGAATGCATATGCCGTCCGGTTAGAACGGCCCACCCTGCCCCGAAGCTGATAAAGCTGGGACAGTCCCATGTTGTCCGCATCATGGATGATCATGGTGTTGGTGTTGGAAATATCCAGCCCGGTCTCAATAATCGTGGTAGTCACCAGCACATCAATATCACCATTGATAAAGTCATACATGATGCCCTCCAGCTCCCGCTCCTTCATCTGCCCGTGGGCAAAGGCTACCCGGGCCTCCGGCACCAGCTTTGCTACCGTGTTGGTCATCTCTGCAATCGTATTTACCCGGTTGTAAACATAATAGACCTGGCCGCCCCTGGCCAGCTCCCGGCTGATGGCCTCCCGCACCATCTCTTCATTATACTCCATCACAAAGGTCTGGATCGGCACGCGGTCCTGGGGCGCCTCCTCCAGCACACTCATGTCCCGGATACCGATGAGACTCATATGAAGCGTCCTGGGAATCGGAGTAGCCGTCAGCGTCAGCACATCAATATCCTTCTTCATCTGCTTGATTTTCTCTTTATGAGTCACGCCGAAGCGCTGCTCCTCATCAATCACCAGAAGTCCCAGATCCTTAAATTCCACATCCTTCGACAAAATCCGATGGGTACCGATGACAATATCTACCAGCCCCCTCTTCAGATCCGTAATCGTCTTTTTCTGCTCCGCCGCTGTGCGGAAACGGCACATCAGATCCACCCGCACCGGAAAATCCTTCATTCGCTGTACAAAGGTATTGTAATGCTGCTGCGCCAGAATTGTGGTAGGAACCAAATAGGCCACCTGCTTGCCGTCCTGCACGGCCTTAAACGCAGCCCGGATGGCAATCTCCGTCTTACCGTAGCCCACATCGCCGCAGATCAGCCGATCCATGATCTTTGTGCTTTCCATATCCGCTTTCGCAGCCTCAATGGCCTGAAGCTGATCCTCCGTCTCCTCAAAAGGAAACATTTCCTCAAATTCCTTCTGCCATACCGTATCCGGTCCGTAAACAAAGCCTGTTTTCTTCTGCCTGGCGGCATACAGATCCACCAGTTCTCTGGCAATGACCCGTACAGCGCCCCGGACTCTTGTCTTGGTCCGGCTCCAGTCCTGGGTTCCCAGCTTGTTCAGCTTTGGCTTCTTTGCGTCCGCATCTGCGTATTTCTGGATCACATCAAGCTGCGTAGCCAGCACATAAAGATTGCTGCCGTCCGCATACTCAATCTTCATATAATCTTTTCTTACATGATCCACATTCATCTTCTCGATGCCCCGGTAGATCCCCAGCCCGTGGTTCTCATGCACCACGTAATCTCCCGGCGAAAGCTCCGTAAAGCTGCTGATTTTACGCCCCTCATAAGACTTATGCTTCTTTTTTTTCTTCTTTTCCTTTCCGAAAATATCGCTTTCGGAAATCACCACAAATTTAATCAGCGGATACTCATAGCCCCGATGCGTATTTCCATAAGTCACCAGGATCTCTCCCGGATGCACCAGCCGTTCCTCATCCTCACTGTAAAATGCGTTCAGCTCATTGTCCCGCAGATCCTCTGCCAGACGGCTGCCCCTGGTTCTTGATGCAGAAAGCAGAGTCACCCGGAAGCCGTCCCGCTTCCAGCGCTGCAGATCCTTCACCAGCAGCTCAAAGCTGTTATTGTAGGGATTCACAGCATGAACCGTCACATTGAATTTATCCGTTACCTTCCAGTTATTCCGGGCATTCTCCAGAGTGCACAGTCCTACGCAGTTGCATCCGCCCAAACGGCTGACCATCTGCTGGCAGGAAAAAAGCAGATCCGTTTGTCCGGCCAGCACATAACCCTTTTCCAGGCGGTGCTGCATACTCTCCCGGAATTCACGCTCCGCTGCCTCCGCCGATTCCGCCAGCCGGTTGGGCTCATCCAGGAAAATCACCGTATCATCCGGAAAACAGTCCAGAATGGACATGGCGTCCGGATAAAAATAATCCAAAAATGCATCCAGCCCGGAAGAATCCTCAAATTCCTCCAGCTTATCCCGGCAGTCCGCCGCCAGAAGCCTGATCCGGTGAGCCTCCTCTGTTTTCATTTCCTTTCGCAGCACCTGCTCCGCTCTGGCCGCCTCTTTTTCTATTTTTTTCAGTCCCGCCTTCCGGACGGAGGCATCCAATATCAGCTCCGAGGCCGGATAAATGGTCACTTCATCCAGATTTTCAATGGAACGCTGGCTTTCCGCATCAAAGCTGCGAATGGAATCAATCTCATCCCCCCACAGCTCGATTCGTACCGGATTTTCCTCTGTCAGAGGAAAAACATCTAAAATGCCGCCCCGGATGGCAAACTGCCCCGGACCTTCTGCCTGGGCGTTCCGCTCATACCCCAGCTCCGTCAGCCTCGTTTTCCATTCCTCCAGATTTACGGTATCGCCGTTTTCCAGCTTTACGATCTGCTTCTTCCACTTTTCAAAGGGCATCATTCGGTTCATAAACGCCCCCATGGTGAGGATCACTGTCAGGGGGCCTCCCTGGGCCAGGGCCTTCCATACCCCGATCCTCTGCTGTTCCAGAAGATTGCTGTGAATATCCGCCTGAAAGAAAATAAAATCTTTGGCCGGATACATCATCACACTCCGGTCAAAGAAACGATAGTTTTCGTATATTTCTTTTGCTCTTAAATCATTGGCCGCCACGATCACCTTATGAGAAGAATCCGCCCCCAGATAATCGATAAAATGTGCCTTCTGAGAATCGATACAGCCAGTTACCTGGAGTACGCCCCGGTTTTTTTTCAGCCTGCCCCTGATTTCCTCGATCTCACCCAGTTCCTGCAACGGGCTCCGAAACGCCTTCATTCCTTACCTGCCTTTCCTGCTTACTTCTGATTATACTGATTCATAACTTCTTCTGCCGGATGTGTGACCAGCGCAGCCGCAGCCCTGGCTGCCCGGTCGAAGGCCTCCTCCATATCGATCCGCTCCGTAAAGGAAAAATGCCCCAGCACGTAATCAGCCAGGTCGTAGCCCTCCGGCTTTTCTCCTACGCCTACCTTAACCCGCTTAAATACCTGGGTTCCCAACTGGCTGATAATGCTCTTGATACCATTATGCCCGCCTGCGCTTCCTTTTTTACGGATGCGGAGCTGACCCGGCTTCAGGCTGATATCATCGTAGATCACGATCAGCTCCTGTTCTACATCTATTTTATAAAAATCACAAACCAGACGCAGGCTGTCCCCGCTCAGGTTCATAAAGGTCTGAGGTTTTACCAGAAGCACCTTCTGGCCTTCTATAACGCCGGTGCCCACCAGCGCCTTAAACTTCTCCGTAGATACCTGAATTCCATAACGGTCCGCAATGATATCCAGAGTATCAAATCCCGCATTATGCCGGGTCTTTGCATATTTTTTGCCCGGATTCCCCAGGCCGGCTATTACATACATAATTCCCTCTTCTTCAAAATCTGTCTCTTCACGGTTATATAAAAAGTTTATCCCATCTTTTGCAGCGCATCCACGATCCGGGAAAAATTCATAAAATGAGATGCCTTTACCAGGATCGTATCTCCCGCCTGCACCTGCTCTTCCAGGCAGTCCAGCAGCTCTTCCGGCGTATCGTAATGGGAAAGCTCCAATTCCGAATTCTCCTCTCCCGCTTTCCGGATCAGGCCGGCGCAAAGCGGTCCTACTCCGATCAGCTTATCAATACGGCAGCTCCCGGCAAATGCGCCCACCTCTTCATGCAGAAGGGCCTCATTTTCGCCCAGCTCGCCCATATCGCCCAGAATCGCAACTCTACGTCCCGCTCCATCCTGCAGTACCTCCAAAGACGCTTTCATAGACACAGGATTTGCATTATAGCAATCATCAATAATCATGTAATTTTCTGTCTCTATGATATGAAAGCGTCCGCTCACCGGCTGCAGGCTCTCAATACCCGCCCGGATCTGCTCCGGACTCAGACCATAGGTCAGCCCTACTGCGGCGGCTGCCAGGGCATTATAAACCATATGCTGTCCCGGAATCGGTATCCTGACAGAAATACTTCCGTCCGGCGTGTGAATACGGCAGGAAACACCCTTCAATCCCCTGCTTTTGATCTCATCCGCCCACACAGAAAGTGCGGGAGCCTCCTCCGGATGCCCGTCCTTTTCCGGCTTCAGGCCGAAAAATACCGGTTCGATCCCGTTCACATTTTTTACCAGGATCAGCTTGTCATCGTTTCCGTTTAATATAATATGCCCATCGGGCCTTAGAAAATCAAAAATTTCTGTCTTTGCCTGCAAAATCCCGTCCCGGCTGTGGAGATATTCCAGATGGCACTGCCCGATATTGGTGATTACACAGGTATCCGGCCGGGCAATCTTTGCCAGCCGGTGCATCTCTCCGAAATTGCTGATTCCCATCTCCAGGACTGCCATCTCGTCCTCTTCCCGCAGCCGGAATACAGTCAGCGGAAGGCCCAGCTCATTATTAAAATTCCCCTGGGTTTTTAAGGTACGGTATTTCTGAGACAGCACGGCAGCCACCACTTCCTTCGTACTGGTCTTTCCCACGCTTCCCGTAATGCCCACCACCGGAATATTCAGTTGCCTCAGATAATATTCCGCAATATCCTTCAAAGCCCCCAGGGTAGAGATCACCTTGATCCAGCTTCCCGCAGTATCCTCCGGAAGCTCCTGCTCGGATAACACACAGACTGCCCCCTGCTCAAACACGGCGGGAATAAACCGGTGTCCGTCCACCCGTTCTCCCTTGATCGCTGCAAACAAAGCGCCTTCTTTGGCCTGACGGCTATCTGTAACAACGGAAGCTACTTCCGCATCTTCCATTCCGTTTTTTCCATGCAAAATTCCGCCGCAGGCTTCTGCAATGCGGCGCAGCGTCATATTTTTCATATTTCACGATTCTCCTAATTTGATTTTCGCAGTGAAACCGCAATTAATTTTTCGCACAGTGACGCATAATCCATGCCCAGCGCTGCCGCCTCCTGAGGCAGAAGGCTGGTAGGAGTCATGCCCGGCAGTGTATTTGCCTCCAGACAGTACATTTCATTTGCTTCATCCATCATGACATCGATCCGTCCGTAGCTCTCCAGCCGCAGCGCCTCATACGCCTGCAGCGCATATTCCTGCATTCTTTTTGTCAGCTCCGGGGAAAGCTCTGCCGGGCAGGTCTCCACGGTGCATCCCGCCTGATATTTATTGTGATAATCATAAAAGCCCTGAATGGGAGCAATTTCAATGACGGGATATACCTCTCCGTCCACGATCCCCACGGAGAACTCCCTTCCCTTAATATATTGCTCTACGATCAGCACATCCTCATAGCGGAAGCCTTCTTCCAGCGCCCGGCCGTATTCCTCTTCGGTATGTGCGATCGAAACACCCACGCTGGAGCCGCCGCAGCTTGGCTTTACCACACAGGGCAGGCCTACGCCGTTTTCTGCCGCCGCCCTTCGTTCCTCATTTTTCCGCAGCACGATTCCCGCCGGAGTAGGAACATGATTTTCCCTGAAAAGCTGTTTGGACAGCTCCTTATCCATGGCCAGCGCACTTCCAAGGCTGCCGCTTCCTGTATAGCGGATGCCCAGCAGATCAAAGGCTGCCTGTACCTTCCCATTCTCTCCGTTTTCTCCGTGAAGCGCCAGGAACACAGCATCGGCCGCCCGGCAAAGCTCCAGTACCCGGGGCCCGAAAAAGTCGCTCCGGCTGCTCATCTCCTCCAGCTTTTCATCAAAGGAACGGATATAGGCCGCATCCGCATCCACATCATAAGATCCGGAAAAAGCCGTCTCTGCCGTCTTGCGTGCATCTCCGCAGTACACATCCACCAATATGGCCTGATGTCCCTTCCCCCGCAGCGCCTTGCATACTCCTGTGCCGGAAACAATGGAAATTTCCCGTTCCGTGCTGATGCCGCCCGCCAAAACCACGATTTTCATAATATATACTCCTCCTGTTCATTCTGTAAAAGCCATTCCGGTATGCTACCGTTCATTATACACAACCGCAGGAATAAAGTACACCGTTTTCCGCAGAATTTTCTACTGCCAATAGACGGATTCATCCGCCCAATCCTCCTCCAGAACCTGTATGGAGGGATCCGTTTCTGCCGTGCCGTATTCTGAGGAAACGACCCCCTCTCCGGATGGGCTTCCCTGATAAACGGTTGCCTTGTAGCATACAATGGGCGTGCCGATCTCCACATTTGCATAGATTGCGGCCGCATTGGCCGTGGGTGTATTGATACAGCCATGGGAACCGCCGGTCTGATAAATGGTTCCTCCGTAAGAGCTGCCCCGCCAGGAATCCGCATCGTGGATTCCTACTCCGCCGTAAAACGGCATCCAGTACTCTACCGGAGTGGCATAGCCTTCTCCCTTTAAGATCTCGTCCTCGGACTTATCTACCAGACAGAAAATACCTTCCGGTGATTCTGTACCGTTGGCCACACACCCTGTCACCACCGGTGTGTCTACAATCAGCTCCCCATCCTTATAAAACCACATTCTCTGATTCGTATAATCTACTTCTATGTAAGTATTTCCGATATCATTCTCACCCCGGGCGGCCGCCGACTCATAGTAGACCGGAGAACGCTCTGCGCTCTCTCCTGCCAGAAGCACCTGATACAGCTCCTCTGTCTCCTGCTCCTGATTGATCTGCCAGCCATACGTCCTGGCCTCCACATACACCGTCTCCCCCAGAGAGGTAACAAAAGGCTCCCAGCTTCCGATGGTGTCATAATCCGCCGCAAGCTGCGCCACATAGGTCTGTACCGCATCCCGGTCAAACACCGGCCGGTACGCTTCATCCAGGGTCATCCAGCTGTTGATGGTAGCCGAATCCAGCGTCCTTACCTCATCGCCTCCCAGATAATAGGTCACGGTCATGGAAGCATAGCGATTCAGCGTATCCCGTTTTCCCAGAAGCCCTTCATCATCCGAATACACTGCAGGCTTCTCATAGCAGTCCTCCCCGGCAAGATCGATCTGCGTCTGTCCCGTCTCTACCGCATTTTCCAGAAGCTGATACACCTGCTCCGTCTTTAGCTGATTTCCCTCTGTCTCCGGGATAATCTGGTAGGTGCCGTCCTCCTGCTGTTCCAGTCTGGCATCGGAAGGCGCTGTCACCTGCTCCCGGTCAAAGCAGTCCAGCGACAGCATGGCCTGCTCCAAAAGCCGGGGATCATAGGAGGTGGCGGTCTCCATCGTCAGATTCCTGTCCTCTCCCAGATACCGGGGCAGCCACTGCAAAAGCTTCTGATCATCCAAAAGCCTCTGTATCTCTCCGCCGGATATCAGGTGGTATTCCATCTGGTCTGCGGATATCACTTCCTGCCTGCCTTCCTTCGTCTGCAGCGTCACCTGGTAATTCTCCACTGCGGCAGCCACCGCTTCCTCCGCCTGTTCCAGGGTCATATCGGATACCTCGATCCCATTGATCCGGGTATGCTCAAAAAAATGTGTCTCATAATGCATCCCGATCCCCAGATAGGTCCCAAATAAAATAATCAGTGCCGCCAGCAATACGGTGCCGGCCACCATCGCTTTTCTCTTCATCGTCCACGCTCCTGTATCTTCTGCTCTGTTTATCCGGAATTCTGTCCCGCTTCCGGCCTCCCGTCTGCTCTGCAGCAATTCCTATGGAAAAAAGTCTAGCACAGAGCCCTTGAAAATACGTGATGGACATATTATTAATTTCTTAAATCTTCCTTATTCTGCGGCTTCCGGCGCCTTCTGTCCGGCTGCCGCCGTTTCTGTCTCGCCCTGCTGCTTTGCAGGTGACGCCATTTCTGATACCCCCTGCCCTTTGGCGCCTTCCGCCGTCTCCTTTTTTTCTTCCAAAGCGGCGGCCATCTCTTCCTCGTCCTTTGCGTCCATTGCTTTTAATACTACGGCAGAGGTAGCCGGCAGCTTCAGCTTCAGGATTCCCCGTTCCACCTGGTATACCCGGCGTTCTTCCGAAAAGCCCTCCGCATCAGTAGCGAAAATCTGCATCACCGGCTGTTTCTGTCCTACCTCCGCCGGCCACACCTTTACCTCCAGCTCCTTTTCCTCGCTGTTATTGTTAAATACGATCACCATCTTTTCCCTTCGGTCAAATCTTCCATAAGCCAGGCAGTTATAAGCGCCCAGCAGGAATTTCAGGGAGCCTCTGGAAAATACCCGGTGCGCCTTATGCAGCGCAATCACTCTGCGGTGGAACTGCAGCATCTGCTGATCCTCTTCTCCCCAGGGATACGTCCTCCGGTTATCGGGATCCGTAAAGCCGCACACTCCGGCTTCATCTCCGTAATAAATCGTGGGGGCGCCCGGCCAGGTCATCTGCATCACTACAGCCTCCCGCATCACTGCAGGGTTTATGCCGTCGCTGGCCGCATCATAGTCGAAATGATCCATCCGCCCCACCTTATGATTCGTCCGGGTCAAAAATCTGGAATGGTCATGATTTGACAGTTCATTCATGGCTACCTGCAGAGAGGGCCCCATAAAGCTTGCCATGTGGTAGCGCATGGCTCCAAAAAAGCTGTCCGCATTTCCGAACTGTCCCTCCTGGAAATTATCGCTGTGTTTCTCCATACCTGTAAAGAACCAGGTCACAGGCTCCATAAAAGCATCGTAGTTCATCACCGTATCCCATTCGTCTCCCCGAAGCCAGGCGATGGGATCCCCGTAATGCTCTGCCAGAATCAGAGCGTCGGGATTTGCCTCCTTCACCGTCTTTCGAAAACGCCTCCAGAACTGATGGTTATGCTCGCTGTTGATGCCCAGATCGGCCGCCACGTCCAGCCGCCATCCGTCTGCATTGTAGGGCGGAGACACCCATTTGCGGGCAATTTCCATAATATATTCCATCAGCTTGGGGGAATTCTCGTAGTTCAGCTTCGGCAGCGTATCATGGCCCCACCAGCCGTCATAAAACTGGTTGTACGGCCATTCATGCTCGTTATTAAAGTGAAAAAAGGTCCTGTATGGGCTGTCTGCGCTGATATAAGCCCCCGGGGCGTAGCCCGGCTGATTTTCATAGATTCGCTCCCGATCCATCCACTTATTAAAGGATCCGCAGTGATTGAACACACCGTCCAGGATAACCTTGATGCCCCGGCTGTGGGCTTCCTCCACCAGACGGATAAAAAGCTGATTGCTGGCCTCCAGATTTTCCTTTCTGGTCACACGATTAATATACTTGGTAGCCTGCTTATTATCCTTTGCCCAATGAGGCAGCAGTTCTCCCTCATCCATTACAATTTTTCCAAAGTGAGGATCAATATAGTCATAATCCTGGATGTCATATTTGTGGTTGGAGGGCGAAACAAACAGCGGGTTGAAATAAATCACATCCACGCCCAGCTCCTGCAGATAATCCAGCTTCTGGCGCACACCTTCCAGGTCTCCGCCGTAAAATTCCCGGACATCCATGGCGGCCGGACGCTTTCCCCATTCCGTCACCCTGCTGGTGCATTCTCCAATGTATACATACTCATTGTTCAGCACATCATTCCGGGAATCCCCATTATAAAAACGGTCCGTAAAGATCTGATACATCACCGCTCCCTTGGCCCAATCCGGCGTGGAAAAGCCCGGCTGTATACAGAAGGAATGGCTGTCGCTCAGATCCTTGGTCATTCCCAGCTTGTTAAAAAAGCAGTGGGTTTTCCCGCTTCTGACCTCAAAATAATAGTGAAATGCATCCTGATTTACCTGAATTTCAATCTTATAAAAGTCAAAATACCCTTCCGTACGTTCAAACTCCAGCGGTTCTCTCATAGGCCCGCTGATCAGATACACTGCATCTACATTGTCATGCGCCGTCCGGAACCGGATCGTCACCTTATCCCCCGGCTTCGGTTCCATAGGGGTTACATAATTTTCTGTTTCATCGCTAAACAGCGCTTCTCCGTGAAAGACCGGGCGCATCTGTAATATATATTTTGCAGCCCGCAAAGCCTGCTCATAACTTCCCTGATTCATAAAAAATTCTCCTTCATTCAGCTTTCCAATATTAGTTTATTCTATAACACATTTCCCATTTCCACAAGGTTTTCCTGGGAATGAAATGAAACGGGGGTACTGTGAACAGAGTGAACAGTAACAAACGGGACGAATGGTTGCCTGCACAGAGAAAAAGCAGCGCCAAGCGCTGCTTTTTCTGGAGAAGGTATTTCTCTTATGGGGTGTAGCAAAAACTATATAATGTATTGGGGGGTTTTACGAGTATTATAATAGCACAGGTGCCAGAAGAAGTGTGCACAAACTTCACAATTTTTCATCCTCGTTTTTGTATATTTTCACAAAACATTTTCGTCATTTTTCCTGAAAACCCCATCACATTTTTCATTTACCGGAAGAAAACCTGCGGCAATGTTATACCGCCCCGTGCCGATTGTAGGTATCGGCCGGAACAAACACATCCCCCTCTTCTGCCGGAAGCCGTTTTCCGTCTTTGAACATAAACGCATCGATCTGCTCTTGTGTATCCTCACGGTAAAAAGCAAAGCTCAGCTTTTTCAGAGGCAGGCCAAGCTCTTCCGGTTTCTCCTCATAGCCGCTTCCGGTCAGCATCATCTCTATATATTCTGCGATTTCTTCCAACTGCTCCTGTGAGACATCCCCGTATACGCTGTAGCTATTATAAGAAACATCCTCCGAAATAGCGCTGTAGCGAACTTCACAGTAATTCTCCAAAGTATCTGCAATTTCCGGATTCTCAGAAGTCAGAATTTCCTTAGCCGGATGATTCCGGAATTCCTCCTTTTCCTGCCATTCGTCACAGAATCCCAGGACGGCCTGACTCAGTACAAGCACGGTCAGGATGCCCGCAATCAATATGCTCTTTTTCCCTGTTTTTCCGGGATTCATAATATTTATAAACCGTTTTTTCATCATCTTTGCACCTCCATAAAAATTTTCCGTCAGCATTTCCGTCTGCCGCATCTGTTTTTCCACAGCTTGCAGCAGCAATTCGCTGTACCTTCTGCGCTCTGCAAAGCCGCGCCCCATCACCACAGCATCATCACAGACCATTTCTATCTCCCAGGTCTCTTCCTTGCGCAGGATCCATACAGCAGGATTAAACCAATGGACGGCATTTACCGTCATCAAAAGCAGCTTTTTCCAGACATCATGATTGCGGTAATGAAGCATTTCATGTTTCATGATCAAATATGCCTCACATTCCTGAAGCTGCCCGGCAGGCATGATCAGACAGGGTTTCCAAAATCCGATCAATGCAGGCGCCGATCCGTCCCTGCTTTCCAACAGCCGGATTTTTCCCTTCACTTGCAATTCTTCCGACAGTTGATCAAACTGCTTCAAAAGTCCTCCTTCTTTGCAGGAATGACTCCATCTCAGCCGTCTTTTCCTATATGCACGGTAGGAAAGGAGCTGCCATACAAAAAACAGCAGGCCCACCGTTCCCCATATACCAGTCAGAATATCGGCCAGACTGATTTTCCGTCCGTTACCGCTTTCCTGGATGCTGCCGCCGTCTGCCGGTGTGGAATACAGGCGGTTTCCGTCTGCCTCCTCCGCAATATAAAATACATCGGGATCATAAAGCTTTAAATTCACCAATGTATGCGGAAACGGGATGCTTATAGGAATCAGCAGCCGCACCGCCAGCAAAAGCCAAACGGCACTTCTCCACCTTGCCGCATAGCGCTTGTCCGCCCTCAGCCAGAGCAGCTTCAGAAAAAGGATCACCGCTCCTGTCGTGAGAGAAACACTCAGCATTCCCTTTAGGAACGCAGCGCTATTCATCCTGATCCCCCTGATAGGTATCCAGAAAATGCCGCAGCTTCAGAAGCTCCTCCTCACTTATGGATTTTTCATCACAGAGATTCACCACCAGATTGGTGACGGAATTTCCATACAGCCTTTCCAGGATTCCCTTTCCCTCGGATGCCTTATATTCTCCCTCTGATACCAAAGCAGAGTAATAATTTGTTCTGGTGCTGCGGTCACAGTTTAGATACCCTTTCCCCGCCAAACGGGACAGCACAGTCATCAGGGTGGACAAAGCCCACTCCCGTTTGCCCTTCAGCCGTTCCAGAATATAATTGGAGGTCACAGGCTCCCCAGCCTCCCACACCTCCATCATAATTTCCAGTTCCGCATCACTTAGTTTCTTTTTTTCGTTTTTCATGATTCTCCTTTCTCCTCCGCTGCCCCTTCAAATCTCTCTGCTCTTTCCATATCGGTTTGAAACGGCTGCTTTTTATCATAAAAGGCCGGCCCCTTTATGTATCATTTTTGGATTATACCTTATATATATTATTATACATATTGTATAATAATTGTCAAGAAAAAAAGCTGCAGCAAAATCAGATTTCTAACGCTCCGTATTTTGCTGCAGCCCACAATTCCAAATCAGGTTCCGGATTCTCCCGTCTCAAACAGCGCCTCAAATTCTTCTCTGGAGATTTTCTCCTTTTGGATCAGAAGCTCTGCGCTGCGGTGCAGTACATCCTCATGACTTTGAATCAAGCTGCGGGCCTTCGCATATGCGTCATCAATGATCCGCTTTACCTCCTCATCGATGATAGTCGCTACCCGCTCGCCGTAGGCTCTTGTATGGGCCAGATCCCGCCCGATGAAAATCTCGTCGTCCTCCTGCTCATAATTAATCAGCCCCAGCTTCTCCGACATACCGAATTTCGTCACCATAGATCTGGCAATACCGGTAGCCTGCTTAATATCCTGGGAGGCTCCGGTGGTCACATCGCCGATAATCAGTTCCTCCGCCACACGGCCGCCCAGATCCACTACGATGTTTTCAAACATCTGGTTTTTCGTATGGAACATCTCGTCCTTTTCCGGAAGCGGCATCGTGTAACCGGCAGCGCCCCGGCCTGTTGGGATAATCGAGATGGTATGCACCGGTCCCACATCCGGCAGAAGATGAAACAGGATCGCATGGCCCGATTCGTGGTAGGCCGTAATCCGTTTTTCCTTCTCCGAAATAATGCGGCTTTTCTTTTCCGCACCGATTCCTACTTTTATAAAGGATTTGTTGATATCCTCCTGCACAATATAAGAGCGGTGCTGCTTGGCCGCCATAATAGCAGCCTCATTCATCAAATTCTCCAGATCCGCTCCGGTAAATCCTGCCGTGGTACGGGCCACCTCCTGCAGATTCACATCGTCTCCCAGGGGCTTTCCCTTTGCATGTACCTGCAGGATCTCTTCCCTGCCCTTAATATCCGGGCGTCCCACCGCTACCTGCCGGTCAAAGCGTCCCGGCCGCAGGATCGCAGGATCCAGAATATCCACCCGGTTAGTTGCCGCCATAACAATAATTCCCTGATTGACGCCGAAGCCGTCCATCTCCACCAGAAGCTGGTTCAGCGTTTGCTCCCGTTCATCATGACCGCCGCCCATTCCAGTGCCCCGCCTTCTGGCCACCGCATCGATCTCATCGATAAAGATAATACAGGGCTGATGCCGCTTTGCGTCCTCAAACAGGTCCCGGACACGGGATGCGCCTACACCCACAAACATTTCCACAAAATCAGACCCGGAAATACTGAAAAACGGCACTCCCGCTTCTCCTGCCACCGCCTTCGCCAGCAGGGTCTTTCCTGTTCCGGGGGGGCCCACCAGCAAAACTCCCTTGGGAATTCTGGCGCCTACCTTCAAGAACTTTTCCGGCTCCTTCAGAAATTCCACCAGCTCCTCCAGGTCCTCCTTTTCTTCCTTCAGTCCGGCCACATCCTTAAACATGACCCGCTTTGAATCCGGAGAAATCATCCTGGCACGGCTCTTTCCAAAATTCATCATCTTGGCATTTCCTCCGCCTCCCTGGCGGTTCATCATTGCCATAAAAAACAGAATGAAAACGCCCGTCAGAAGAATGGGCAGAATCGTGGTCAGGAAAACACTTTCCTTTTCCACGTCCCGAATCTCCAGAAAGACTCCGTCATAGCCTTCTACCAGCTCCTGGACCGCATTCACATCAGATACATTCAGTGTGTGCTCCGTGCCGTCCGTTTTGGTAATCTCCAGTACACCGGTGGGCGTGGCCTGATTCTGCGTCACCTCCACCTTTGCCACCTGGCCTTCAGCCAGCATTTCTTTAAAATCCCTGTAGGTACAGGTAGATCTGCTGTCAAAGCTCTCCCGCAGGCTGAATACCAGCAGGATAAACATAATCCCAAGCAGCAGATAAAATCCTATCCCTCTTGCATTTTTGTTCAATTTACGTGCTCCTTTCAGTGATTCCTTATTCTTCTTCCAGGGACATCACGCCGATATACGGCAGGTTGCGGTAACGCTGCGCATAATCCAGTCCATAGCCAATCACAAATTCATCCGGTATCTCAAAGCCGGTGTAATCTACCTTCACGTCCCTTACCCGGCGGTCCGGTTTATCCAACAGGGTACATAACCGCAGACTTTTGGGATTCCTGCTGCTGAGATTTTCCAGCAGATAGCTCAGGGTACGTCCGGAATCAATGATATCTTCAATGACGATCACATCTCTTCCCTCCAGGGGCTCATCCAGATCCTTTACCAGCCTTACCACACCGCTGGACTTTGTGTCATTGCCGTAGCTGCTTACCGACATAAAATCCAGTGTTACCGGAATCGTAAGCCGTTTCGCCAGCTCGCAGGTGAAAAAGATACTGCCCTTCAAAATGCAGATCAGGTGCACAGTGCGTCCTGCATAATCCCTGCTGATCTGATCCGCCAGACCGGCGATGCGATTTTCAACCTCTTCCTGCGGTATCATTACCCGAACCGTTTCCTTCATACCGTTTCCTCCATCCTCTGTATTTTTAGAAATTTTTTGGTTTCATTTGTAATTTTGGCAGCCTCACTGATCCGATGCCCCACGACCCAGAGGATGTGTGAGCCTTCGGCCAGCAGCAGAATGCCGTCCCTTTCTTCCCGGGGAATCTTCTCATCAATCAGATAATCCTTCAGCTTCTTCCTCCCGCCCTCCTGATTGATAATCAAATAGTCCCCTGTCCGCCTCGTTCTTAAACAGACATTATGACTTATTGTATCATAAGCAAGCAATTTCGTATACTTTTTTTCCGGAAATACCTGCATATTTTCCTTCCGCTCTCCATACTCCGCAAGAAAACGCCTACCCAGGATCTCATAGATTCCGCTGGCAGGCAAAGGCACAACAGCCGTTTCGGCAGCCGCCCTGCCTTCAGCCAGGGTTCGCTCTCTTACCCTCATCCGCAGAACTCCGTTCTGCCGGACTGCCTGCAGCCCTCCCGGAAAATCCATCTTCTTTCCGCAGTCCATCCGGGCCAGCTCCTTCATCTGACGAATGTGTCCGGCCGTATAATCCTTCAGCCCCTGCTGCCGCAGGATACGGCTGACACAAAGACGCAGCACATATTCCTGCATCAGCTCTTCTGCCTCCAGGAATTTTGCCAGCTCAATCTCCAGTCCGTCCTCTGTCCGGCGCACCCATCCCTCATACAGCCTCCCGGCCTGCTTTTGCAGATAATCCTCCGCCCTCTGTAGCTGTGCGGCGCACTCAGCCAGATGCTTCACGGCCTCCCGGTTTACCTCCTGCTCCATCCTGGGCAGAATATCCAGCCGCAGCCGGTTTCTAGTATAATCCTTTTTCAGATTAGTGGCATCCGTGCAGTAGGAAATGCCCTGTTCCTTCAGCCATGCCTCGATCTCACCCCGGCCGGTAAAAAGCAGGGGGCGGATAATCCTTCCCCGCACAGGCCGGATTCCCCCCAGCCCCCGCACGCCGCTGCCCCGGGATAAATTCAAAAGCACAGTCTCCGCCTGATCATTCCGGTTATGCGCCACCGCAATCCGGCCGGCCCCCAGCCTACAAGCGCATTGCTCGAAAATCTCATACCGTGCCTGGCGTCCTGCCTCTTCCAGCGTCTGTCCCGTCCAGGCAGCCCGGGCGGCCACATCGGTTCGCTCCACCAGACAGGGAATTCCCCATTCCCTGCACAATTTCTCCACAAACCGGGCATCCGCCAGGCTGGCCTCTCCCCGGATGCCATGCTCCACATGCACCGCATACAATTCAAAGGGGCATTGTCTGCCATATGCCCGCAGCAGCGCCAGCAGACACACAGAATCTGCCCCGCCGGAGACTCCGGCGATCACCCGGTCTCCCGGCAAAATCATCCGGTATTTTTCTATAGTACTCCATACGCTTTTCACCAGGCCCTTCCGGCCCGGCTCCTGTATCTTTTCCTTCATCCGCCACCTCTTTGCTTCTGTTCCCGCAATGCCCGGATCTGCCGGATCGTTCCTATTTTTTCCAGATCTGCCCTACCAGCACCGTCATATCATCCTTTACATGATAGCGCTGTCTTGCCAGCACCTGCTCCAAAAGGCTGCGGGCATACTCTCTGGCGTTATTTGTTTTCGTCTCTAAAATCAGTTCTCTCAGCCGCATCTCGCGGCCGTCCTCTTCCAGCGCATCGGTCACGCCGTCAGTCATCATGATAATCCGGTCTCCCGAGGCTAGCTGCCGGTTCACCGTCTCGTAATCCGGTGTCTGCAGCAATCCGGCAGGAAGCGCCTGACAGTGAATGACCTCCAGCCCGTCCCCTCTGCTCAGATAGGTGGGGCAGGCCCCGGCTTTTATCATACAGCATTTTCCATTATAAAGGTCAACCATACATAAATCAATGGTAGAAAAAATCTGCATATGGTCCTGAAGAACCATAGAGGAATTAATCATACGCATCGCCGTATCCTGAGAAAACCCGGCATCAAGAAACTGCTCCAGAAGCTCGATGACCTTCTCGCTTTCCTGGCAGGCCTCCACTCCAGTGCCCATTCCGTCCGCCAGGCTCATAATTACCTGGCCGCAGTCCCCCTGCCAGAATGCAAAATTATCTCCCGACACCAGCTCCCCGTCTCTGGTCATTCGCGCAATTCCGCAGAACATCTGATAATTCGTATCCGTAATATAGTGGAAGGTATCCGGCTCCTTTTTCACTGTCAGCCGGCAATCCCTGGCAGGAACCATCCGCCGCCCCATTACCTCGGAAATCAATTCCGACAGATCCTTCGTCTGGATACAGCTTCCCTCCCGGATTCCCATAGACACATAAAGCTCCGGATGTTCCTCATCCCGGCAGAACAGCCAGGCGCCGGCACAGTCGATCTTTTCATACCGCAGCTCCTTTTCCAGCCGCCGAAAGGTTCTCTCCTCCAGCCCACGGATCTGGTAAAGCCGCTCTGCCATCTGCTTTAACAGCTCTGCCGTATCCTGAAGCTGTTCGCCTGCGGCGGCTCTTTGCTCCAGCATCCGGTTATTCCACATCAGTGTAACACGCTCCTGCAAAAAAATTTCCTTCATGGCCTGCAGAAGCTCCTCATCCATACAGCAAAACTCCATAAACCCCAGGGTCTCAAGCGCTCCCGCTTCATCTCCGTTTTCCATTGCCCGCAGTCCGGCAAAGATCCTTCTGCAGCTTTCATAATAATTCTTTTGCCAGCAAAGCTCCTGCTGCGGACAGGAAGCGCACATCCGCTCCCGTATCTGAGAAATGATATGCTCCATCTCCTCATCACCAAAATGCTCCTTTTTCCGGGGCATGTCCTGATAGCTTTCCGCCAGACGGCGGAATGCATCCGCATAGCGCTCCACGTATTCTCTGCCCGGACCTGCCGTCACCCGCATGGCAGCCGTTTCTCTCGGCAGACCGTTTATCACCAGCTTTCCCAGCTCCAGCAGCATCCAAAATCCGCTGGCGATCAGCGCAGCCGCCACAAATTCTACCATAGTATCCCTCCCCATTTACAGCACATTTCTTCTGCTGCCGTCAACAGCGGCAGGACAATCGCTGCAGTTTCCTCCGCAGCCATCGCTCCTATCATTATACGTGGGCGAGAATGCATTTTTTGTCAATCCGGGGAAAGGAATCGAAAAAAAGAGGCCGATGCATGCTTTGTGCACCTGCCTCTTTACTCGGCTGCCTTAAATAGAATTTCGTCCGGATATACCAGGCCGAACTTCTCTCTGGCTGTCTTTTCAATGTACTCCTGAGACTGCGTATACTCCGGAAGCCTCCGCAGATCCTCCGCCCGCACCTGTTCTTCCAAAATCTGTTCTTCCAACTGGGCACTCTGCTCCCGGTAGGAGGTATTCTTCCGTTCCAGCGTATGACTCTGTGTCAGCAGCACAGTCAACAGCATCATAACCACAACCGCAATACACGCCATGCCCCGCCTGTTACTGCTGCTGGCACGCCGTTTTCGTCTTTTCGCCATAAACAGATCCTCCTTTCCCTCTTAATATCTTTAGTCTATTCTTTTTTGACAAATTTTGCAACTATTTTCTGTCGAATTTTGTTCTTTTTTTTGCTGCATTTGATGCCAATACCGATGATGCCCCGAAGCAGTCCGGCAGTCCCCCTTACCACCCACCGGCTGATGCTTCTTTTGTACAGCCATCCGCCGGATCCCATAGCCGCTGCAAGATACAGCCGCAGCGTCCCGTCCTGATACACAAAGATCAATACAAACGTCCAGACTCCGGCAGCAAACCAGAAAAGCACATCCTCCACTCCTGTCCAGACAGCCCCGTGACGTACTGCCAGCCTCCAGGCCCGCAAAAGATCGCTTCCCACCATCACCAGAATCCCATGCAGAACAAAAACCAGAAACACGCTTAGTTCAAATGTGATCTCACTTCCCATACTATTGAAACAGCCTCTTCCAGGCGCCGTTCCGGCTTTTTCCTTTTCCGGAGCCGTTGGAATAAACCAGCGCATCCACATTTCCCTCCAGGTCCACCTCACCCCGTTCCAGTGTCAGCCTGCTGATATGCAGCTCCTTTCCCCGAATTGTCAGAAGCCCCAGTTCCGTCTCCAGGCAGATTTCATTTACATCAAAAGCGAGGACATCTACCACGCCACTGATGGTCCCATTCCGCCTGTTATCAATGGTGAGTCGATGTCCCCGCTTTTCTCTTTTTTCTTCCATATTTTTTCTCCGGCTTCTGCTCTCTATCCATTTTATGCATCCGCCCATAAAAAAATGCCTTCGGCATCTTAACTTCCTGACTCTCGTTTTTTGAGGAAGAAGGCATTTTTTGCGCCGGATGCAGATTGCGCAGCAATGAATTACCTTATGCATCCGTGCGCACCGTTTGCCCGCAGGGCTTTTATCTCATAGGGAAGCCGCATGTTTTCGCACTTTAAAACGGAAAGGCGTTCCCTATGAGATAAAAATGCCTTCGGCTCTTCAACTTCCTAATTCTCAGTTTGAGGGAGAAGGCATTTTCAGAACAATATACCGCCGATCTACAGATACCGGAACAGCTCCTTTGCCTCGTCCTTTTTCACAGTCTCCTGTACATTCAGGACCTCTGCCTTCACCGTCCTTGTGCCGAACTGAATCTCGATCACATCGCCTTCCTTCACGTTCTGGGAAGCCTTTGCCACCTTATCGTTTACCAGCACCCGCCCTGCATCGCAGGCTTCATTCGCCACCGTCCTGCGCTTGATCAGCCGCGACACCTTTAAAAATTTATCCAATCGCATACTCTGTCTCCTAATAACAAAGCCGCAGGCTCCCTGCCCTTCGCATTGGAAACCTGCGGCCAATATTCATTTACATGATTATCCTTAGTTCAGGCTGTCCTTCAGCGCTTTTCCGGCCTTGAACTTAGGAGATTTGGAAGCCTTGATCTGCATAGCAGTACCGGTCTGCGGGTTTCTTCCCTCTCTGGCTGCTCTCTCGGATACTTCAAAGGTGCCAAAGCCCACAAGCTGAACCTTCTCGCCCTTCTTCAGTTCTTCTGCTACCACATCGGTAAAAGCCTTCAGCGCCTTTTCTGCATCTTTCTTTGTCAGTTCAGATTTTTCAGCAATCGCTGCAATTAATTCTGTTTTATTCATGGAATTATTCCTCCTCTGGTTTATCTTGTATGGGATTACGAACCTGTCTTTGTACAAACCCTGATAATACTTATATACTGGAATATTGCCTTTGTCAAGAGGATTTCGTCTGTATTAGCCTATTCTCCAGATAGCTGACCGCCCATTGCGCCGCCCCTGGATAGGCTGCCTTCTCCCGGGCCCGCTCCTCCAGGTTCGCACCGCTCTTTTCCTGCTTTTTGATTTCTTCCCAGTTGGCCAGTACCTGGCTGCTGGTCTCGGCATGGGCAGTCCCAAATACATGGGGATGACGGCGGATCATTTTCCTGCTGATCCCTTCCACCACATCCGCCATGGTAAATCTGCCTTCCTCCTCCGCAATACGCGCCAGCATCACTACGTTCATCAGCAGATCTCCCAGCTCTTCGCAAAGGTTGTCCCCATTTCCGGTATCCTTCAGAATATCAATAGCCGCCAGGACCTCTGTCATCTCATCTACCAGGCAGGGCTTCAGGCTTTCATAGGTCTGTTCCCGATCCCAGGGACAGCCGCCCTCTCCTCTGAGCCGATCTATGATCTCTTTAAATTCATCCAATCCGCAGTTCATGCCAGCATCCCCTGAATCAGATTCATAACCTCTTCCCCAAAAGCTGCTGATTTCGCATCCGCATCCTCCAGCGAGGTTCCCTTTACGCCATAGTAGAATTTTACCTTCGGCTCCGTACCGGAAGGTCTTACACACAGCCATGCGTCATCAGACAGATCATAATACAGCACATTGGAAACCGGAAGTCCGGACGGCTTTTCTTCGCCGGTAGCCAGATTGCGGATCACGCCGGTCTTATAATCTCTGGCAGAAATGACCTGATATCCGCCCAGCTCCTTCGGCGTATTTCCCCGCAAAGTCTCCATAATCTCCTGAATCTTCTGCAGGCCTTCGATACCCTTCAGAGATACGGATTTGATATCATCCTTATAGTATCCGTAACGCTCATACAAATCGATCATCGCATCCCACAGAGTCTTTCCCTGGGTCTTATAGTAAGCTGCCGCTTCGCAAAGCGCCATGGTTGCCACGATGGCATCCTTGTCCCTGGCGTGCGTACCGATCAGGCAGCCGTAGCTCTCTTCAAATCCAAACAGGTAGGTTCCCCGGCCCTTCTGTTCGAAGCCCAGAATCTGCTGTCCGATGTACTTAAATCCGGTAAGCACTTCAATCAGCCCTACTCCATAGTATTTCGCAATCGCATCGGCCATATTCGTAGTAACGATGGTTTTGATCAGGACGCCGTCCTCCGGCAGCCCCTTCAGAGCCTTGCGCTGGCCGATCTCATAGTCAGCCAGCAGACAGCCTGACATATTTCCGGTAAGGGTATGGTACACCCCATCCCGATCCTTTACCCGCACACCCAGACGGTCCGCATCCGGATCCGTAGCCAGCACCAGATCCGCATCGATCTCCTTTGCCAGCTTCAGCCCCAGCGTAAAGGCTTCCTCCGCTTCCGGATTCGGATAACTTACCGTGGGGAAGTTTCCGTCCGGAAGTTCCTGTTCTTTTACCACATATACGTTTTCAAAGCCCAGCTCCTTCAGCACTTTTCTGGCCGGAATATTTCCTGTGCCGTGCAGCGGAGTGTATACAATTTTTAAATTTTTCTTCTGTTCTTCAATCGCATCCAGATGAAGCACCTGACTCTTTAATTCCGCAAGAAATGCATCGTCTATCTCTTTTCCGATCACCTGATAGAGCCCTGCTGCAATGGCCGCATCCTTATCCATGGTCTTTGTGGCACTGTAATCGGTAACTTTCTTTACTTCCGCCATAATTCCGGTATCATGGGGCGGTGTAATCTGTGCGCCGTCCTCCCAGTAAACCTTATAGCCGTTATATTCCGGCGGGTTATGGCTGGCCGTAATATTGATACCGGCAATACAATTCAGCTTACGCACCGCAAAGGACAGCTCCGGCGTGGGTCTCAATGACTCAAATACATAAGCCTTGATGCCGTTTGCAGCCAGGCATAATGCGGCAAAATCTGCGAATTCCGGCGACATTCTTCTGGAATCATAGGCAATCGCCACGCCCTTTTCCTGTCCGCCCACGCCTATAATATAATTCGCCAGGCCCTGGGTCGCTTTCCGTACCACATATTTATTCATGCGGTTTGTTCCGGCGCCGATAATCCCCCTTAGTCCGGCTGTACCGAATTCCAGATCCGCATAGAACCGTTCCTTGATTTCCTTCTCATCCTCTGCGATCGCTTTCAGCTCTGCTTTCGTCTCCTCATCAAAACAGGGATTGGTCAACCACTCCTCATACGCTTTTTTATAGTCCATTTCACTACCTCCTAAGTGCTTTTCGTACCTACATTTTTTATTATATTACAAATTTTACCGGAAATAAACCACTATTCCAATAATTTCAGAAAAGTATTTCTCTGCTTCTGCTGCCGGTTCAACGCCTCCAGCTTCTGTTCAAACCTGGCCGGAAGCCAGGCTTTTCTGCTGCCGTAATAATGGTTCGCCAGCTTCCAGAATTTTTCCGGATACGCCAGCTTTAAGTACAGGATCTTCCGTTCCGGCCGGGGCAGGGGACGGATTTTGTCGTAGGTATTCAGCATTTGCTCTCCCAGACGCAGATCCCAGTTTTGCTTTTCCAGTATTTTCCGCAGAAACTGACAAAGATCCAGCACCTGATAATCATAGCGGCATTTCCCGAAATTCGTAGTAGCCATGCCCCGTTCCAAAAACAGAACGTGATGATAGTTATAATCTCCATGGCAGATACTTCCCGTTTCAAGCTGCTGCCTCATGGCCGCTTCGCCTCCTACCTCCTCTGCCTGTTCCAGCACCTGCTGCGCCTGCTCATAAAACACCGGAAAGCTCTGCAGAAACAGCCGTTCAAAAGGCTGCTTAGGCTCTCTGCCCCGGATAAAGCTGCGCACCTTTTTCATTTCCCGCATCCTGGCTTCCAGCTCCGCCCGCAGGGGAAGCCCGCAATATTCCTTCTCCGTTTCCTCCGGGAAACGCAGGTAACAATGCAGCCTGGCCAGATTCCCCACAGCCTCCATAATATCCCGTTCCCCTGAGGGACTGCATTCCCGCCCGTAATACCAGTCCTTGACCACATAACGGTTCTCATCCCGATCCGTAGAAACCAGTTTCCCTTCTTTATTTTCCAGCGCCGTATCCACCGCCTCATATCCCGCCTCTCTCAGCCTGTGCAGCACATGATTCTGAAAAAGCAGCTTTTTCTCTGACCCCTCAAAATCACACAGCAGCTTCAGGCCCCGGCTGGTCTCACAGATATAAGAACCGCGGCCGCGCCTGGTGCTGATGATTTCGAAATCGTACTGCTCCAGTACCTTCAACCCTCTGTCATTCATCCGGCGTCCCCCTTTCCATGCTCCCTCTAATCTATGAGGAAAAGGAAAGGGTTATGACAGAAAAAGCAGGCAGGCCTCCAAAGATGCTTTCTGAAATTACAGCTCCGTATCCGAATATACCTTTTTGATTTCCGTATAGCCGTTTTTCTCCAGTGTTTCAATCTGGAATTTTGCATTCTTTTTCAACGGCTGTACGGTAACAATGCTTCCTTCGTCCCTGAGCAGGGTCGCTTTTTTAAACACCTCCAGAAGCTTTTCCGAAGCAGATTTTTCGTCCACCAGAAAAGCGATGCGTTTTTTGCCGCCGTCCTCTTCCTTCCATCCCAGGTCCTTGAGAATCGTAATAATTCGCTCAAAGCCAATGGAGAAGCCGCAGGCCGGAACCGGCTGGTTCAAAAACCGTCCGATCATTTCATCGTAACGGCCGCCTCCAGCAATAGAGAAATTGTAGCCGTCGATACTAATCTCAAAAATCGTTCCGGTGTAATAGGACATTCCCCTTACCAGAGTGGGATCAAATACCAGCCGTACGCTGGGATCAATCATACAAGCCACACTGTTCATAATCGTATCCATATTGCCGGGCACCTTTTCCTCCAGATATGCCGCGCAGGTTTTCCCGCAAAATTCTCTGCACTTTAAATCAGGGGTAATCTCCCGGAACAGAGAAATGTACTTTTCTACCGCCTCCGGTGCATACTCCTTGTCCAGCAGACTTTCCTTCACGCCTTCCAGACCGATTTTGTCCATTTTATCCAGCAGGATAAACACATCATCATATTGCTCCGGCGTAAATCCCGCATAAGCAGCCATCGCCTTCAGGATACGGCGGTCATTCAGGTGCACGGTGAACTCACGGATGCCCACTTCAGAAAAAATGCGGGTCAGCATTTTAGCGGTGGCTGCAATCAGCTCAATCTCTGCCATGATCGATCCGTCCCCGATAATATCGATGTCACACTGCGTAAACTGGCGGAAGCGGCCCTTCTGAGGCTTGTCCGCACGCCACACATTCCCCATCTGCAGCGCCTTCAGGGGAGTAGGAAGATCGTTTTTATGATTGGCATAGTAACGGCACAGAGGCACTGTCAGATCGTAGCGCAGCCCGCTGTCTGCCAATTCTCCGGTCTCCATACCCTTTTCCAGCTCACGCCCTCTTTTCATAACCCTGAAAATCAGTTTTTCATTCTCGCCGCCCTGCTTTCCGGTCAGATTCTCAATATGCTCCATAGCCGGCGTCTCAATCTGCGAAAATCCATAGGTTGCATAGGTCTGCTTGATCAGATCCAGCACATGCTCCCGAAGGCGCATCTCTTCCGGCAGAAAATCGTTCATTCCCTTTACAGGTGTGGATATAAATTTCATAAATCTATCTCTCCTTATCTCTTTTCTCACAACTGCATCGCAGCCGCACAGTTTCCTTTTCTTTGTGTCTATTCCAAAACCCGACTGTTATTATATACAGCATTTTCCGCTGCCGCAACTGTTTTCCTGATTCCGAAGGCAGCGGCTTCTTGCCATCAGATATTCCTTCTCATTCTTTTCCGGACACTCCAGAACCTCATCCAGCAGTGTTTCCAGTATTTTCCCCAATTCCGGGCCCGGCTTTGCTCCGTCCCGGATCAGATCGTTTCCCGTCACTGCCAGCCGCTTTAGCGAAAGACAGTCGCCCCGTACCAGGATTTCCTCATAAAGCCGGCGGATCTGATCCAGATAGGCCAGCTTTGCCTGCCATACCGCCGGGCTTTGTCCCAGAACATCCGCTTTTTTCACCTCCAGAAACAACGGAAAAAGATCCTCTCCGATCTGGCGGACACTGCGGCGCACTCCCTCCGGCGTAGCCTCCGGATACAGGGAATGGTTCGCCACCAGCCGGGATACACGAGCAGTGGTCTCATTGTCAAATTTCAGCCGCTTCATCACCTTTTTTCCTATGGAAGCGCTATAGGCGGCATGTCCGCGGAAATGGTAGATTCCCTTCTCATCCTGTGTAACGCATTCCGTCTTTCCCATATCGTGAATCAGCATGGTCAGCCGAAGGACTTTATCCGCCGGTATCTGCCGCAGGGTCTCCAGCGTATGCTCCCCTACGGAATGAATATGATGAGCATTATTCTGGGGCTGCTCCATCATCCGGTCAAATTCCGGAAGGACCACCGCCGTAATCCCGGTCTCCCAGGCTTTGCGCAGCCAATCCGGATGGGGCGACTCCAAAAGCTTTACCAGCTCTGCCTGCACCCGCTCCGCACTGATCCTCTTCAGCGCAGGCGCCAGCTTTTGTATGGCGGCAGCGGTCCTTTCCTCGATCTCAAATCCCAACTGCGCAGAAAAGCGCACTGCCCGCAGCATACGCAGCGCATCCTCTCCAAAGCGTTCCTCCGCCTCCCCTACGCAGCGGATCACACCCCTTTCCAGATCCTGCACGCCGCCAAACAGATCCACCAGCCCGGCGCTTTCACTGTACGCCATAGCATTGATGGTAAAATCTCTTCGCCGCAGATCCTCCCGCAGACTGGACGTAAACCGTACCTCCCTGGGATGGCGGCTGTCCGCATACTCTCCATCAATGCGGTACGTAGTCACCTCAAACCCTTCCGTGCCCAGCAGTACCGTAACTGTACCATGTTCAATTCCCGTATCAAAGGTGTGTGAAAACAGCTCCTTCACCTGCGTGGGGGAAGCGGAGGTGGTAATATCCCAATCATTAGGCATACGCCCCAAAAGCGAATCCCGCACGCAGCCGCCCACCGCATATCCCTCATATCCATGAGCCGCCAACTGTCCCAATATGGTCCTTACTTTTTCCGGAAGTCTGATCCTCATTCCCATTCTGTCCCCTAACTCGTATTCTTCCAGGCAGAGCCCTTTTCGAACATTGTATCATGTTTTCATATTTCTGTCACATTTATTCGGTATCATAATGTAGAAATTGGTAACAGTTCAGCCCAGGGCTTTGCACTGGCTGCAAAGCCCTGGGCTGAACTGTTACAGAAATTTAGCCGTCATTTTTGAATTTACAGTTTCATTTAAAAATGATATGATAAGAACAATAATACGGCAATCATTACAAAAGGAAAGGACAAATTATGAAAAAGAAATCTCTTCTTTTATTAGCTGGCCTTCTGGTCATTTTCAGTTTTGGATGCGGCAAAAAGGAGGATACCACCTCTGATACAGCGGAAGATTCGGCTGTCGCCGAGGATGTTGATAAGGAAATTTCCGGCTATCTGATCGATAATGCGGATCAATACGTAACGCTGGGAAATTATAAGGGACTGGATATTGAAAAACCTGTCTACCAGGTCTCCGACAGTGAAGTAGAAATGGAAATTGATAACGAGCGTTACAGCTATATCACCTTCCAGAAGGTGGACCGGGCTTCCCAGTCCGGCGACTGCCTGACGGTGGATCTGAAGGCTACCATGGAAGGGGAGGACACTCCTGTATTGGATGAACAGGATTATGCCATTGACCTTGGCTCCCAGGAGTTCGGTGAGGATTTCGATGCACAGCTTGAAAACTGCAAGGTCGGCGATACGAAAACCTTCTCCTGCTCCTTTGATGAGGATAGCTGGTACGAGGAATGGATCGGAAAGACCCTGAATTTCGAAGTCACTATAAAAATGGTAGAGGAAATGATTCTTCCGGACTACGATGATGATTTCGTGAAAAATACGCTGGGCTTCGATTCCAAGGAGGACTACGAGGCTTCTGTCCGTGAAATCCTGCTTGCCAACTATGAGGACCAGAGCAATGCCGAAGCCAAGGAAAATGCCATTCTTGCAGCTCTGTCCGTCTGCGAGTTCAGCGGCTATCCGGATAAGCTCTATGATACCTGTAAATCTGCTGTTACCTCCGGCTATGCGGCCTTTGCTTCCGAATACGGCATGGATCTGGACGAGCTTTACGAAGCCTTTGACATGACCGATGAGGATATCGAAAGTGAAGCAATGGACGAGGTAAACCGGCGCCTGTTCATCAGCGCACTCTGTCAGAAGGAACAGCTTTCCGTTACTACGGGAGAGTACGCCGTTTACCTGAATGACCAGTATGCCTACTATAACTATGAGGATGCGGATTCCTTTGAAGCCGATCTGGGAAAAGAAACTGTGATGTGGATGCTCTATGAGGATAAGGTCAGCACCTTCCTGATGAACAACGGCTCCATCTATGAGGCGGATGCCGGTCAGGATGGAGACGACCTGGGAATAGAGGACACCTATTACGGCGATGACTCCGAAGCTTCTGAAACGGAGCTGGAAACCATGCTTGCTCTGGAAGAAACGGATGCCTGACCGTAACTGAAAAGCAGTTACGTTTCACACGGCACTATCCCGAGACTTACAAGTCAAACTTCCATTGCCGCAGGCAATCTGGAATGAATTTTGGCTCGTTACTGTGAACGGAGCGAGCAGCAACGAAAGCACGATCAGCAGGGTGAAATTGCTATTTTCCCCTTGACAGATGACCTGCCAAAGCATATAATTTAGGGGCAAATAAAGATTGACGGTTGTAAGATATCACGTAGCTATTTTGATTATGAAATCAGCGCCTTGTAATCTGTATTGCTAGTGGTTTTTATTACCCAAATCAAAACAAATTTTCATAATCTAAATGGAGGTACCCGTGATGAACAAAGGTACAGTAAAATGGTTTAATGCAGAAAAAGGATACGGATTTATCACCGGCGAAGACGGAGCAGATGTATTTGTACATTTCTCAGCGATCCAGGGCGAAGGATTCAAGACTTTGGAAGAAGGTCAGGCCGTTACTTATGATTTAACCGAGGGCGCCCGCGGAATGCAGGCTGCTAACGTAGTTAAATGCTAATATCTGAAGAACCACGAAGTGAAAAAGGCTGCCGCAAATCGATTTTGCGGCAGCCCTTTTTGCTGTATCAGGAATTTCTAAAAAACAATTCTTCCAGACCGTACGGCGCAGATTGATTTATATTACAAAAAACGTACAGCTTCCGGGGGCAAGCGAGACAATCCCTGCCTCCTGTCTCTCCGGCACAAGCTCTGGTATCTCACAAATCCCGGATACCGATAGATCTTTCCCGTTCAGCTGCATGACTGAAGAACGCATGGTCTTGGCACTCAAAGTATAGCGCTGGGCCTCCTCTGGGAGTTCCACGGGGACGGCATCGATCAGGGAATTGTTGATGAGCAAATACACAACGCCCGGCTTTCGGTCCCGGCGGGAGTGGCAGTAGATATGCACCCCTTCACGCTTGGGCACACTGCAGCCGTATACCGTTGTTCCCATCAGCCGGTTCCAAAGCAGAACGGCAAAGTAGTTCGGACGGGGCCGGAAGCTGCCGTGCTCCAAAAAGCCATAGTCCGAGGAAGCCAGCGTATTATGGAAAATGACACCGTCTGTTATTTCGCAAAAGCTCCCCAGCTCATTGAGTGTGCGCAGAACGTCCAAATAGGTAGAGGCCCAGGTATCGCCTCCGCCTCCGGCATCGCCGGATTCTGTCACCCACATCTGACCGTCCGGAACAAACTGATCTCTCAAAGGCACATGCGCTTTTGCATAATCGGAGGCAACCGCCAGGTATGCATCGCTGTGAGCAAGCTTGGCGTCCCAATGGGCGTCCGGCATAACAGACGCCATTCTTTCCGAGATACCGTTGTAATAGTGGTAGCTGAACACATCCAGCTTTACTTTCGTGCCCTCCAGCAGCTCCTGTGTCGTACAGGTTTTGGCAAGACTTCCGATCCCGGCTCCAAAGCCCTTGCTTTCCGGACCGGCAAGGCTGGGATCGCCCGTGGTGCAGGGCCCTACCAGCAGACACTCCGGATAATGCTCCCGCACCCAGGTGTACAGGATGTCCTGATCCCTCGCATAGTCCGCAGGGGTATATCCCGCCGGTGCGCCGGACATATCCATCATATTCGGCTCGTTCATAAATTCGATGGCATCAATCTCCACGCCGTATGCATGGCTGAATGCAAACAACTTTTTTGCCTGGGTCAAGGAAAGAGGCCCTCCATCCGGGTGATCTCCCTCGCAGTTGCTGACCGAAACCAAAAGCTTTCCGCCTACATAGCTTACAAAATCCAGAACGCGGTCCACTGTTCCCGTGTCAGGACGCTGGCATATCCGTCCGGCACTTTCCCATTGGCAGATCCATCAAAATCGTAATAGGTCTTTGTCGCCCAGGTGCCGGAAACCCGAATCCATGCCGGGCCTAATTTTTTGGCCAGCTCCCGCAGGCGTTCGTTAGAAAGGTCAATCGGTGGATAATACTGCATCAGCTCTCCCATAGCCGTCACATCCTCCAGGTTTGTAAGCGGTGGGAATTCCTCTGTCCCCGCAATCTGGCCCGGTGTATACTCCTTCCAAAAGGTGCCGCCTGTAATTTCGGTCATCTCAATGTTATAAGACACCAGACGTTCATCCATATCACGAAGTAACAGGCAGTCATCCGCATTCAGCAAAATTGTCCCATTTACCTTTTCGTTTGTGTCGTTCATGGTTTAACACCCCCTTATGCAAATCTCAATTCACATTTCCCCAAAACAGCCGGTGTGCTGCCGTCAGCAAAGGAACATACGGCGGCATCCCCTGGCGCCGATTTTATCGCAAGAATTCCCCTCTGCTTTCATCTATCGCTTTCTTCCTGAGAATTCCCTCTAACAAAAAATGTAATCATATCAAATACTCCCTCTACGATCAGAGAGGCACCCGTAAACACCCAAAGAACCGTTGCGGAGGTAAAAGGGTTATTCAGAATGACACTGGCGCAGACAATGGAGATAGCCGCATTGATCGCCGCCCAAACCCAATTTTTGTTCTTCCTGCGAAGCAGATCGACGGTCAACTGAACCTTTCCGAGGCCGGCTAACAAAATAATAACGCCATATAGGATCGTAAGGACAGGGAATGTGATGAGAAACCAACCGGTCCGAAAGGTACAAAAGCCGCCGGCCAGTACAGAAACGAGTCCCTTGACAAGTGACTGTCCAAGAGATGCTTCTTCCGCACTCATCTTAAAATACTTTACAATTTCAATGAGACCGAGTATCATCAGCACAATGCCGGTTACTTTGATAATTCCGGCGGTAAATCCCACAGGATTAATCAAGAGAAGTACGCCAACGATCAGCTCAAACAGACAAAGAACGATCCCATTTGCTTTTTCTTTTACGGTTTTCATAAAAGTTTCCTCCTAAGTGATGTTATTTACGTTCTATGGGAGCATGTCAGTCTTGACACTGCTTTTCCATGATGTTATCATCATACCACAACAACTGTTGCATTAACAGCAGTCAGATGCATCAAAATTGATGCGGTCGCAACAATATTCCAAAAAATGTTTCCGTATTTGCACAATATGTAAGGGAGAATAAAATGCCGAAGGAAAACCAAAGAGTCGCTATCTCAAAGCGTCTCTTAAAAGCAAGCCTGTTAAGACTTCTGCAAAAAAAGAATATCACCAAGATAAGTATCAGCGAGTTGTGCCATGAGGCCGAGATCAACCGCACCACATTTTACAGACATTACGAAACGCCGAACGATGTCCTTATGGAAATTGCCTCCGATTATATAAAGGATTTTCGTAAGTTCTCCTTGTCTTTGAACACATCCCATGATCTGTACGATGAAATCGTACAATTATGCCGATTCATATATACTCATTCGGATATGGCAAAGCTGCTGATCAGAAACAACACAAATGATGGTATCTCAAAAACTTTTCAGGAACTCTGTGATGATTTTGTGGGAAAAAGAAAAATCCTGTACAAAGGAGCGCCTGTTGATGATGATACTTTACGCCTGTTCAACAGCTTTTTTTCGGTTGGCATATACACTTTAATCAGCCAATGGTTAATCGAAGATATTCCTAAAACACCGGAGGAAATATCGAATTTGATTTGCTGCTCCTTTTACAGAGACTTTTCATTCGTGTAAAATTCTCTGTACATAGCATTGTGCAGAAAATTTGCTGTACAATACTTTTCCCGCATTTCATACATTTCCGTAAATCTCCTGCGGAACATATGCCTTCACATAAATGCCGTCCTCCCGGTATTCCTCTGCAAGAAGCTGCCCGAATTTACGGATAAGCTGAATCTTTCCGGCCTCCGGATATGCGTATATCCGTTCGATCAAAATCTGCCGCTCTGTCAGGATCTCCTCCAGCGTATCCTTCAGCTCTTCCAGCCCCTGTCCGGTATACGCTGAGATATTCAGGACATAATCTGCATGAAAATCCCGGATACGTCCTGTCTCCATCCGTTTATCCTGCTTATTAAACAGGGTTACACAGGTTTTGTTTTTTACTCCCAGCCGTTCCAGAGTATCATAGACCACATGCATCTGTTTTTCCAGATGGAGACTGGAAGCGTCTGCTACATGAAGCAGGATGTCTGCATATTTCGCTTCCTCCAGCGTACTCTGAAATGCTTCCACCAAATGATGGGGAAGCTTGCGGATAAAGCCAACCGTGTCCGTCAGGAGCAGCTCCTGGCCGCCCTTCAGCTTCAGAGAACGAGTCGTAGGGTCCAACGTTGCAAAAAGCTTATCCTCAGCCAGCACGCCGCCCTCCGTCAACTGATTCAGCAGGGTGGATTTTCCTGCATTAGTATAGCCTACAATAGCAGCCACCGGAATCGAATTTTTCTTTCTCCGTTCCCGTATCAATTCCCGATGGCGCTTCACCTCCTGCAGCTCTCTCCGAAGCTGGGCGATCCGGCTCTTGATCAAACGGCGGTCCATCTCCAGCTTCTTCTCACCGGGGCCTCTGGTGCCGATACCGCCGCCCAGACGGGACAGTGAACGGCCCAGACCCACCAAGCGGGCCAGACGATACTGAAGCTGCGCCAGCTCCACCTGTATCTTCCCCTCGCTGGTGGTGGCACGGGCAGCAAAAATGTCCAAAATCAGCAGAGTTCGATCCATGATCTTACAGTCCAGCTCCTGTTCCAGATTCCGGATCTGAGCCGGGGATAATTCATCATCGCAGATAATTCCGGTAGCCTCCGTCTCCTCAAGGAGCTGCCGTACCTCAGCAATTTTTCCGGTTCCGATATAGCTTCCCGGATGTACCGCCTCCCGGTTCTGAATGACGCTTCCGACTGTCACCGCCCCCGCTGTAGCTGCCAGCTCCCGCAATTCTTCCAGTGACTCTCTCGTTTCCTCTTCATCCTGCAGACTGACTCCCACCAGGATGACACGTTCCTCTATCTGCTCCAGTTCCATTGGTTCTGCCATAATTTCACTGTTTCCTTCCGTTTATCTGGTGGATAAAAACTCCAGCTCCTTCTGTCCTGTCTCATCGGTGGGATATTTCTGTACATAAGCCTGCGCCTTTTCCTTTGCCATAGCAAAATCCAGCTTCCGCTCATATGCCACGATTTCATTAAAATATAATTCCTGCTTTCCGGCCTCTCCTTCCAGCGCCAGTCCCAGACCGATATATTCCAGAGCCTGGTCATATTCTCCGGAAGCCAGGCAGCACAAAGCCAGCCCATTATAAGTCTCGGTGCTGTCCCCGTCCTCCTGCCGCACGGTCTCATACATGCTCCCGGCATGCGCATAATCCTCCTGAGCAAGATAGATCCTTCCCATCAGATAAAGCGCCGGAAGATATTTTTCCTCCACCGGCGAGATCAGCGCATTCTGAGCCAGGTCATACTGCTGCAGATAAAAATAAATCTGTCCGATACAATAATAGTTTTCCGCATTCTTGGGCACGATATTCAGCGCTGTCTGCAGATACTCATCTCCAACCGCAGAAAGATTCTGAGATTCATAGCTTTCGTAAATATTCAGATATAGTGTGTAGTCCTCCGGTGTCAGAGCCACTGCCCGGTCAAAATCCGTTCTGGCCATATCCTGCTCGCCCTGGCACAGGCTGCTCGCCCCCCTCAGATAAAGGGCATCCGCCGACTGCACCTCATCATCCTCTAAGATGGCATCACAGCTCTCTATCGTTCCTTCATAATCCTTCATCCGAAACTGAGCCGATGCCTTGTAAAGCAAAAGATCCTGCACCGTCTCCGGCATTTTCTGATCGGTATAAGACAGAGCCTCCTCAAAGGCATCCACCGCCTCCTGATAACGGGCCAGCCCCATATAAGCCAGTCCCTGTCCCCGATAGGCCAGCACAAAATCCTCCCCGCTTTGAAGCGCCTGCTCAAAATCATTCAGCGCTGCCGCATAATCCAGCGACTCGATGGCTGCCATCCCCTGTTTTGTCAACTCTCCGCCGCTCTCTTTTCCAAGGCAGCCGCTCATGCCAAACGCCATAACCGCCGCCAGCACGGCCAGCATTAATTTTCTTTTCATTTCCATTTTTCCTTCTTTTTTCGTATCCTGCTCCGCCACATTATCCTTTGAAGCCCTGCACCCCGCAGTTCAATGCCTGATCCGTATGACCCCCTGCTCTTTCAGCCTGCAGATGGACAGCAGCGCTAGGACTGAACCGGAAACAGATGTCCTTCCAGCTTCACTCCGGAATCCATTCCGTCGTCATCGTACAACTCATATGCCGCTGCTTCTCCGAACCGAAGCAGCGCAAGCTTCCGCCAGTCCACCGCTTCTACAGTTTCTCCGCCCGCAGCCAGCGGCAGTGCATGATCCTTCCGCAGATAGATCGTCACCTCATCCAGGGCAGTCTCTATGAAATGAAGGCCCCTCATCAGCACACGTTCTTCCGTCAGCTCCGTTCCCCGGAACCGCAGAAGCTTCATTTCTTCCGGCAGATAGACGCTGCGGCCGATGGCATTCTGCTCGCAGACCGGAGCAATCATGATGCTTTCGCCAATGAGAAGCTGATCCTCGGTGTGTCTCGCCACCGGATCCTCCGGCCAGACAAAGCCCAGCGGTCTGGCATACATTCCGTTCTTCAGCGCCGCCTTCATAAATTCACTGTACAAATAAGGAAGCAGCCGGTAGCGAAGGCCGATCAGGCCCCGGAAATCCTCCGTAGCTTCCCCAAATGCATAGGGCTCCTGCCTTCTCGTACCGTCCGCAGAATGATTGCGCAGCAGCGGCATAAAAATACCAAGAGCCGTCCAGCGCAGCACCAGATCCCGGGTAGCATCACTGCCAAAACCGCCCAGATCCGCTCCCGTATAAAGAAAACCGCACATATTCAGAGACGGAAGCATCTGCAGATTCATTTTCAGATGGGACCACCAGGATTTATTGTCTCCCATCCAGATACCTCCGTAACGATGCATCCCAATATAGGACGCCCTGGAAAACAGCAGAATCCTCCGCCCCGGTTCCAGCTCCTCAAAGGCCTCGGAAGCCGAACGGGTCATATAATAGCCGAACAGATTGTGCACCCGGTCATGGCGAATCCGCTCGCCCCGGTAATTGTGGTAAAAGCTGCGGTAATCCTCCTCATTATTGGAAATGCCCTGCACCAGCCCGCAAAATTCAAAGAAGCTGCAAATGTCCAGATTCTGACCCCGGTATTCCTCCAACTGCTCAAACACCTTTTTCAAATGCTTTTCCGAATAGAAGATCGCCGGCTCATTCATGTCGTTCCAGAATCCGTCAATTCCCTTATCCAAAAGGAACCGGTATTTCCGGCCGAACCAGAGGCGGGCCTCGTCATTCAGCATATCGGGATAATGGCATTTTCCAGGCCAGACTCCCAGGGTAAAATTCTCTCCGTCCTCATCCTTACAGAAGTAGCCATTTTTCACGCCTTCCTCATAGACGTCATAGCCCGCTTCCACCTTCACGCCGCCGTCAATAATCGGTACAAGATGAATCTTTTGCTCCTTCAGCTCCTCCACCAGAAGCTCAAAATCCGGAAACCTTTCCCGGTCAATGGTGAAATCCTTATACCGCTCCATGTAATCAATATCCAGATAGATCATATCCAGCGGAAGATGGTTCTCCCGAAAACGCCTAGCCACCTGCCGCACTTCCTCCGATGTGCGGTAGCTCCAGCGGCTCTGCCCGTAACCAAACGCCCATTTCGGCGGAAGGTAGCTTTGTCCGATCAGTCTGCGGAACTCCTGAACGACCGCCTCCGCCGAAGCTTCCTCTATCAGATACAATTCATAATTTCCGCTGTCCATGCTTACAGAAAGCAGCTCCGGGCGAGTGTAACCCACATCAAAGATCACCTGTTCCGGCGTATCCACGAAAATGCCCAGATTCCGTTTTCCCGATACGATCAAGAAATTATGGGCGCCGTAAAGAGACCGGGTATCCTCCTGATGATTCGGATTATCCGAACAATGGCTCACATAGATCCATCCCCGTTTATTGATACCCCGCACATTTTCTCCGAGCCCGTAAACAATATCCTCCTGCTCAAGCTTGCACGTAAAGCCTGTTTGATTTGCCCCAAAGGCCAGCACCTGCTCATCGCCTTCCCACTGCTCCGCCTTAGGCTTGCGCAAAACAGCCTCCGTCTCAATGGGATTTCCAAACACATACCGTCTGATCATATGCCGTATCCTGCCCTTTCTGCCTGTTCTATGTTTCTTTCGAAAAAGAATTTACGAAAATTTATTTTATATCATAACATAGAGCCGTTCATCATTCAAGGCATTCTCCGGGCCTTTTGGCACATCCCCGCTGCCAAATCCTCTTTCGGGCACCGCCATCGAAAAGATCATTCAGTCCGGCAAAAGACTTTTCGAATTCCTGCTTTTACGGTTCCCCGCCCTTAGATGTTTCGCTGTCCTCCGATTCTTTCCTGCTATTGGATTCTTCATTTTCCCAATATTCCTGGCTTCTCTGAGTCTCTCTGCTTCGGAAATCATAATCCTCCAGAAGCTCCTCCTTTTTTCCCCGTATCATCCAGATTCCCAGAGCGATAATCCCAAGCCCGATAATCATACGGGGAATAAAGCTTCCGATTTCAGAAATCAAATTCATAATAAAGCTGGGTACAATATACCAAAGCAGATTCATTACCGAACGCAGGCACAGATATCCGCCAAATACGATCAGCACTACCGCAAGAATTTTGGAGCCTCCGCTGTATCTGTCATATCCTTTCAAAACAGATAAATCCACCAAAAATTCATCCTCCAGATGCTGAAACTCCGTATCCGGCAGATGCACCAGATTTCTGGCATGGAAAAAGCTGTAAAACCATACGATCATTGCCGCAAATACCAACGGCCCCATTTCCAGCAGGCTTGCCACGGCCACAGTTCCCCAAAACATCCCCATCAGGCTTAAGCCCATTTTCATAAAACCCATGTACATTTCTGAACAGCCCGGCAAAAATGCCAGCCAAAAATTCCAAAAACGGCTTTTTTTACTTTTCATAATCTGAAACCATCCTCTCTATTTCCATTTCCCATTCCTATTTCATTCCCATCCCGGATTTTCCGAAACCAGGCGGGTGGACACACTGTTTAGCTTCCTGCAAAACTGTGTGGAATGTTCGCTCAGCGACTGCACCATCCTGCTGGAAGGGCGTGCGCTCTCCTCCTGAGCTGCAATAAAACCGCCCCGATTTCCTCCGGCCTCGCTTATCGGAAGCGCAAACAGCATCACCACTGCCGCCGCTGCCGCCAGACTCACCCGCAGGCTGTAAAAAAGGAACTCCCGCTTTCGCTTTTCCAGAGAAAGGTTCTCCTGCCGCCCATTCCTGTACCTGTTCTTGCGGAATGCCTCCTGCCTCTGATCTACAGCCGCAGTCTCTCTTCTTGTACTCAGCAGGATTTCATTTTTTAAATAGGAAGGCGCACGCAGCATCTCCTGTTTTTCCACCTGCCGGATCAGTGCATCCAGCTCTGCGTCTGACAAATATTCCTGTCTTTCTTCATTCATCCTGCTTCTCCTTTCTTCCCTGCTTTCCGCCCGGACCTTCTGCTTCTTTGTTTTCCGTTACCTTCTTTTCCGGTACCTTCCTTCCGTCTTGACTGCAGACCAGACGCTCTCTTCGGTACATACCCCGCAGCATTTCCCTGGCCCGGTAAATCTGCGTCTGAATTGTCTTTCGGTTCTTCCCCTGCTCTCCTGCGATCTCATCCGGCTTCTTCTCCAGATAAAAATACTGATACGCCACCTCGTCATAGGGAGGTCTTAACCTTCTGCAATTTTCCAGCAGCTCCCTTCTCACGCTTTCCTCCAGCGCTTCCTCCTCCGGCCTGCCCGTTCTGGAAGGAAACACCTCCATCTGCGTATCCTCCGTGGGGATCTGCCTCCTTCCTGCCTGACGCATATAATCAATACATTTATTGGAAGCGATCCGGCAGAGCCAGGCCTTTTCATTCTCTCCGTCAAAGCCTTTCAGGTGCTCAAAAGCGGACAAAAACGTATCCTGCGTCAGATCCTGCGCCGCAAAATAATCCTGCGTCATTTTAAAGCAAATGGACAAAATCAGGCTCTGATACTGATCGATCCACTGTTCAAACAATGCCTCACACGCGATTTTGCCCACCTCCCCTTTTTCTATTTGCTTTAGAAAGCCTTCTGCATATTAAAACGTAAAAAACTGCCGGATATCTTCAGATAAATTTATAAAAACTATTTGCGGTAATACAGGCAAAGGCAGGAGAAAACCTATATGCAGAAGAAGGACTGAATAAAGGCTCCCTAAGTTTAAGAAGCTTTTTATTCAGTCCCATTAAACCCATTCTTCAAACGATGCTATCGTTCCGGTAATTGGATTTCGTACCCTGATCTAATTCATTCCGCTGATCACAGCCAGCAGCACCATCAGAAGAATCAGTACCGCTGCCATCCCTATGATCCAGGCCGCAGCGCTTTTTGCACTGACCTTCTTTTCCCCATTCTCCTGTTTCCACCGCTGCGGGGACGTGGTCTGTATTGGGCGGAAATTGCTCAGCACCTGGACCGCCTGCTCCAGGCTGCCCTCCGGCACCATGACCTCCTCTCCCATCACGGAACCGCCCATATAAATATCCTTGATTCCGCCCTGCTTTCTGGCTATGATACCATTCTGCCGCAAAATATCGATCATCTGGTCCGCCTCTATGGTATTGGCCGCATAGGCGGCCCGCACAAAATCTGTTTTCTCCATCCGTCTCCTCCTAATTTATTTTTCCGAAACTGCCCAAACCATTCCCTGCGCCTCTATCCTCTATCTGTAAAAGCGTTCCAGCACCTTCCGCAGACGCTCCACATCTCCGTCCCCGAAACAATATCCGTCCATTCCGCAGGCTCTGGCTCCCTCAATATTGGAGGGCAAATCATCAATAAAGAAGCACTCCTCCGGCTTCAGACGGAAGCGTGTAAAAAAGTGCTCATAAATTTCCTTCTGAGGCTTAATGCACTTTACCTCTGCGGAAAACAGAACGCCGTCATAACATTCCGGCGCCGGAAACAGCCCGGGCCAGATCTCCTTCAGGCGAATCGCAGCATTCGAAAGCACATATACCCCAAAGTCTCTGGCCTTCAGATCCCGCAGCACCTGCTCCATTTCCCCGATCGGATTCATATTATAAAGATGCCAGTCTCTCAGGCACAGGGCTGCCGCCTCATGCAGCCGCTCCGGCAGTCTGGTGCAGATCTGTCTCAGCGCCTGCTCATCCGTAATCACGCCCATATCCATCAGGATCCATTCCGGTGATGTAAATACCGCCGTCCGCACCCGTTCCCGGTCTGCCGTATCCTCAATAAAATGCTCACAGGTAGGCTCTGCGCTGTATTTCACCAGAACATTCCCCATATCAAATACTATATTTTTTATCATACGGCTTTCCCCCTTTCCTTTGTCATCGTTTGCCCGCAAGGCTTTTCTCTCATCCGTCAAGCCGAAAAGCCGAAATCCTCGTAATCCTCTCTGGTATACCGGTGATAGATGATGTGATCCGATTCCAGGGTCAGGCAGTATCGAAAATCATCCGGCTCTCCATCCTCAAAATAGACCAGATAATCAAATTCCCCGTTCATCACTTTCTCCACATGCACGCAGCCGGAATATTTCCGAAACACTTGCAGGATTTCATCTACACCGCAGTTATGCGCCCCAATCATATGAATAAACTCTTTCAGAAATTCATTTTGTCCCATGTGCTGGTGAACATAGTCGCTCCCCTTTGGGGGAATCGCAAAACAAAACCTTCCCCCTGCCTCTGATATTTCAATCCTTCCCAATCTGTACTCTGCCGCCACGCTGAATTCCTTCAGATATTCTTTCATCTGCTCAGGAGTACAATCTGTGCCTAAAAGCCGGTTCAGCGATAAAATCGGATAATACAGTCGTATTGTCTCAGATAAATATCCCAGTTTTACCTGCTGCTCCGTAATTAGATCTACAATATTCTTTTCCAGCTTTGAGAAATCCATATCCGCATCCTATCCTTTCTTCCGCAGCACTTGCTTCTTTTTCAGAATTTCAAAACCGCCGGCCAGTAATTCCATTTCTTATTCTTCGCCTATTAAAAAATTACCTGATTGCGTCCATGATTTTTTCCGTAATACAGCTTATCATCCGCCCTCTTAATCATCTCCGTAAGACCGGATCGAAAATCATACTCCTCCAGGCCAAACGTCATGGTAACACGGCATTCCATATTTGTAACTATTCAGAACCACCCCTATTCAAAGATGAAATCAGGATGACCTGAGA
>JAUNON010000013.1 GCA_030537145.1 Lachnospiraceae bacterium | reverse complement strand
CCTGCTAACCGCCAAATCTCACATTTCTATTTGAGTATTTTGCTCATCTCTATTTTATCAGTATCAGTTTCGCTTTTTTTAGTTTAACTTTTCGGACGGAAATTTGCAAAATACAAGTTTTCTCGAATGTGGAAAAAGGGCTACATTTGAATACAAATGTAGCCCTTTATAGAACAATTATTCTTTTTTCTATTCAAATCTTACGATCTCACGCCGCAGCCTTCCGATGATCTTCTTTTCCAGACGGGAAATGTAGGACTGAGAAATGCCCAGCATATCCGCCACCTCCTTCTGCGTCTTTTCCTCCCCGTCCCGGGTATTCAGCCCAAATCGAAGCTGCACGATGGTGCGCTCCCGCTCAGAAAGCCTTGAAATGGCTTTATTCAATACCTTATGCTCGGCCTCCGTTTCCATATCCCGGTAGATCACATCCTCATCCGTGCCCAGGATATCGGAAAGCAGCAGCTCATTGCCATCCCAATCCACATTCAGAGGTTCATCAATCGATACCTCCAGCCGTGTCTTGCTGTTTCTGCGCAGATACATCAGAATTTCATTTTCAATGCACCGGGAGGCGTAAGTAGCCAGCTTAATGTTTTTGTCCGGATTAAAGGTGTTGATCGCTTTAATCAGCCCGATGGTCCCGATGGAGATCAGATCCTCTACTCCCACTCCGGTATTATCAAACTTTTTTGCTATGTACACCACCAGTCTCAGATTATGCTCAATCAAGGAGGACCGTGCCTTCCCATCCTGGGCCGTACCCAGCTCCTCTATCGTTCTTGCCTCCTGCTCCGCATCCAGCGGCGGAGGCAGTACCTCCGTTCCCCCTATATAATGGGTCTCATTGGGCTTTGGGAACAGAATGCTCCCAAAGCTGTTCATAAAATGAAACTGAAACTGATTTGGAACTACTACCTTTGCTACCATACACTGATTTCCTCCCTGCTGTCTGCTAAAAATTCAAGAATCCCTGTGGAAATGCAGAGGATGCACGATCATCTGATACCGGCTTTGCGGGCTTAACTGCTGACTGCTGACTGCCAGTACCGGATGCAGCGTCCTGATTTCTTTTCCCTGATATCGGATCACCATTTCATCAATTACCATTCCCTTCATCCAACCCTTTTCTGTGCCGATGGTATGGTAGGGAATATACAGATAACCGTTCTTTTCCTCCTGTATCTGGCGAAACCGCTGCATTTTTTCCGCCTCCTGCCAGTCCAGGATACTCACCGGCCGCCCTGAGATCGGTTCCGTCAGATGATTGCCCGTATCCAAAAGTCCTGTCAGCACCCACCTGCCGCCCTGATCCGACAGAGTCACTTCAGCCCGGCATTCCTCCAGTACCATACGCTTTCTCCGTCCGTCAATCAGCAGCTCCACCGCCATATCAGCCAAAAGCGCCGCCAGAAGCACCGGTGGCTCCCATATTGAAAAAATCATCTGAAATGCGCCGCCGTAAAATGCAGCGGCTGCCAGCAAATAAAGAGTTCCTCTGCACGTTTCTTTCATCGTGCGGCATCCAAAACCTGCGGCTGACGCCAAAACAACCGGAAGCAGCCGTAAAATTCCGGAACACCGCCCGTAAAAAGGCCGAAAAAAAATAACCGCACACATCACGGCAGCTCCAAGCAGCGAGGTAAGCCATACCCGTTTCCAGGATACAGAAAGGTGCATCAGCTTTGCGCCTGTCTTTTGCAGCAGCACCAATATTACAAGGTTTTCAAGAAAAAGCTGGTCGATGTAAACTTCATAGTATAGCATTCTTGAAAAAAATACCCCCTGCGGCCGTTATGTGCTCCGTTCCTTTTTTCTGAAACACATTATAGACCACAGAGGGTATCTTATTTTGTCAAACCAGCGCTGCGCCGCTTTATTTTTCTTCGATACTTTCAGACAAAATGCGCAGGATCTGCTCCAGCTTCCCGGCCGGAATCTGTCCCGGCGCCGAGGAACTGCCCGCAGTGCCGAAGGTGATGGCAGAACCGGAAAAAGAGCCGGCCACGCGGCTGATCACGCCCAGACTGCCCATGGACATGGTAACGCAGGGCCGGTCTGCCAGCTCCTCCTCCATCCGCACTGCGGCAGCCAGCAGCTCCAGCACATCCCGCCTGGTCCGGGGCATCACCGCCAGCTTGGTAATGTCCATATCTAACTGCTGCATCCGCTGCAGCACCCGGGTCATCCGCTCTGCCGACGGTGTCTGACTAAAATCATGGAAGGAACCAAGGACACAGCAATTTTCCCTGTGGATGGCCTGCACCAGTCTTTCCGCCAGCTCCTCGCCCCGATTTAATTCGACATCGACAATATCCACCATTCCGCTTTTTGCCGCCCGCTCATTTAAGACAAAATACGCCGCCGGTTCGATGGACTGCGCTCCCCCCTCCTCCTGTGTACGGAAGGTAAACAAAAGGGGCTTATCCTGAAGCCTTTCCCTTATCCGTTCCAAAGCATCCTCCATGGCCGCTGCCTGTTTCGCTTCCCGGTAAAAATCAGCGCGCCATTCCACCAGATCAAAGGGAGTTCCCTCCAGACGCCCCAGCGCCTCCTCCAGCTCTGTCTCATCCGCCGCCACTAATGGCACACAGATTTTGGGCCGTCCTGCGCCGATCTTTGTATCCCTGATTCTGACTATTTTCTTCTCCATACCGCACCTCGTCCTTTCTTTTAGCTCCCTCGCACATTCCCCGATACCGGGAGAATCCATCCGATCCCAAACGATGCAATTTCTACAGGCAATCTTAGCACAATTTCAAATAGAAATCATCTCAAATTTTCACATTCCTACTGGCAAATCCCCGATTTTTCCTTATAATGGATTTATATACTGCAGCAGGAGCTATCGGCCCTGCCGCCCAGGACCCGCACACAGGCGCCGTGCCAAAAGCGCTGCCTAGCGGAAATGAATCAGGAGGTTAAGACTATGGATTATCAGATTACCGGACATACACGGCTGGGGGGACTTCTGGGTTCTCCCGTGGCCCACAGCATCTCGCCCATGATGCACAATGACAGCTTCCGTGCCCTTGGGCTGGACTGTGTTTATCTTTGCTTTGATGTGGGACCGGAGCGGCTGGGCCAGGTAGTGCAGGCGTTCCGCTCCATGAACGTATACGGCTTCAACCTGACTATGCCGGATAAGGAAGCCGTAATCCCCTATCTGGACGAGCTTTCTCTGGCCGCCCAGCTTATCGGCGCAGTCAATACGGTGAAAAATGAAAACGGAAAACTAACCGGCCACAATACCGATGGAATCGGATACATGAAAGCGGTGAAGGATGCCGGATTTGATGTGATCGGAAAGGAAATGACGCTGCTGGGAGCCGGAGGCGCCGCCTCCGCCATTGCCGTTCAGGCTGCCATCGACGGAGTAAGCTGTCTGCACCTGGTCAGCCGCCGGGGCCGCTCCTGGGAAAAAGCGAAGCATCTGACGGACAGCATCAATCAAAAAACGGCCTGCCGGGCAGACCTGACAGACCTGGCGGATACCGCCGCACTGAGCGCACTGCTGGAACGCAGCGCACTGCTGACCAATGCCACCTCCGTGGGCATGGCGCCCAACACCGATGCCACCCCCATCCCCGACACCTCCCTGTTCCATACCGGACTGGTGGTGTCCGATGTGATCTACAATCCCAGAGAAACACGGCTTCTGGCAGAGGCCAGAGAAAAAGGCTGCCCCACCTTCAACGGGATGTACATGCTCCTGTATCAGGGGGAAGCAGCCTTCCGGATCTGGACCGGACAGGATATGCCGGTGGATCTGATTAAGCAAAAATATTTTTCTCATCGGGACTAAGATGCGCATCCCCGGCTCCCGGGGCTTCTCTTCCGCTGTCCTGCCGTCTACCGGCCCAGCGGCTGCAGCGATTTCGCCTGCTCCCGGCGCATAATCAGCAGAAAATCAATTACAATATAGGTGGAAGCCGCCACCCAGGCGGTCTGATCTGTAAAACAGGCCGCCGTAAATCCATAAACCGGTATAACAAACAGAGACATGCCTGTTCTGGCCACCATTTCCAACAGACCGGCCAGCATGGCGGAACCGCTGTGGCCCAGTCCCTGCACAGCGCTGCGGACTACATTCAGTACTGCCAGCAGAGAGAAGAAATATCCCATACACCGCAGATACTGATGGGCATAGCGGATCACATCCGTTTCCGTGCTGTCCACGAAAATGCGTACCATATGAGAGCCCAGGAAAATCATGCAGAAGCTTGCGAGCAGGCTGTAGAGAAACCCGATCAGAATCATCTGCCCAATGCCCTTCCGGATGCGGTCCAGCTTGCGCGCTCCCAGATTCTGCCCGCAGAAGGTAGCGCTGGTATTGGACAGTGCATCAAAGGGAGCCATGGCAAACTGCTTCACCTTAAGTCCGGCTGTAAAAGCAGCCACGATGTCAGAGCCCAGAGAATTGACCGCACTCTGCATCATAACGCTTCCGATTGCCGTAATGGAAAACTGCAGGCCCATGGGCACCCCCATACCCAGCAGCGTTTTCATTTTTCTTCCGGAGGGATGGCATTCCTCCTTACCCATTTTAAGAATGGAAAATTTCTTTTTCATATAGATCACACAGCAGATACCGGAAACCGCCTGGGCTGTAATCGTGGCAAGAGCGGCGCCCTCTACTCCCATGCCAAGTACCAGGATCGTCAGCAGATCCCCTGCAATATTCAGGACCGTGGAAACCGCAAGGAACAAAAACGGACTTTTGCTGTCCCCCAGGGCCCGGAGAATCCCTGCCGCCATATTATAAAGTACGGTAAAGGGAATCCCAATAAAAATAATCACCAGATAAAGATACGCACCATCCAGAATGTTTTCCGGAGTCCGGATCAAAATCAGAATCTGCCGGCAAAAAACCGCAGTCACGGCAGCGATCACCACAGCGATCCCCGCAGACAGCACCGCAGCATTCATCACATACCTGCGCATCGCAGAATAATCCCTGGCGCCGAAGCTCTGCGCCACCGGAATCGCAAAGCCGCCGCACAGCCCCATGCAAAAGCCCAGAATTAAAAAATTCAGGGAAGAGCTGGCGCCCACCGAGGCCAGTGCATTAATTCCCAGCGCCTTTCCCACAATAATGGAATCCGCCAGATTGTACATCTGCTGAAACAGATTTCCCAGCAGAAGCGGAAACGCAAACCCAATGATCTGCTTCAGCGAATTTCCCTCTGTCAAACTTTTCTCCATACGCTCACCTGCCTTATCAAACACATTCCCACGGGGATTTCATGGGTCTGCCGCCGCCAGCCGCTTTACATACGAAAGCACGCAAAAGGACTGCCGCAAAATCCAGTCCTCGATTTTGCGGCAGCCTCATTTTATCCCTGCATCCTCTTCGCTCTCTGCTCTGCGACTGCTTTTTTCCGGAAACCAATATCCCGGAAAGCTTCTGTCTCTTAATTTCTCTTCAGAAAATCCGGAATCTGAATATCCTTCTCCACTACCTTGCTCTCCGGCATTCTCAGACGGCCCGCATTGGAAGCCGGCGCCTTCGGTGTGCTGGGGGCAGGATTTACAGTCTTTTGGAAGGAATAGCCGCCGCTGGGACGGTTCTCCTGCTTCGGATACCGGTAATCAGGAACCAGATTGCGGCGGACGCCGCCGGTCCTTTGCGCCTCTTTATTCGCATCCTCCAGGCCTGTAGCGATTACCGTAATGCTGGCTTCATCTGCATAGGTATCATCATACATAGCGCCGAAGATAATATTTGCGTTGTCACCAGCCAGCTCCTGTACATAGCTGGCCGCATCGTTGGCATCCATAAGAGAAATATCTCCGGAAATATTGATGATCACATGGGAAGCACCCTCGATGGTGGTCTCCAGCAGCGGGCTGGCAACCGCCTGCTTCACTGCCTCCAGAGCCTTGTCGTCCCCCTTGGCCTGTCCGATACCGATATGGGCAATGCCCTTATTGCTCATAACCGTCTGGACATCCGCAAAGTCCAGATTGATCAGAGCCGGCAGATTGATCAGGTCAGTGATTCCCTGAACCGCCTGCTGCAGTACCTCGTCCGCCTTCTTCAGGGCTTCCGGCATCGTGGTTCTGCGGTCTACGATTTCCAGTAATTTATCATTCGGAATAACAATCAGTGTATCGACATTTTCTTTCAGGCGTTCAATCCCGCTGAGTGCATTATTCATGCGGACTCTGGCCTCAAAACGGAAAGGCTTGGTCACAACGCCTACCGTCAGAATGCCCATCTCCTTGGCGATGCCTGCCACTACGGGAGCCGCTCCGGTGCCGGTGCCGCCGCCCATGCCGCAGGTAACGAATACCATATCCGCACCCTGGAGTGCCTGACGGATATCCTCTGCGCTTTCTTCCGCTGCCTGCTGTCCGATCTCAGGCTTTGCGCCTGCGCCCAGCCCCTTCGTTACCTTTTCACCGATCTGAATGGTAGTGGGCGCTTTGCAAAGGGTCAGCGCCTGTTTATCTGTATTTACACCGATGAATTCTACGCCGCCGATGGTATCCTCCACCATCCGGTTCACTGCGTTATTCCCGGCTCCGCCCACGCCTACGACGATAATCTTCGCTGCGGAATCCGTTTCATTTGACATAATCTCTAACACTGTGTTTCCTCCTTATATTTCAGTACCCCCCGGCACACTTTCCTTCCCTGATGAAACGATAAGCTGATTTTCCGCCGGGCGAAAGTATTTCCTATGAGATAAAAACCGTATATACTTTATATAATATAAGTATTTCCTCAATTTATCAAGTCTAATTTTACATAAATATTTCTTTTTCCAGTCATTTCAGTCATATAATATCCACAACCACGGACACGGCTTTCTTCTACTGTGCCAGTGTTCCTGTCTGAGGATCGATCACATTCATATAGGCATCCACCACATTTCCATCCTCATTCACATAGCAGCCGTCAATCGGCGTTCCATTGGCATCCACCACCTGACCGTTTACCACATGGGCATCATAGCGCAGGGTTCCATAAGCATCAAACACCATAAAGGCAGAAAGCCCTGTGGTCTCTCCGGATACCGTTCCGTCATCCCCGGAGCCTTCCGCTTCTCCCTCCGCATCGGCCGGGTTCCCGTTTTCATCCGTCCCGGAAGTTACCGGATTCCCCTCCGCATCGGTCTCAGCAGTCACCGGATTTCCTTCCGCATCGGTCTCGAAAGCCGGCTCTGTCTCATTATTCTTCTGGAAGGGGATGGTCTCACTCTTTCCGGTAAAAGCCTCCAGGTTCAGCGTCCCGGCTTCTCCCTGCACCTGCTGGTAAATCGTTGCCAGATTGGCCACCTTTTCTTCCAGATACTCATCCTGCCCGATTCTCACTTCCACGCTTCCCATCGACAGAGTAATATTCAGATTCTCATCAAAAGAAATGTTATCCGGAATCAGGCCTGCCTCCAACAGAAGCTGGCTGATACTCAGCATAGTGCGAAGCTGCGCCGTATTTTGCACCGGAAGCTTCTGGTAAAGCACCGGTTCCTCCATAGCAACCCCGCTGATCAGCGGAAGTTCCCCATAAACCTGATCCGACATTTCCATTACCATGCCGTTGGAATCGAAATACACGTTGGTTCCTGCATATTGGATATATCCGATCAGCACTTTTTCCTTTACTGTAATACGCACCTGTCCCGGCGAGACAAATTTTGCCTGAATACTGTCCAGATAAGGTGCACGGGCATCGGAAGAGGCATGCTTATATTTCCATGCAAAATAGAGTGTATTCTCCGTCCAGAAATCATAAATCAGATCTTCCTTTATTTCCTCCGCCGAATGCCGGTTACAGCCGGAAATCTCTACGGTTCGGATGCGGAAAAATCCCAGCAAAACCGCTGCCGCTGCCGCCAAAAACAGCAGCAGCCCCACAATCATCCTTATCCGGAATACCCGGCGCCTTCTTCTTTTCCTTGTCATTCCTTTGTCTCCTGTATCCTGATCTTCTGCATTTCACTTTATCCTTTTGCAGTCACGCTTTGCGTTCCCGCCTGCTCCGGCAGTCCTTTTACAAACGCTGCCCGCCGCTGCGAAACCGGCTCCTGCCGGATATCGGCCCCCAGCTCCTTTAAGCTCTCGAAAATCTGCTCATACCCCCGGTAAATATACCGGTATCCGCTGATTTTGGTCACGCCCCCGGCCTGCAGTCCCGCCAGCACCAGCGCCGCCGCTCCCCGCAGTTCAAAGGCTTCCACCTCCGCTCCCCGCAGCTTCGGAATTCCGCATATGATAGCTTCCCTTCCTGTCAGTGTAATATCGGCTCCCATGCGCTGAAGCTGCCTGGCAATTTTAAACCGGGACTCAAAAATATTCTCCCGAATCCTGCTGGTGCCCCTTGCCGTGGACAAAAGCGTCATCATAGGCGACTGGAGATCTGTGGGAAACCCAGGATAGGGCGCAGTCTCCAAAAGCTCTATCCCGCAGTATCCGCCGGAACCGTCTGCCGTCAGGCTCGCACCGTTTTTTTCTAATTTTATCCCGGTTTCCTTTAGAACTTCACATACTGCCTCCATATGGGAAAAGGGCATCCGTTCTACGGTAACACGCCCTCCGGTGACTGCTCCCGCCAGCAGATACGTTCCTGCCACAATTCGGTCTGCAGCCAGCTCATGCCTGGAATCCTGCAGCCTTGCGCTCCCACGGATGATGATTTCCCCCTCCGGAAGTATCCGGATATCCGCACCCTTTTCCTGAAGGAAACGGCACAATTCCCCGATTTCCGGCTCTCTGGCCGCATTTCGGATCACCGTCTCTCCGTCTGCTAAAACCGCCGCCAGAAGGATGTTTTCGGTAGCCCCCACACTGGGAAAACGAAGAGAAATCTCTGTCCCCCTCAGCCGCTCTCCTTCTGCCCGGATGCAGGAAGCGGATTCTTCAATTCGGGCTCCCAGCTTCCGTAAGCCTTCCAGATGCAGATCGATGGGCCTTGCGCCCAGCACACAGCCGCCGGGATAGGGCAGACACGCCTTTCCCAGCCTTCCCAGCAACGCCCCAAGAAACAGAATCGAAGAGCGCATCCTGGCTCCGATCTCCTCCGGAATCTTCCAGGTGCAAATCCGGGAGGCATCTACTGCCAGGCAGCTTCCTTCCCACCATACTCTGCAGCCCAGCGCCTCCAAAAGACGGATGGAGTCCTGCACATCCCGAATGCGGGGACAATGCTCCAGCCGGCTGACGCCCGGATGCAGAATGCAGCCTGCCAGCATGGGAAGCACTGCATTTTTTGAGCCCTGTAGTTTCACTGTACCATAAAGTGGTTTTCCTCCCCGAATTTCTATACATTCCAAGTCCATCCCTCCGGCCTGTTTTTCTGCCATATATCCTATGATATGCAGAAATTCTCCTTTTGCCACCGGCTGACCGCCAGCGCCAGCCCCATTTCAGACAAAAGAAACAGTACAGAGGTTCCGCCGTAGCTGATAAAGGGCAGGGTAATGCCCGTGTTCGGGATGGTATTCGTCACTACGGCAATATTCAAAATAACCTGTATCGCAATATGCCCCATAATGCCCGCAGCCAGCAGCGACCCAAACAGATCCGCCGCTTTCGTGGCAATGACCATAAAACGCCACAGCAGAAAGGCAAATACCAGGATCAGCAGGATTGCGCCGGCCAGGCCGAATTCCTCACAAATTACGGAAAAGATCATGTCATTCTGAGCCTCCGGCACAAATCCCAGCTTCTGCAGGCTGTTGCCCAGCCCTTTTCCAAAAACACCGCCGGAGCCGATGGCATACAGCCCCTGAATGGTCTGAAACCCTTTGTCGAAGCTTTCCGGATCCCGCCACACTGCCAGCCGCTCCAACCGGTACTGCTCCATTCCCAGAAAGACGGCGATCAATCCGATTCCTGCCAGAGCGATCCATACAAACGGCAGATACCGGGGATTGGAAATAAAAATCATAATTACCGCAATTCCCAGAATGATAATCGCCGTGCTCAGGTTATTGGTGCCCACCAGGCCTACGATCGGAAGCACCGACAGCATAACCGTAAAAATCATTCCTGCTCCCTGGTTTTTCTTCCGGGTGCTCACCAGCGCCGCCAGAAGCAAAATTACTGCCAGCTTCGCATATTCTGCCGGCTGAAAGGAAAGCGGCCCCAGAGATAACCACCGTTTAGAGCCGTTGTAGGAATCTCCTACCAGCAAAACCGCCCCGGACAGTCCCAGGGAAACCAGATACGCCGGTACCGCCAGCCGCAGCAGACGGTGATAATCCAGACTGGCCACAAAATACATGGCTCCCAGGCCCAGAGCCGTGGCAAACAATTGTTTTTTGAAATAATAGGCAGAATCATGGAATCTCACCTGCCCGTTGTATGCGCTGGTACTGTAAAGAGTTATCAGGCCGAATACTGTCAGAAACAGCACGGCTGCCAAAAGGCTGTAATCGGGCTTTCCCATTTTTTTGTTCAAGCCGCAGATCTCCTTCCAACTTTCCAATCTCGTGCTTCTCTAAAATGTACCGCATACGCTGTTTCCCGGATACTCCTTCCTTAGAAGGCGCTTTGCCGCTGCGGCCGGCCCCCTCTGCGGCTGGTAACTCTCTCATCTGAAACGAATCAGCCCGAGAAGAATCTACAGCTGATGTACCAGCTCCTTAAATACCTTTCCCCGCACCTCATAATTGGGGAACATGCCCCAGCTTGCACAGGCCGGGGACAGCAAAACCGCATCGCCCGGTTCGGCATGGCTCACACACAGCTCAAACGCTTCCTGAAAGGTGTCCGCCATCAGAATATCCTGAAAGCCGCAGCGTCTGGCCGCAGCAGCGATCTTCTCCTTTGTCTGGCCCACCAGTACAAGATATTTCACCTTTCCGTCAAAGGCCCGGATCCACTCCTCGTAAGAGGAATCCTTATCATAGCCTCCGCCGATCAGCACCGTGGGACGGTCCATCGCCTGGATGCCCTTGATGGCGGCATCCGGATTTGTTCCCTTGGAATCATTGTAATAAACAACGCCGCCTTTTTCCGCCACATATTCGATCCTGTGTTCTACGGCAGTAAAGCGCCGCAGCACATGCCGGATCTCCTCCAGCGGCACGCCGTAAGCCATCGTCATACCCACTGCCGTCATCACATTTTCATAATTGTGCAGCCCCGGCAGCTTCAGCTCCTTTACGGAACAGATTTCCGTTACGGAAGCTCCGTCCTTATATTCTATGACCGATCCATTCAGATAAAGACCCTTTTCCAGCTTTCTGCGGGAACTAATGAAGATTACCTTCGGCACAAGATTCTCTCCAAATCTGCGCAGCTCCTCATCCTCATAATTCAGGACACAGGTATCCTCCGGCGTCTGATTTTTCGTGATGCTTTCCTTCACCCGGATATATTCCTCCATCGTATGATGCCGGTTCAGATGATCCGGAGTAATATTCGTGATGGCGCTTACCTTCGGATGAAACCGGTCGATGGTCTCCAGTTGGAAGCTGCTGATCTCCGCCACCGCCACAGAGGCTTCCGTAGTCTGCAGCGCCGCATCCGTATAGGGGGTTCCAATATTTCCAACCACAAATACCTGCTCCTGGTGGTACTTCATAATCTCTCCCACCAGCGTAGTCGTAGTGGTCTTTCCGTTGGTGCCTGTAATTGCCAGCACATCTCCTTTGCTATTCCGGTAAGCCAGCTCAATCTCGCCCCAGATGGGAATCCCGGCTTCCCGAATCTGATTTACCTCCGGCAGATCCGTAGGAACGCCGGGGCTTAAAACCGCCAGATCGATTCCTTCCAGGACCTGATCTGTCATCTCTCCGATCACGATCCGGGCCCGGCTGCCCAAAGGCAGCTTTTCCCGCACCGCTTCCTCTGTTAATGCCTTGTTTCCGTCATATAATACCGGCACCGCCCCCACCTTTTCCAGCAGGTCCGCCGCTCCGATTCCGCTGACGCCGGTTCCGAACACCAGCACCCGTTTCTCTTGCCATTCCATGACGCTCTCTTCCTCCTATCCTCTGCGCATTACTGAATCCCTACCATGGCAATCAGGCACAGAAATGCCGTAATTACCGTAAATACTGTAACGATCCGGGTTTCAGACCATCCGCACAGCTCAAAATGATGATGGATCGGCGCCATTTTAAAGAACCGCTTTCCTCCGGTTTTCTTGAAATACGTCACCTGGATCATGACGGAAAGCACCTCCACCAGATAAATCAATCCCACGATCAGAATAAACACCGGCATCTTCAGCATGTAAGCCGCCCCGGCCACAAAACCGCCCAGAGCCAGGGAACCGGTATCCCCCATAAATACCTTGGCCGGATGCACATTAAACAGCAGAAAGCCCAGCAATGCCCCCAGCACCGCCGCCGTCATCGGTTCAATTCCGCCTCCCAGCACCATGGAGGCCACCGTAAAGAACACTGCCACCATGGAGGTCACTCCGGTGGCCAGGCCGTCCAGCCCGTCTGTAAAATTCACTCCGTTGACCGTTCCGATCACCACAAAATATGCCAGCGGCGTGGCAACCAGCCGCACTGCCTGGCCGGACAGGACATAGCCTCCGGTAAACGGAATCAGAAGATCCAGACAGGAAGGATCCTTTACCCAGATATAAACCACAAAAATCGTGGTAACGATCAACTGCCCCAGCATCTTCTGCTTCGGCATCAGTCCGTCCGACCTGCGCAGCACCACCTTCAGATAATCATCCAGAAAGCCGATTATGCCAAAGCCCAGCGTCAGGAAAAGTACCGGAACGATATTCGGATACTTTCCGATATAAAAAAGAGAGGTCACAAGAATACTAATCAGGATAATCAGACCGCCCATGGTGGGAGTGCCCGCTTTCTTCAAATGGGATTTTACGCCCTCCACACGCTCCGTCTGGCCCACCTTCAGCTTCTGAAGAAAAGGGATCACAAACGGACTCAATGCCACACTGATGCCAAAGGCCACAAACAATGGGATTAAAATATCTGCTTTAATTAACATAACGCACCTCTTCGTTCTCATTTTGTTTTTTTCCCGTCACCGGTTCTTTCTCATACTACGGTTTAGTATAATTCTTTTTCCCGCATTCTTCAATCCTTTTCTGTTTCAAGTTCAGTCAAATCCGCTTCTATTCCCAGATACGGAAGAATATTGGCAAACACTCTCTGAATCACCGGCGCCGCAATCGTACCGCCATAATACACCCCCTGAGGATGATTGATAATGCAAAGCGCCAGCACCTGGGGATCGTCTGCCGGGGCGAAGCCTACAAAAGAAGAAATGTAAATATTTGCACTTCTGGGAAGCGTTTCGGAGGTGGCCGTTTTCCCTCCCACGTGATATCCCTCCAAATAGGCCCGGTTTCCGGAGCCGTCCGCCACCACATGCTCCAGCAGATACTGCATCGTCTCAGAGGTTTTTTCTGACACAATCTGCTCTCCCTCCGGATACTCAAATACCTGCCGCAGTACTCCGCTGCTGTCCTTTACCGACACTCCAAAGTGGGGGATAATCCGCCGTCCTCCGTTTACAAGAGAGCTGACGGTAGCCGCCAGTTGGATCGGAGTGATCTGGAAGGACTGGCCAAAGGACATGGTGGCCAGCTCCACCTGCCCCACGTTCTCCTGCTTGTGCATAATGGTGGCCGCCTCTCCCGGCAGATCAATGCCGGTCTTTTCCAGCAGCCCAAACTGCCGGATATATTGAAAGAAGCGGTCCACCCCCAGCCGAAGCCCAACCTCGATGAACACCGGATTGCAGGAATTCTGCACCGCCTGAACAAAGGTCTCCGCTCCATGTCCCGCAGTCTTATGGCAGCGGATCCTCCGGTCCTCCACGATTTTATAGCCCGGACAGTGAAAGGAATCCTCCAGCGACACCACGCCCGCCTCCAGCCCTGCAGAGGCCGTAATGATCTTAAAGGTGGAGCCTGGCTCATACGTGTCATTGATACAGCCGTTCCGCCACATCTGATTCAGCTTTTCCTGGGTGATCTGTTCCTGGCTCTTCGTCTCCGTCTGCGCCGTTTCTCCCTCTGTCTCCTCCTCCGTCTCCGTTTGTTTTACTTCCTCTTCCGCCGCCTCTGTCAAAGTGAAGGGATCATTCAGATCAAACTCCGGGACATTCGTCATTCCGTAAATCTCTCCGTTTTGGGGATTCATCACAATAATGGAAACACTGTCTGCCTGCTTCTGCTCCATCACCCGCAGCGCTTCCTGCTCAATATACTTCTGAATGTTATAATCCAGGCTGATCTGCAGATCGTTCCCCGCCTCCGGCTCCAGCCTGCTCTCTCCTGCCTCCGGAAGCTCGATCCCCCTGGCATCCGTCAGCGTCAGGATCTTTCCCTCCGTGCCCTGCAGAACTTCCTCATACTGTACCTCCAGACCAATAATGCCCTGATTGTCGCTGCCCGTAAAGCCCAATACCTTGGAGGCCAGGCTTCCAAAGGGATAATACCGTTTATAATCTTCATCCACCTTCACCCCCGCCAGGCCATAGCTGCGGATGCGGTCTCCCGTTTCCTTATCCACATTGGAGCGGATTCGCTCCATGGAGCTTACCTTCTCCACCTTTTTCCGCACGGTCTCTTCCGTCAGGCCCAATTCCCGGCACAGCACCCGAATCACTTCCTCCGTATCCGTAATCTGGCTGTGCACCACAGAAATCGTACAGACCGTTCGGTTATCTGCCAGAACGGTTCCGTTGGCATCTAAAATCCGTCCCCGGGCCGCCTTGATGGGCCGCTCCCTCTCGTGCAGATCCTCCGCCTTTTTCCCGTAATATTCTGCCTTCCCCAGCATCAGATAGCCCAGCCGCCCAATCAATACAGCCAGAGCAGCAATACAAGCCAGAAATATGATGACCGTTTTCTTCCGGTGAAAGGTATGCAGCTTGCCAAAATCCATATTCCATCCCCGCAGGTTCCTCTCTATAGCCTATGGAAAAGCCGTCCCGGTTATAACTGCAATTTTTTGTTCCGCACCCATGTGCGGCTGCGAAGCAGCTCTCCTCTGCACATCGTGCGCCTTTTGCCGAAAAAGAGCCGGAACGGCCGCAGCATTCAACATCGGAAGCTTCTGTGTCCAAGGTGTTTGTATCACTGAGACAGATGTCTGAGACATGGGGGACGATGTCCGACATGGACAGACAGATGTCAGGAATTGCTCACAAACACCGGATACAGAGCTTCGCAAACAGAATGTTGCGGCCGGCCCGGCCCTTACACGAATTATTCTTCCTGTTCTAAATCTTCATTGGTGATGCCGTCCCAGGTGGTTCCTTCCCCGGTTCCGTCATCTACTTTTTCCGGCGGCGATGCAATATCCGGATTGTCGGCCTTGGGATCCAGTACTTCCGCTTTATCCTCCAGCTCCGTTACATTTCCGTAAGCATCCACCGCATTTCCTTCTTCATTAATATATGCGCCTTCAATCGGAACTCCGTCTGCATTAACCACAATGCCGTCATCGCTTACGTAAGCGCCGTTATACAGATTTCCATAGCTGTCATAGGCCTGGAAGGTTTGATGATTCGACCCGCCCTTCACTACATCAGCTTCCGTCAGACCCAGCAGAGCCAGCATATTGGGATCAATCTCCTCGGTGGGGTAAAGTCCCATATAAGGAAATACCTCTGTAGCGATTTTACGGAATAAGGTCTGCGCATAGCTGCTGTCCGCCTGGTTGACTACGTTCGGCTCATCCACTACCACGTAGATGACGATCTGCGGATCATCGATGGGCGCTGCGCCGATAAAGGAAACCAGATATTTGCCGCTGGCACGCTCATGGGTAACCGGATCAATCTTCTCTGCCGTACCTGTTTTACCTCCGGTCAGATATCCCGGCACCTGGGATTTCTGTCCCGTACCTTCCTGCACCGCAGTCTTAAGATATCTGCGAAGAAGAGCAGAAACCTGAGAGGAGACCGGCTGCTTAAGCACCAGGCCGTCCACCGTTTTTTCCACGCTGCCGTCCGCATTCAGCACCTGCCTCACCACATGGGGCTGATAATAATATCCTCCGTTAATAACGGCAGAAAATGCACTGATCTCCTGGATCATGTTACAGGTAAAGCCCTGTCCGAAGGTACAGGTAGCCAGCTCCACCTCATGCATGGTATTGGTATTATAGATCACGCCGGAGTTTTCGTTCGGCAAATCAATTCCTGTCACGCTTCCGAAATTAAAAAGCTGCTGATATTCGCAGAAATTGGCAATTCCCATACTCATCCCGATCTGCATCAGCGCATCATTACAGGAATTTACGATGGCATACTCCAGCGTTTCGTCCCTGTGACCGTAAATATTATCACAGTTGATCTGCGTATCCGTAATATATTCTCCGCCGTCACAGTAGAAGGGTTCCCCGTCATAGGCAGCACCTACCTCCAGTGCAGACGCAACCGTAATAGGCTTTACTACAGAACCAGGTTCAAAGCTCTGAGATACGCAGTAATTACTCCACATCTGATTCAGGGCTTCCACGTACTCTTCATCGTCCATGCCCTTGATTTCCGCTCCCGCATAATACTCTGTCATATCCTGAGGATCATTCAGGTCAAAATCGGAATTGGTGGCCATACCAAGAATCGAGCCGCTGTTCGGGTCCATGGCCACCACAGCCACGTTCTCCGCTCCTTTTCCATGGCTCTCATCATCTCCATAGGTATCGTCAAACTCCTGAATGTATTTTTCAATAATCTGCTGAATATTCATATCCAGCGTAGTAACCAGCGTTTTTCCATGCTCCGGCTCTATAGTGGTTTTCTGATATTCCGATTCTTCATTCAGATAACCGAATACCCGGCCGTTGGTTCCATTCAGCAGACTGTCATAATAAGCCTCCAAGCCGCATACGCCCTGATCAATATCATTCGAAAAACCGATCACGTTGCTTGCCAGCTTTGAATAAGGATAGGTCCGGTCATACTGCTCTTCAAACCATACACCCTGGACATTTCTCAGCTTTTTTTTCTGGGTATCGGACAAATTCCGGCTTTCGTCCAGGGAAACGTAATCCTCAAACGCCTCTTTCTCCTCTTCCGTAACCTTCCGTTTCACTACCTGATACTGGCTGTCCCGGGTCTTATCATTCTCGATCCGGTCCCGCACCTCCGCCTCCTCCAGGTCCAGCACGGAGCAGACAGCCTCAATGGTTGGCTCTATATAATCCTCTTTACTGTTGATCGCATAGCAGTCCAGCACCACATTATATACCTTTTCGCTTCTGGCCAGGATAATCCCGTTGGTATCCTGTATCTCGCCCCGGCGGTAGGGTATGGTACGGCTGTCATAGCTTTGCTGGGACAATACCTGCTTTGCGTATTGATTGCCGCTTTTTGCCGTAATATAGGTAATGCGTACCAGCAAAACAACTAACATGCATAAAACGAATGCAAATACAGCCGTCAGCTTTATTTGCATTCTTCTCGTAAATCTTTTTTTTCTTTTTTCATTCTGTCTTTTCACAGTCAAATAATCACCTATTCCGCAGGAATCTCCCGGTACTGTTTTACGTAGTCGCTCTCGGCGCTGTCGTAGGTCTTGATCTGAGACTCACTGGCATACACCATGCCCAGCTCATTCATAGCAACATCCTTCACCTCTTCCAGATCCACCGAGGAAATAATCCGGTTGTATTTGGAATCATTCTCCAGCTTTAACTCGCTTAACTGAGTACTCAGTGAGGTTACTTCCTTCTGCAGTGCAGTACTCTCCGACTGCAGCTTCAGGTAATTAATGCACACCATCACCGTCACTACGGCTGCCACAGTCAAAAACAATACATAGCTGAAGTTCATCTGCAATGCCCGCTCTCTGTTCTTCCGTGTGGCGGAGCTTGTACGGGAATTCTGCCGCTTCTGCTGCCTCGGCTCCGTCTGCAGCTTACGGATGGTATTTCCATCCACATACGTGCTCACCGGATACCGGCCCCTGCCTTCATTCTGCTGTCTCATCTGATTTTCTGCTCTGCTCATTTTTCCTGCCTCTGAATCCTGCCGCTTCCTGCCCGGATGCCCGGCGCTTTACCGGCCACGCCTGCGGCTGCGGCATATATTTTCCGGCAACTGCTCTTTTACAGTTCCTTTTTCCGCTCAAATACCCTTAATTTCGAACTTTTTGCCCTGGGATTTTCCTCCAGCTCCTCCTCCGTCGGAAGGATCGGCTTTCGGGTAATCACAGTCCCCTTTGATTTTCTCCCACATACGCATACCGGAAATTCCGGCGGACATATACATGGATTTTCATTTTTTCGGTATATCGTCTTAACAATTCTATCCTCCAGTGAATGGAAGCTGATGACACAGATCCGTCCGCTGTCATTTAACAGGTCGATCATATCATCCAGAGAATCCCTCAGTACGTCCAGTTCATGATTTACCTCAATCCGAATGGCCTGAAAGGTCCTTTTGGCCGGGTGTCCGCCCACCGCTCTGACTTTTGCCGGTATCGCCGCTTTTATAATATGAATTAACTCCCCAGTTGTTTCAATATCTTTTTTCTGTCTGGCACTTACAATATGCTTGGCAATATTTTTTGCGAACTTATCCTCCCCATAGTCTCTGATGATGCGGTAAAGCTCCATCTCACTATACTCATTCACAACATTTTTTGCCGTCAGTGACTGGCGCTGATCCATCCGCATGTCCAGCGGCACGTCCTCTCTGTAAGTAAACCCGCGCTCGGCATCGTCCAGTTGATAGGAAGAGACCCCCAGATCCAAAATGACTCCATCTACTGATGAAATTCCAAGTTTTGCAAGCTCCGTTCTCATGCTGCGGTAATTGCTGCGCACAATCGTAACCTTGTCTGCGAATTCCTCCAGGCGCCTTCCTGCCGCTTCGATCGCCGCAGCATCCTGATCGATCCCGATCAGCCTTCCCTTTTCAGAAAGGTGTCTGCAGATCTCATAGGAATGACCGCCTCCGCCCAATGTACCATCTACATAAATGCCGTCCGGCCTGATTTGCAAATTCTCAATGCATGCATCCAAAAGTACCGATTTATGTTTAAACTCCATACAAACCTCCCCAGGTTATATGCTCAGCCCTAAATCTGACATTTGTTCTGCGATATCATCCATATCATCACATGCATTGTTTTCCGTCCATTTTGCCTTGCTCCAGATCTCAATTCTGTTAAGCATACCTGCCAGGACAACATCCTTATCCAGACCAGCAAATTCCCTCAGCGTTGCCGGTAAGAGAATTCTCCCCTGCTTGTCCAGCTCACACGGCGTAGCACCTGCTACAAAGAAACGGGTAAACGCTCTTGCGCCCTTCTGGGTAAGCGGTAGGGTACGCAGCTTTTCCTCGAAGGCCTGCCATTCGTTCTGAGGAAATACAAAGAGGCAGCCGTCCAATCCCTTCGTCACAATAAATTCATCCCCTAATAGTTCTCTGAATTTCGACGGGATAATCAGCCTGCCCTTGGTGTCCACCGTATGATTGTATTCACCCATGAACATCATAGACTACCTTCTTTCAAAGTCTGGGTTCGAACTGTGTGCTCCCCACACAAATCCTCCCTTTGAACCCACAACTCACCACTTTCTACCACTTATGTGTCTATCTTAGCCCATCCGGAAGAAAAATACAAGGGGAAATCCAAAAAAATTACAGGAAGTTTGTAACAGTTCAGCCCAGGGCTTTGCACTGGCTGCAAAGCCCGTAAGAACAAGTGACGGTTGAAAAGAAACCAGCCCCTTCGCCGAAAGCGAACTTTAAATGGGCTGGTTTAGGCACGACCGTTCCTACGCCCCAGGCCTGCTGACGCAGGCCCACCTAATCACGAGAAAAAAGGATTACCGCTTTTGCAGTAATCCCTTTTGTTTTCTATATTTTATATTTGTCCCTGATCAGACAGGAATCTCCGTCATAATTTCCAGCTTAAAGCCTTCCCACATCTGCGCTGATACGTTCCAGTCCCTCAGATCCGTAACAATTTTATGATAGAAGGCCTGACCTCCCTTCACAATGTCGTAGGTGCGGGCATCTCCCCGTGCCTCAAGATGACGGCCAAAGCTGCAGTTCACCACATCCTCCGGACCGTAATCATCCGTATTTCCGTCCGGCCAGAAAATATAAAGCCTGGGGAGCTGCTCCGACTGCGCTTTTCCAATTCCCGCCTGTTCCAGAAGCTTTCTCCCCACCTGCTCGTAGCAGGTAAATACATGGGCATAGCGCCACACGGTACGGGTAAAGTCAGAAACCCGGAACTGGCCCAGCCAGCCCTCATCCATCATCCCGTCCTCGGTCTCCTTTGATATGATCACCACCAGCGGGAACATCCGTTCCTGATCCATCAGCGCCTTCTGTATCAGAGGAAGCTGTTCTTCTCTCAGAATCCTCCTTCGGTTCAGACAGTCAATGCCGTTGATAATCCCCACATTATCCACGATGGTCTTATAATATCCGGGATAGCTGAAAAACATAGCCGCATTGTCCTGGGCCAAATGATTTTCCCGCTCCGGCTCCGCATATCCGTTGCATAGCTTCAGATAAATCCTTCCCTGCCGGTCTGTCTCCAGGCAGGCTTCGGAATACCAGATCCGGCCGCCTACCTCCAGATCCATATGACGCACATGCATATTCATCCGGCGTCTTTCCCGATCATAATTCACCGCCACATGGTACGCCAGAATATCCGCATGAAAGGTGGAGACCTTCAGCGGCATATTCTTAAACAGGCCGCCGTATTTCTGTACGATCCACTGATAAATAATATCACAGCATTTTTCAAAGATCAGCTCCGGACGTACCGGCTGTTCTTCCTTCAGCCTGTTTCCGTCAATCTGAGTACGCATCTGGAAAACCGTATGACGGATCAGCGGCTTCATTTCATAATGGCGGGATTCTGCCACGCTCTCCTCCCTGCCGTCATTATAGACATCCCGTTCTTTGAAGATGGCCGTCAGCCGGCTGTCGTGGAACTGGCTGTCATTCAGCAGAGCAATAATCGTATTTACATTGATGGGAATCTTCCGGCTTCTCTTTAAAAGCTGATCCACCAGCGTCTGCTTGCTGGTTTTATAGATTCGCTTCGCAAGATTATCCACCTGAACCAGATCCTCATTCAGAAGCTGCTCCACCTCCGGATACAAAGAAGCCTCCCCCAGCTTCAGCCGGAAATGGCTCTTAATCATATCGCTCCAACGCCCGGACTTATACAGCGCATGGCCCAGATCCTCAAAAAGCGTGACCATAGATTTATCACACAGCTCCAAGGTAGCCAGAATACTGTTAAAATAGCGGGAAAATCCCTTATAATCCTTCCACAGCTCTTCTCCCTTGTAGCGCATATCATGCTCGATCTCATGCCATCCCTCAAAAAACATGGTCTTGATCTGCACCTCAAAGGTATCGTCTATGTACATTTCCCAGGTATCCGGGGAGATCTCCGACTTCAGGTACTCCGGCAGACGGAACACGCCGTTTAGCTTCGTGGGCTTAAACTCCTCCTCGCTCCGCTCCGATGTGGACCAGTCCACCACGCCGAAGGTATGCTCTATGATGTTCCTGCAAATGTCCACATCGTCATCAAAATACAGATTGATCCGCACCCCCACCAGATCCTGCAGCTTTTTATTCCCCTCTCCATACTCCTTTAATTCAAATTTATGGGCCATGGAAGCCGCTGTCTTGATCCGTGAAAATACCCGGTAATACAGACCGCACTGCTCCAGACGCTCACTGATAATTCTCTTTAAATCCTGCTCTACAATGGCCGGAACCTTCACCCTTGCAGCCAGTTCCTCCTTTGTAAAGATTACCCTTCCCTGTTCACTCACGTAAATACACCACCAATTTCCATTCATTCCATATTACAATCTTCTTTAGTATATCAGATTTTCCGCAATTACAAAACCCCCGGCCGATAATTTCTAAAAATTATGCCGTTTATTTCCCCCACCGCATCCCAAATTCCAGCAGGCTGCCCAGCACCTTGCCCAGAGCCAGGCTGATAACCAGATAGCTTTTTCCCTTTGTCAGCCCCAGACGGCGGATGAATACCGGAAATACATTCAGCAGCTCTGCCAGCGCCATGATCCAGCCGCCTACAAAAACACCGCTGAATAAGCCTGTAACCAAAAGTCCGGTTCTGCCCAGGAAAAGATAGGGCAAATATACCGTTACCAGACAGCCGTCCACGCCCCCCAGACAAATCATACTTTCATACAGCCTAGCAGACTTCGCCGTATGGCTGATCCCCACAAAACGCTCCACAATTCCAAGACCGATGGTCAGCGCCACCACGCCTCCGGCCACCAGCGCACCGCTGGAAAAGCCGATCAGCCCCAGCAAAGCTCTGGGCCAGAAATTTCCCAAACCTGCAAAGTTCATTTTCCTTGTTTCCTCCTGCTTTCTTTCCTGTACCGGAACCGCCCCGCTGCTTTTACAAACACTCCGGATACAAATCCCTTTTCTTTTCGATTTTGCGATGGCCCCTTTTTCACAAATTACCTAACTCCTGGTCTTTTGCGGACTTCGGCTGTCTGCCTCAATCAGCGTATCATCAATCTGATCCTCGTACATACGCATCTCCACCTCCAGCGGCGTGGGATCCGCCGTTATCTTCTTTTTCCCAAAATGGTTGAAATATACCAGAATGCCGATCCCCAGCCCCAGCGAGTAGGAGAACTCCAGCACCGTAAATCCATTGGAGACATCTCCGGTAAAAAGTGTATAAAGCTGCCCAAACAGCTCCGTAATCCCCACATCATTGTTAAAGGCCATGATCGAAAAGGCCGCCCCGAAAAATGTCATAATGCAAACTAACAAGGTTTTCGTCCATTGCCAGGCGGCGGAAGGAGGACTGTCCTTTTCCAGTGTCAGCACAAAATCCGTCTCTCCCAGATTCTGAATCTCTGCGGAAGGGAATTCCTTCTGCAGCACATCAATTATATCCATAATGGAAAACACATACCGTCCCGGCCCGGTAATCTGAAGAGCCGGAAGCTTTAAAAGCTTCGCCTTTGTTTCCACCGCCTTGTCCGAACAGCGCACCTGGGCAATTTCCTTCAGGCAGAAATCCCTGCCGGTAATCTTCATATTCTTATCCAGCTTTAAATATATGGTGGTCATTTTCCGCCGCTCCTTTTGTCTCAGAATTTACAGGACTGCGCCGCCTGCGCCATATTTTTTACCAGAGTCCCCATCTGGTTTTTATCCTGGGAATTTCTTCCCCAGAATAAATAAAAAATACCGGCCGCCAACGCCAGTACAACCATCCACATTCCGAATCTGCACACAAATTTCTTCATCGTCCCGTCTCCAATCCTGCCGCGGCCTTTTTCTGACTCTGCCACGGCACTTTTCTTTCCCTTAGTATTCGAAATCCTTTTCAAATCTATTCATCCGCAGTGAGATTTTGCAGAAAAAATGCATTTAACCTTTCAGCCTCCCCGCTCCGTCGATCTTTGGGAGAAGGGACGGTTTTCCCGCATACCGGCCGGCGCCCTCAGGAAACCGCCCCCCGCATCTTTCCCAGAATCTTCTTCTCCATCCGGGATACCTGCACCTGGGAAATTCCCAGCTCCCTGGCGGTCTCCACCTGCGTCTTATCCCGGAAATACCGCAGATCGATCAGTCTCCGCTCCTGCCCTTCCAGCAGCTTCAGAAGCTGCTCCAGCAGCATATGATTCAGCACCCGCTCATTTGCATTTTCCTTTTCCTGAATCTTATCCATCAAAAGAACCGCATTTCCGTCTCCCTGATAAATGGGGCGGTAGATAGAATCCACCTCAGAAGAAGCCTCCATGGCCAGCATCATTTCCTCTCTGGGCAGTCCCAGCTCTTTTTCCAGCTCCTCCATATCCGGCTCCCGTCCCAGCCTCCGCTCCATTTTCTCCCGGACGCCGTAGATCAGCGCCGCTGTTTCTTTCAGGGAGCGGCTGACCTTAATCATCCCGTCATCCCGCAGAAACCGCTTGATCTCCCCTGCGATGAGGGGTACGGCATATGTGCTGAATTTTACCTGAAAGCTTAGATCAAATTTATCAACGGCTTTCAGAAGTCCGATGCTGCCGATCTGCACCAGGTCCTCCATCTCTGCGCCTCTTCCCAGAAACCGTTTCACCACCGTGTATACCAGCCCCATATTTTCCTCCACCAGCATCTCTCTCGCAGCTTTATCTCCCTTGTGTGCCTGTTCAAGCAATGCAAGTGTGCGATCCATTCTGTTTTATCACCCTTCCTGTTCCCCGCGGCTGCGGCCAATATACTTGGTCATTTTTACCCGCGTCCCCTCTCCCGGAGCGGACGTCACCTCCAGGGTGTCCATAAATGCCTCCATAAAAGAAAATCCCATTCCGGCCCGTTCGCAGTCCTCTCTCGTTGTGAAAAGAGGCTCCATGGCCTGTTTTACATCTGGGATTCCTGCCCCCTGGTCCATTACCTCAATCTCAATTTTCTGACCGCAAATCCGGCACCGGATCACGATCTTCTCCACTCTCCCCTCGTATCCGTGGATGATGGCATTGGTAACTGCCTCCGACAGAGCGGTCTTTACATCTGCCACCTCCTCCAGCGTAGGATTTAGCTGAGTCAGAAAGGCCGCCACCGCCACCCGTGCAAAGCCCTCATTGCAGGACCTGCTGTCAAACTCCAGTTTCATCTCGTTTTCTTTGCTCATGATGCTCCCCCTATGAAAAAAATGACTGCGGCTCCCCTTCATAAATATCAATGACCTTGTAAATCCCTGACATGGTCAGAATCCGGCGGATCCGTTCGCTGACATGAGTAGCAACTACCGTGCCGCCCATAAAACGGATATTTTTGTACCTTCCCATGATCATACCGATTCCGGAGCTGTCCATAAAACCGGTGCTGCCGAAATCAAACTCAATGCAGCGGATATTTTGTCTCTGGAGCAGCCTGTCCGCCTCCTTCTTCAGCTCCTCCGCATTATGATGATCTACCTCCGCCGGCAGGTGAATCGTCAGTCTGTTCCCTGATACCTGAAATCTCCCATCCATGGTCTCTGTCCTCCCTATTATTTCTTTCAAAGCGTGCTTTGCACACCCTTGCATTTCCATATTTCGGCAGCCCAGCTTTTGTTCCGCGCGCGTAGCTGAAGATAAAAAAACGGCACGAAAGAATCTGCGTTCGCTTTTTCTTTCGTACCGTTTTTCTCTTTTTTCTGTTCCGTATTTTGGATCAATATCCCAGCGGATTTCCGTACATATCGTAGTTCAGCCCCGTGTTGGGATCCGTCCAGGCCACATCCGCCGGATCATAGGGACCATACGTATCATCGCCATTTCCCAGAACGGTAATATCATCGTCTCCGGTTCCCCCTTCCTGGCCATTCTGCACGGAGGCCGCTCCCTGCGTTCCGGAAGGCGTCTGCGCTCCCGTATCTCCGTTTATGTATGCCTGCACCTGGGAAGCCCAGGAAGAACCTGAATGATACGTAATAATTTCATTGAACGCCTCATTGGCATTCTGTGTATCTCCCAGATTATAATATGCGAAGCCCAGATATGCCAGCGCATCCACATAAGACGCATTGGTGCCGTCCGGGTCCGAATCCACCGCTTTCTGAAGCTGTTCCGCAGCAGTGGCATAGTCTCCCGCCACATATGCCGTGGTTCCGGCAGAATAGTATTGATTGAACATGGCGCTACTGACCGCTCCCATCAAATCTTCGTACAGTGCCTTAGCATTTCCGTCAAACGCTTCCGCATCCAGCTTGCCCAGCGCCTCCACCGCCGTAGTCTGCTCTCCCTTTACATACAGGTCAACCGCTCCCAGCAGATCCTCATAGCTGCCGGCTTTGTTCAGCGCATCATCCCGCTCCTGTTTGGCCTCGTCCGCCTTTTCAGAATAGGAATCGATCTCATCCTGCAGATCCTGGAGTCTTGCCGATTCAGAAGCCAGCTTCGTATTTGCATCCGTCACCTGCTGATTTGCGCTTTCCTGCACCGCCTGCCGGCTGGCCGGCACCACCAGAAACCATACGATCGCCCCACCCAGCAGGATCCCCAGCGCAATATTAATAAACGTAGCCACCGTGGAGCTGTCCCGGAATGTGGTAGGCTGAATGATCGTCTCATTCCCGCTGACATAGCGCAGCGTTGCGCCCATTCCTTCCTCCGGCTCCGTCTCCTGGCGTCTGCGCTTTACGGAAAAGCCAGTGGTTTTTCCGGTAATTTCCTCGATCTCCGTAAGATAACGCAGAGTCGTAGTATTGGTATTGTCCACACCGGCCGCCTTCTTCAGAAGCCTTCTGGCCTTTTCATACTCCTGATGCTTCATATACAGCAGAGCCAGAAGCTGATACGCTTTCACCAGCTTGGGATTCTGGGAAACTACTTTTTTTAATTGAATCACTGCCATATCCTCATTACCCTGGCGGCAGTACTCAATGGACTGATTGTACTTGCGGATCGTCTGGTTGATCGCATCCAGACGGTTCTTATTACTCTGAAGCTGATTAATATAGAAATCGGCCAGATTATCCTCCGGTCTCAGGTTCTTACTGATCACCCATTCACACAGGGCGGACACCACCTCGCCGGTCTCGAAATAGCACAACCCCAGCAGATTTCTGGCATCAATGTTTTCCTTATGAAATTTCAGGCTTTGCTTCAGGCAGGTAATCGCCCCGGACAAATCCCGTACCGTTGCTTTTTCCAGCCCCCGGTTGTACAAAAGATTGGAAATGCGGACGATTCTTTTCAGAAGCGTCACATCCGCCCCGCAGCCGGGACAGTAATCAATCGCCGCCAGGGGTGTGTTACAGTAAATGCACCTCATAGCGTCCCCCTATTTTTTCCTTTTCTTTTCATCCTGCAGCATTTCCTTTAGGATGTCCGTCACATCCGTCAGATCACGGCTGTAGATCGCATCCTCCGCTTCATTCACATCCATACTGGGATGAAATTTTTTCAGTTCCTCTTCATAATTGATCATCGAAATTCTCCTTATCTTCTCCCCTGTGTCCATCCGTCCTTCTGCTTCCGTTTCCATAACCGGTGCGTCAATCACCGCTGTCTGTCCCGGAGGGCGCACAACTCAATGCTGCTGCACCTTCTGCCGGTTCAGAATAGCCTTAATATCCCCTACCAGATAAAGGGATCCGGCACAAAACAGCATTCCGTCCCCTCTGTGCTCCAACGCAGTGCGGAAAGCTACCTCCACATCCGCCTCTGCCAAAACAGGTGCATCCGTATATTTGCGGAACACCTCCGCCAACGCCTGCGCATCCACCTTCCGGCTGCCCTCGATCTGCGTCACCACAATAGAGGAAAAACGGGCCTGCTGGCAGATCTCCCGTATCATCTCCTCATAATCCTTTTCCACCACAGCGGAAAACAGCAGCGACACCGGCCTGCTCTCCTGCACCATCCGCACTGTTTTCAGGAATTCATAAATGCCCGCGGCATTATGAGCGCCGTCCAGCACCACTCCCGGCAAAACCGTCTCCATCCGGCCGCCCCAGCGGGTATCTGCGATTCCCTGCAGGATCGTGTCATCCGACAGTTCCTTCCGGCTGTCCAGAATGCGGATCGTCATCATAGCCAGGGTACTGTTCACGATCTGATAATCTGCCAGATAGGGAACCCGTACCAGCTTGTAATCATAATACCTGTTATTCAGGACAAAATCAATGCTTTTATCCGTCCGTTCCTGTATTTCACACATCTGCTCATAAAAAGGGAAGGCCGGCGCATGCATTTCCCTGGCCTTGTCCAGGATCACTTTCTCAACGGAACGGTTCCTTCCGTCATATATCACAGGGACGCCTTCCTTGATGATTCCCGCTTTTTCCCATGCGATCTGCTCCACGGTATCGCCCAGATATTCGGTATGGTCCAGGCTGATGGAGGTAATCACTGCGGCAATCGGACGGGCCACGGTATTCGTAGCATCCAGCCGTCCCCCCAGCCCGGTCTCCATCACCAGATATTCCACCTTCTCCTCCGCAAAGATCACCATCCCAACGGCAAACAGGATCTCAAAATAAGTGGGATGATAAAATCCATCCCTGACCATGTCATCGATTACTGCCTTTACCCGGCGAAATGCAGCCAGAAAGGTCTCATCCGGCACTGGCTCCTGGTTGATCTGGAACCGCTCATTGATCTTGATCAGATGCGGTGAAATAAACAGCCCTGTTCGCTTTCCTCCGTGCTGCAAAATCGACGCCAGGAACGCACAGACCGAACCCTTTCCGTTGGTTCCCGCCACATGGATGACTTTATATTTTTCTTCCGGATGGTCCAGCCTCCGCAGCAGCTCCACCGTATTTTCCGCTTTATTTTTTGTCGTAAACCTGGGTACCTCCGCTATGTAATTTACTGCCTCTTCGTAATTCAATGATTTATCCTTCTTTTTTCTTTAATCTACAGCCCCTGCCGCCGTTCAGGCTCCGGCCGGCTCATTTCCTGCTCTTTCCGCTCCCGTACCGGCCCCCAAAGCCCCCGCATGATTTTCTGCGGAAGGACACCGCAAGAAGAATGCAAAGGCGCAAAAGGCTACAGGGACATCATAGCATACCGCCGCAAAGATTCAAGTAAATTTTTTCGCAAGTTTCGTCACTTCTCCTCACTTTTTCATTTGTTACCGTTCACTCCGTTCTCAGTAACTTTCATTTCGTTACTGTTCACTCGTACCTCGTTCCAGTAACGATTCGCAGGCTCATTTTAAGTTTTGCTTCGCAAAAGGAGCCTGCTCACACCTGAATCACGTTCTTACGTACCTGAGCAGCTAAGTGCTCAGGTACTGTCTGAACAGTAACTTTCATTTCCTAATGTTTTCTTATAATTATTTTCCTTGGTAGACACGGAAAGCGGAACATGCTATACTGATTTTACTGTATAAGTCCAGTCTCAAAGCAGAGACGGATGGGCTGCTTGCAGCTCGATCCGATATGCTTTCGAGACGACAACAGGTATGAAGAAGCAGGGCGGCAGCCCGGATTCCGAATACCTGTAGAATTGCGTGAGCACGCAGTGCGGAGCAATTCTCGGACTTATATTTGTGGTAATGCCCGCAAAGCGGGCGTGAATGTTTGGGCCCGGGCTGTTGGATTTCACTCTGCCGTAATACATTCCGGGAGCCCGAAAAGCAAGGATATGAAAAAATTAAAGGAGAGAAAGTATGATGAAGAAAAATGTATTGGTTTCAGCCGCAGTCCTGGCGCTGGGCGTCGGCTCCATGTTTCTGACAGGGTTTGACAGTGCCGCTACTGTTGATGATGTAATCGCAAACTACACGGAAGCCTCCAGCAATGTGGACGGACTCAGCGCCGCCGCTGATATAGATATGAAGATGACGCTGGGAATCGCTTACGAGGATGCAGGCGCATCCATGAATCTGGATATGAGCTTTGACGGAACCATGGACATCAAATGTATCAAGGATCCTCTTACCGTAGGAGTTGCGGCTGATTTTAATGTATCTGCCATGGGCGAAGAGATGAAAATGAATCTGCAGACATACATGGTGCCCGGTGATGACGGTGCCTGGGATGCCTTCACATATGTGGATGACGGTACCGGCGGAGTCTGGGAATACGAAGCCGTTCCGGCAGAGCAGATGGAAGAGCTGCAGAAGCTGATGGAAGAAGCACAGCTCGATCCCGGCAAGCTCCCCATCGAATACACCATGAGCGATGAGCCCACCGATGTAAACGGAAGCGCCTGCTACCATCTGGCAACCTCTATCACCTACGATGTACTTAAGCCGTTCATGGAAGAGGCCATGGCCGCCGCTTCCACCGAGGATCAGGATGAGACCACCATGGCTATCGCAGAATCTATGCTGTCCGGTATGGTATTCAATATGGAAATGGACGTAGACGCCGAAAGCTATCTGCCGCTGAAAGCCACTCTGAATATGGACGGCAGTGATTTTTCTGAGTTTTCTCAGATGATGGGATTTGCTTTTGCCACCACCGATGAGGACGGCAATGACGTTATTCCGGAAGCGACATTGGAGATCCCCACTATGGTTATGAATTTCACCTATGATTACAGTGCCCCGTCAGAAATTCTGGTTCCTGCAGAGGCTCTGGAAGCAAAAGAGAACCCGGGCACTTCCCAGGATCTGGATGACATTGAAGCGATCGCAGAGGATACCTTGGCGGAGCTGGAGTCCGACGCAGAATAATCACAAAAGTATGCGCTTAAAAACCTGTCATAGCAGGATTGATGGAGGGCTGCTGCAAATTCGATTTTGCAGCAGCCCTCTTTGTATGCCCGCACCGCTGCTCTTCTCTTATCCTTCGTCCCGGCAGCAACTGCCCCCGCCTGTTCTGAATAGCTGCAAACAGTTCATATAATAAAATAAGAAGTCTTTCGCCAAAGGAAATGAAATGAAAAAAAAATTCCGCTTACGCCCGCTCTCCCCAAAAGCCATGGATCACTGCAGGGGAGCCCTCATTGTATCTCTCTGCGCCCTGCTGTTTCTGGCCGGCTCTTATTACACCAGGGACCAAATGGTGGCCGTCAGCAATATGCAGCAGGAACGGGAGCTTCCTGTCTATTGCGTACAGACGGAAAAACCCCAGGTCGCTCTGTCCTTCGATGCAGCCTGGGGAAATGAGGATACGCAAAACATCCTGAATATTCTGGCAGCCCATAACGTGAAAGCCACCTTCTTTATGACCGGAGGGTGGGTAGACAGCTATCCGGAGGATGTGAAACGCATTGCTGCCGCCGGTCATGATCTGGGCAATCACAGCCAGAATCACAAGAATATGAGTCAGCTTTCCGCCACCCAGCAGAAGGAGGAAATCATGCAGGTGCATGAAAGGGTGAAGGCGCTGACCGGGATCGATATGGAGCTTTTCCGCCCGCCCTACGGAGATTATGACAATTCGGTAATCCGCACCGCCAAAGCCTGCGGCTACCTGCCCATCCAATGGGACGTGGATTCCCTGGACTGGAAGGATTACGGCGCCGATTCCATCGTGCGGACTGTCACGGAAAACAGGCATCTGGGCAACGGCTCCATTATCCTGATGCATAACGGTGCCAAGTACACTGCCCAGGCTCTGGATTCCGTTATCACAAAGCTGCAGGAACAGGGCTTCGAGCTGGTACCCATCTCCCAGCTTGTCTACCGGGATAACTATACGATGGACTCCGAAGGACGCCAGATCCCGGCCTCCCTTTCCGTCACCGGCTCCCTCTCCCTTTGGCAGCAGGCAGGATTTTTTGCAGGGCCACACACAGCAGCATCGTAATTACCATATCCGGCAGCGTATTCCCCACAGGAATATCCACCCGCATCAGAATACGGTACAAACCAAAACCAATGGCCCAGATCACCAGGTTTGGCACATCCGCCTGCCGCTCTTGTGCGTCTTTCTTCAGGAGAAAGAAATCTGCGGTCTGAATGGCGATCATAGGCGCAAATACGGAGCCGATCAGGTACAGAAAATCCGTAATGTTATCCATGGGGTAAACGATTGCTGCCATCGTTCCGATCACAGTGACTGCCACCGCCGCATATTTGCCCTTCAGGCTGCCGCACAGTGTCTCACTGGAAACTCCGGCCGAATAAGCATCCAGAAAGGTGGTGGTCACTGTAGAAAATACAATAATCAAAAGCCCTGCCGCCCCCAGGCCTGCCTTCAGCATAATCTGGGCAATGTCCGATTCTCCGGTGAGGATCGCTGCTCCCATGCCGATTCCATACATCCAGCAGCTTACCAGCCCATAAACAAGCGCACTGACGGCGGTGGCCTTCACCGGCTTTTCGGCTTCTCTGGTATAATCACTGATCAGGGGCAGCCAGGACAGAGGCATGGCCACCGACAATTCTACCGCAGCCCCGAAGCTCATGCTTTCCTCCGCTGCTATTTCCACGGCCCGCCCGTCCGCAAAAATCACCTTACACAAAATCAGGGTAAGAAGAAACAGAGCAGCCATAGCAATCGTATTCAGCTTACCCAGATTGGTGATGCCCACCATGATCCACACAATAATCAGGATACCGATCACCAGGCACCAGATCCATCTCCCGGTATGTACCACCCCGTCCGCCGCCAGAGCTCCGTCATAGATCATGATGGCCGTCCAGCCTGCCAACTGCAGTATATTCAGGGCGCAAAACAGCAGGCAGCCTTTTTGGCCGAAGCTCATTTTTACCGTCTCCATGGCGCTTTTTCCCGTCTTTGCTCCAATCAGTCCTGCTCCAAAAAGCAGCAGACAGCCGATCAGATGTCCCGCAAATACCGCCGCAAGACCTTTCCCAAAGCCAAGGGGCGCAAAATAGGTTCCTGTTAGAATTTCCGCAATGGAAACTCCGGCGCCGAACCAGATCAATCCATTTTCAAATACCGAAGTATGCCTGTTTTCCATTACGCCCGTACCTCCTCTTCTGCCGTCTTTATAAATTCCCCGGTAAGCGCAAAGGCATGGTTCATGGGTCCGCAGCCTGCGCCCAGGTCCAGCATGGCCGCCAGCGCACCGGAAATATATGCCTTCGCCCGCTCCACTGAGGTATCCAGATCAAACCCCTTGGCCAGATTGGATGCAATGGCGCTGGAAAGTGTGCATCCGGTTCCATGAGTGTTTGGATTCTGGATCCGTTTTCCGTAAAACCACCGGAACCCATTTCCCCGGTACAGCAGATCATTGGCATCATTCAACTGATGACCGCCCTTGCACAGCACGGCGCAGCCGTATTTCCGGCTGATGGCCTCCGCCGCTTTGATCATATCCGCCTCTGCCCGGATTTCCCTTCCGGAAAGCGTCTCCGCCTCCGGAATATTGGGAGTCAGGACCTCCGCCATGGGAAGCAGCTTCTCCTTCAGCGCCTCAATGGCATCGTCACAGATCAGCTTTGCACCGCTGGTAGCCACCATCACCGGATCCACCACGACCTTCTCTGCCCGGTATTCCTTCAATTTTTCTGCAATCGTCTCAATAAGCTCTGCCGAAGAAACCATCCCCAGCTTTACAGCATCCGGACGGATATCTGTAAATACATTGTCCAGCTGCTCTGCCAAAAACGCCGGAGTCACCTCCATAATACCTGTCACACCGGTGGTATTTTGTGCAGTCAAAGCAGTAATTGCGCTCATGCCATACACGCCATTGGCTGTCATTGTTTTGATATCCGCCTGAATGCCGGCGCCTCCGCTGGAATCACTTCCGGCAATCGTTAATACGGTTTTCATTCCCTTTCTTCCTTCTGTCATCGCATGTCCTTCCTGAAAATCCGGCTCTGAATCCAGAAAATCTGCTCCTCCAGGCCGCCTTTTCCTTTCTGTTACGCCCGCAGCATACGCAGTGTCTGTTCCTTCAGCTCTGCCGCTGCCGCCTGAATATCCTTTTGTCCGAAGATCCCGCTGATTACGGCAATTCCGCAGATGCCGCTGCCGGCCAGCTCTGCAACATTGTCTCTGGTAATGCCGCCGATGGCAACCACCGGAATCCTGACCGCCTGACAGATGGCCTTCAGCGTCTCATGGCTCATCTGCACCGCATCGGCCTTGGAGCCGGTGGAAAACGCCGCTCCCACTCCCAGATAATCAGCCCCCTGCTGCTGGGCCAGCAGCGCCTGCTCCACCGTCCGGGCGGAGACTCCGATCAGCTTATTCTTTCCCAGCCTCCGGCGCGCATCTGCAGCCTTCATATCACCCTGCCCCAGGTGTACGCCGTCTGCGTCTGCAGCCAGAGCAATGTCCGCATTATCATTGATGATCAGCGGAACTCCATATTGCCGGCACAAGCCCTTCATTTCCTTTGCCTCCTCCAGAAAATCCTGGAAATCCAGTCCCTTTTCCCGAAGCTGCACAAAGGTCGCTCCGCCCTTAATGGCTTTTTCCACCTGGCTGTACAGACTTTCGCCCTTCAGCCAGCGCCGGTCTGTCACTGCATACAGCGTCAGGTCCTCTTTCCTGCACCTCATATTTCCCTCCCTTTTCCAATGCTCAACAATAAGCAGCAATCAATTCCCTTATGCATCCGTGCGCATAGCTGCGCATCGTTTGCCCGCAGGGCTTTTATCTCATAGGAAAGTCTCATACTTTCGCATTTTAAAGCAGCAAAGTCTTTCCTATGAGATAAAAAAAGCGGATATACCTGATATGGGTATATCCGCAGAAATTCTTTACGCTATGTCCCTACGTTGGCATTATCCAAATCAGGTTCCGGGTCGAAGCACTGTCAGCTTCCTCTCAGCCTGCTAATTTGCAAGCTCCCCATTTACAGCTTTATTATACTCCTGTGAAAAAAATATGCAACTGTTTTAGTAAAATTTCACGGTAAAACCTGTTCCAGGCATACCATGTAGGAATCATAGTTTTGCTTTGGCTTTGGCAGGATCACACCGCCCAGCATCAGTGCCGCTCCCGTGTATACCTTCCCTTCCAGCCGGTAGCGGGCCTGACCGGACAGCCCCTTCAGCTTCACTCTTGCTGCGTGCGGATTGGCATGTAGATCCGTATACACAACACTCAGCAAAGCCAGAGACTGATCCTTTGCCACGTAGCTCCATGCAGTAAAATCCTGGTTTTCATAAGGAGACACCAGGCGGTAATAGCGTCCGTTCCGGAACAATTCATCGTATTTCCGATACCATGCGATCTGCCGTTTGGCCTCTTTCCAATCTTCCCCGCTTAGCCTGCCCAGATCCAACTCATAGCCAAAGGCTCCCTGCATAGCACAGATCCCTCTGGTCTGGAAGGGGGTCACACGGCCGTTCTGGTGATTGGGGCACACGGACACATGGGCAGAAACTGCCGACATGGGATACCCAAAAGAAGTGCCATACTGGATCTTCAGCCGTTCAATGGCATCCGTATTATCACTGCACCAGATCTGCGGTGTGTAATAGAGCATCCCGGCGTCAAACCGTCCGCCGCCGCCGCTGCAGCCCTCCAGCAGAAGCTCCGGATAGCGGACAGTCACATACTCCAGCACCTCATACAGCCCCAAAACATACCGGTGATAAAGAGCGCCCTGACTTATAGATGGATCCACTGCACTGCATACACAGTCAATACTCCGGTTCATATCCCATTTCACGTATGCAATATTGGCCGACTCCAGTACGTGATCAATGGACTGCTTCATATAATCCCGCACCTCTTTTCTGGATAAGTCCAGCACCAACTGATTCCTTCCCCGGTTAGGCACTCTTCCGGGCACCCGGAAGGCCCAATCCGGATGCGCCCGGTAAAGATCACTATCCTCTGAGATCATCTCCGGCTCCATCCAGATACCGAACTCCAGTCCCATATCATTGATCCGGTCTGCCAGCTCCCGCAGGGAGCAGCCCAGCTTCGCTTCATTCACCTGCCAGTCCCCCAGGCCGGAATTATCGTCATCTCTTTTTCCGAACCATCCGTCATCCAGCACCAGCATATCCAGCCCCAGAGACGCCGCCTGTTCTGCAATGGCCAGCAGCTTATCCGCATGAAAATCAAAGTAAGTAGCTTCCCAGTTATTAACTAAAATGGGCCGTCTCTTATTTTTCCAACTGCTCCGAATCAGATTATCCTGATACGCCTCCTGAAGGCAGAGTGACAGGCCGGTCAGCCCCTGGCCGCTGTAGGCCAGAACAGCCTCCGGTGCGGCAAAGGTTTCTCCTTTTGAAAGCTCCCAGGAAAAATCATCGTCCTGAAGGCCGCACACCAGACGAACGCTGCCGAACTGATCCCTCTCCGCCTGCATTTTGAAACCGCCGCTGTAAAGCAGCGATACGCCGTAGCAGTCTCCGGAATCCTCCGTGGCATCCCGGCTGCAGAGAATCACAAAGGGATTCTGCTGATGGCTGGAGGTGCCCCTGGTACTGCCAATCTCGGTAATCCCATGAAAAAGTCCGCTCCGTTCAAACTGTCGCTCACACGTGTGCTTTCCATAAAAACGGATCAAATCCAGATTCTCCGCCGGAAAATCGATCCCGGCACTCATGACCCGCCTCAGCTCCAGAACCTTGTCTCCCCGGTTCTCCACCACTGCCGAACGGGTGATGACCCCTTTTTTTTCAAAAACACCGTAAAAAAGCGTTACATAAATTTCTTCATACAGGTCCTTTAATGTAATTTCCAGCGTTTCCACATCCTGATCCGCCTGGTTTGCAAAAAGCGCCGGAAGTCCCTCCAGTGCATATTTTCCTCTGTAGGTTTTGTGGGATGCATAGCGCAGATCCAGACAGGGAACCTGTCCCTTCCATCCCGCCTTCAGCGCTTTGATCCGGTAGTCTCCGTTTCCATGCACCGGATACTCCAGCGGATAATAATCCAGAGAATAGGTACGGTCCCCGGCCACATCTCCCGGCTGGCCGCAGTACCCATGATCCTCCGGTACGATCAGATAAGAAAAATCTGTCTCTTCCGCCATAGCACCGAAATACGTATGCAGGAGCGTGCCGTGATCATCCACCTTCATTTGGTAAGTGCTTTTGTCTGTCTGAAGCGTAAATACTTTTGCAAGCCTGTCAATTCTGATCGCCATAGTTTTATTTCCTTCCAAGTTATGATCTTATGTCTAAACTGCAGCAGGGGGCTGCCGCAAAATAAACCGTCTTGATTTTGCAGCAGCCCCATTTTTTCTGTGCGCTGTCAAAAATTATACCAGCCACAAATATTCATATGGACCAAGCAATATTGTATTATTATAGGAGCGGACCGGCCTCTCTGTCAAGAGGTCGTGCATCTCTCCCGGCAGCCCAAACCAGTTAAAACGGTTGGCATCTACCCATTGCTCCTTTTCTGAGAAATTGGCCAGCACCATCATCCGGTTTTCCCTGTGAAAACCAAATACCGCCGGATTCCCCAGATCTACCGGATCTGATTTCAGATCGGAACGGAAATACTCGCAGCCTTTCCGAATCTCAATCATTTTCTTGATTCCTTTAAAGATCATTCCCTGAACCGCGCCGGAATCATACCGTTTTTCTGCTGCCTCCCAATCCATTTTCCCCCGGTGCAGCCAGCGGGAATCTCCTGCGATCCTCCGGTCATCTTTATAGCTCCAGTCATTCAGCAGACCGATCTCATCCCCGCTGTAAAGCAGCGGAATTCCGGTATAGGAAATAATAACGGAATTTAAAAGCAGGATTCTTTTTACTGCCTGTTCGATCTTATACTGATGCTTTTCCTTCATCGCCTGCTCCAGGCCGCACATGGAGGCAAAGGTTCCGCTGTTTCTGGCATCCAAAGTCACGGGATTAAACTCGTACAGCTCTCCCACCGAAAAGCTGCCCGGATATCTTCCTTCCATAAACTGGATCATAAACTGCTTATGCGCTTCCGGATCAAAGCCCAGATCCCGCAGGATATCCGTCTCAAAGCCCCAGCCGATGTCATCATGGCACCTGCCGTAATTGATCCATACACCGTCGGAGGGCACCCCATAGTCTCTCGCCAGCGACCGCTCCATCAGCCGTACATCCCGGGTAGCCAGAGAGTTCCACAAAAGCACCATCAGAGAAGCATTGTACATTACATTGCACTCTTTTTCTTCCGGAGTTCCGAAATACTTGACGATCTCATGCGGCTCCACAATCGCCTCTCCCAGAAAAATTACGGAAGGACATACCTCTTTTACAATACTGTACATCATCCGCAGCAGCGTATGCACCCTGGGATGATTCATGCAGCTTGTCCCCGGCTCCTTCCACATATACGGAATCGCATCCAGCCGGAAAATATCAATCCCTTTATTCGCCAGAGTCAGCAGCACCTCAACGATCTTGTTAAATACCTGCGGATTGGCATAATTCAGATCCCACTGAAATTCATAGAAGCGGGTCATCACATATTTGTTCAGATCCGGATAATAAGTAAAGTTATGGGGCGCCACCTCCGGAAATATCTCCGTCATGGTCTGTTCGTATTGTCCGGGAAGGGTATCATCCGGGAACATATGATACATATCATCATAATCCTGATTGCCCCGCTTCCACTCCTCCACCCACACATGCTCCTTTGCCGTATGGTTCAGGACAAAATCGATACAGGTCCGTATCCCTCTTTTTTTCAGGAGGCGGATCACCTTTTCCAACTGCTCCATATTTCCGTATTTTTGATCTACCTCCAGATAGTCCACCACCGCATATCCGCCGTCATTGTTTCCTTCTCTGGATTTCAGAAGCGGCATAAAATGCACATAAGTGATTCCCAGCTCCGCCAGATAATCGATTTTATCCTCAAATCCGTATAGATCCGTGCTGAACCGGTCCACATAGAGCATCATGCCCACCATTTTCTCAGAAAGATACCAGCCATTTCCTGCGGAATCCTGTTTTTTCAGATTCTGTGGTCTTTCCCTTTTTGCTCTTTCAATGATTTCCACAAGCTGACGGAAACGAAGATCTGTCCAGTCATTCGCTCCATAAATATCATAGTAGCTTTGTTTTAAATCCATCTGAGAATCTCCTTTGCAGTTTATTTCACAGCACCGTTTACCACACCGTTCAGGATCTGCTTCTGGCAGACGATATAGAACAGCAGAATCGGCAGCAGCGCCAGCAGATAGGAGGCAAATGCCAGGTTATAATTCGTACCGAACTGAGTCTGGAAATTCAACTGTGCCAGCGGCAGTGTAGTTCCTCCCTTTCCGGACATGATAACAAGCGGGGTCATCACATCATTCCAGGTGCTCATGGCAGTCAGCACAGCCACGGTAGCATGCATGGGCTTCATAATGGGGAACACAATCGACCAATAGGTTTTCCAGGTCGTCGCCCCGTCTACTCTGGCCGCCTCCTCCAGTGCGATGGGGATGTTGGTCAAATAACCCTTGTACAGCATCACGTTCATAGGCATGAAAAATACCGTATACAGAAGGATCACGCCCACCCGGTTGTCAATTCCCAATATGGCTGTCTCTTTAACCAGAGGCATCATCAGAATTGCAAAGGGTACGAACATACCGCTGACAATGTAAAGGTATGCAAAATTGTAGAACTTGCTGCCCTTCATGCTGCGTCCAATCGCATAGCCTGCCAGGCTGTGGATCACTACCGCCAATAATACGGTAATCAGCGTAATCAGCAGGCTGTTGCCCAGAGAATGCCAGAAGTCAGTAACCCGCATAGCCTCCGCAAAGTTATCCAGGCTCCATTTGGCCGGGAACGCCAGTGCTCCTGCAATGTCATTGGTCATTTCTGACGGCTGCTTGAATGCGATAATGACTGCCATATAAAGGGGGAAGAAAATGGTCAGGCAGCCGATGATCAGCAAAATTGTAACCGGCCAATTAACCGTTCTTGTCTGTTTATTGGATGAATGCTTCATAACTGCTCCTCCTTTTTCCCTGTCACCGTCAACTGAAAGACGGAAATCGCCACGATCACTACGAAGAACAGAACTGCATTGGCGCTCTGGAAGCCAAACTGGCCGCCGCTCATACCGTTATTGTAAATCAGGAAGGAAATGGACTCAGTACTCTGGGACGGGCCGCCCTTGGTCATGGCCATAATCTGATCAAATACCATCAGGAAGTTTTTCATACACAATACCATATTGATGGAGAAGAACGGAATGATCAGGGGGAACGTCAGGCTCCAGAATTTTTTCCATCCGGATACTCCATCGATGGATCCCGCCTCATACACATCCTCCGGCACTGTCTGGAGTCCGGAAATATAAATGATAGTATTCATGGCGATGGACTGCCAGCATCCTACCACAACGATAGCCAGCCACGCTTTACTGGTACTGGAAAGCCAACTGCTGCTCAGCGCTTCGATCCCCAGTGACTGTCCCACTGCCGGAAGAATGTAGGTAAAGAAAAAGCTGAAAATATAACCAACTACCAGCCCCCCCAGCACGTTGGGAATAAAGTAAATCCCGCGCAGGGCGCTTTTGCCTTTGATCTTGCTGTTTAATCCCAATGCCAGGATCAGGCTGATCACGTTCGTCAGAATCGTGCAGACAAGCGCATATTTAAAAGTAAACAGATAGGATTTTCCCACACGGGCATCTGTAAACAGATCCTGATAGTTGCGCAGCCCTACCCAATCATAGGAGCCGTATCCTTTAAAGTTCGTGAAGCTGTAAATAAAGCCCTGAATCAGCGGCAATGTATTGAAAACAAAGAACAATACAAGTACCGGAATCGTAATCAGCAGAAAAGTACGCTTTCTGTCATTGACGCCTTTTGATGTTTTCATGACTCTTCTCCTCCCTCCGTCAGTTTTTCGGGATGATCTTTATAAAATTTCTGAACCTTGGCGATCAAATCCCGGTTGTATCGTGCCCATTCCGTGTCAAATCTGGTCAGGAAAGTATCTAATGCATCCTCACTTTCATCCATCAGGAAGGTTTGGATCATAGCGTCCACCGCCATTTCGCTGGGGTAATGATGATCCTGGTAATCTGCCATCTTGTCCTGCTCGATATATTCTTTCATACCGTCCAGCATGGAGGGCAGTTCGAAATCACCCTTTTTGCAGGGAACCGCATTCTGATCATCCAGATAGGTCTGAATATTTTCATCCTCATAAAGGAAATCCAGAACCTCATATACCGCTTCCTTATTCTTACAGCTCGCCAACACGGACCACTGCAGGTCATTTCCGGAATTCAGCACATTCTCCTCCGGATTATTGCTGGCAGGGAACACAAAGGAATCAATATTTATATCGGGATTTACCGATTTAATCTGGGGAACCGCATAGCTTCCGATCACATACATGGCCGATTCTCCTCTGGCAAATGCGGTACAAGCATCATTGTAGCTGTAAGCAACCGGATCCGGCTCCGCATACTGCAGCAGGGATTTAGTCACCTCCGCCACCGGACGGTAAGCCTCCGCAAATGTCGCCGAACCATTGTTTACCTGAGAGCAGATATCGGAAGGCGCCAGGTCAACGCAAATCGCATTCCAGGGAGCCAGCGTGGTCCAGGTATCCTTAAACCCAAAATAAAGGGGCTGGATCCCTGCGTCCTGAATCTCCTCGCAAAGCTGATAGAATTCATCCAGCGTAGTGGGAATGCTCCAGCCATGCTCCTCAAAAATGTCCCTATTGTACAGTACTCCGGCAGCGTTAGCCATATACGGCACTGCATAAACGCCGTCCATTGGGACAAATTCCAGCTCTTTATCCGTGCGCAGATAAGATTCCTTGATTTCGCTTAAGCCCTCGTAATCCGAAATATCCATCAGCATATCCGAATCCAGGAAATTAGAGTAATTGATATCTCCTCCAATTCCGATAATATCCGGATAATCCTCCCGGATAAATCTGGTTTTTAGGATGGTCATGGCATCATTGGGCGAATCGATGACCAGTTCAATGTCATCATGAGTAGCATTGAACTTCTCTTCCAGCGCTTCAAACGCCTTCACCGCCTCCGGCTTGTAGTGGACCAGCTCAACTACGGTCTTGCCATCCGATGTTTTACTGCTGCCGCAGCCTGTCGTCAGTACTGCGACTGCCGCAAGCCCAAGTGCACAGAAAGAACCCAGACCTGCAGCCGTTTTCATGTGTCTGTTCATGAAATGTCCTCCTCTCTTTCCATTTTCTTTTTACCTCATGAATGCTTTCACATTCCATGAAATCTTAAAAAGATGCTAATTTGTTTTGTGAGGTTTTGCAATAAGTTGTGCGAAACACCAACATTTCATCCAAGATTCCGCATTCATTTTTGGTCAAAACGTCAAATACGGTCCTTGCGCCGGATGCAGATTGCGCCGCACTAAATTACCTTATGCATTCGTGCGCATTTTTCCGCAGGCTTCTCGTATAGGAAATTCGAGGAATTTTCTATACAAAAAAACTGCCGCAAAATGAATCCGGGATCCCTCCCCCTTCATTTTGCAGCAGTCTGTTTCTTTCTGTTTTTCATTACCTGTCCGCTTCCTTCTCCTGCCCGATATAGCGGACGCTGTCCCGCACGATCAGCTCTGTAGGAAGATGCAGGGAATATACCTGCACCGCCTCCCCATAGATTCGTTTCATCAGAAGCTTTACCGCTTCCTTTGCCTTTTCCTCCGGATTCTGCCGCACCGTGGTCAGACGCGGTCTGGACAGTCGTGCATAAATATTGTCATCAAAACCGGTAACAGAGATCTGCTCCGGCACGGAGATTCCCTGCGAAAAGAAAATACTGATCGCCTCATTGGCAAACAGGTCGCACACGAAAAATGCCGCCGTACATTCCCGTCCTGCCTTTTTTCTGGCGAACTGGCGCAGAATCTCGTAGCGCAGATTTCTCTCCAACGGGAGCTGATACACATCCTCCTGGAAAATTTCCAGCCCATGCTGCTCCATCGCCAGCCGGAATCCCAGCAGCCGCTCCCGATTGCTGGGCGTAAAGCCGCCGTGATCGTTAAAAAATGCGATTCGCCGGTGCCCCTGCCGAATCAGATAGGACGTCATTTCATAAGCTCCCTGCATATCCTGCAGCCCCACATTATCATATTCCCCATCGCCGGAATCGATAAAAACCACCGGCTTGGCCGTCCGTCTGCACAAATCCAGGCATTTCTCCGGCGGACAGCCAAGAACGATCCCGCCCTCTACATTTCTGGACGCCAGCTTACGGATAATCTCGTCCTCATCCTCGTGGGAAGCACTGACGACATACCGGCCCAGCTCCCGCAGCTCCCGCATGACGGCTCCCAGCAACGTGGAACAGAAGGGATCCGTCATAACATCCTTATTCTGACCCAGATAAAAATCCATGGCAATCAGCTTCATTTCTGCGTTTGGATCTTCCTTCCGGCTCTCTCCCACATAGTGATATTCCACCAGAGCCGCTTCCACCCTTTTTCTGGTTTCCTCCGACATTTTTCCGGTCCGGCCATTTATCACATTCGAAACCGTCGTAGGACTCACACCGATCCGCTCCGCTATTTCCTTAATCGTAATCATCCGGCTCCCTCCCCATTTGATCCTTCTCTGCTATTTTTTCCACAAATGGATATAGTTTATGCTAATCTTTTTCGGATGATTTTGCAACAGAAAAATTCAGTCCGGACTGGTTTCTTTTCAACCGTCACTTGTTCTTACGGGCTTTGCAGCCAGTGCAAGGTCCTGGGCTGAACTGATACGATACAATTCATAATAAGCTCCCTTTTTTTCCATCAGCTCCCGGTGTGTTCCGTCCTCCAGAATCCCTTTCTGGTTGATTACAAAGATCCGGTCTGCATTCCGTATGGTAGACAGACGGTGAGCGACCACAAAGGAGGTTCTGTTTTCCAGCAGATGCCGGATTCCCTCCTGCACCAGGATCTCCGTATGCGTATCGATGCTGGAGGTGGCTTCATCCAGAATCAGGATCCTGGGATCGGTAAGCATCGTGCGGGCAAAGGCAAGAAGCTGCCGCTGGCCGATGGAAAACCGGGCCCCCCGCTCGCTGATTTCCGTATCGTAGCCCTTCTCCAGATTCATGATAAAGCCATGTGCATTTACTGCTTTTGCGGCGGCGATCATTTCCTCCTCCGTGGCATCCGGCCGCCCGTAGCAGATATTTTCCCGGATGGTTCCGGTAAACAGGAAATTTTCCTGTGTCATGATTCCCATCTGACGGCGTAAGCTTTCCATTGTCACTTCATGGATTTCATGATCATCGATATAAATGCTTCCGGATTTCACGTCATAAAACCGGCTGATCAGGTTGACAATGGTGGTTTTCCCGGCTCCCGTGGGCCCCACCAGAGCAACGGTCTGTCCCGGCAGCACCCGGAAGCTGACATGCTCCAGCACATTCCGGTCCGGCTCATCCGCATAAGCAAAGGTCACATCCTCAAAACGGACCTCTCCCCGGATTTCCGGCAGCTCTCCCGCATCCTCCCGGTCCGTGATTTCCGCCGGAGTATCCAGAATATCAAAAATCCGTTCCGCCGCTGAAAGGTTGGTTACCAGCTTATTATAAAAGCTGGCCAGATTCCGGATGGGATTCCAGAACATACCAAGATAAGTGGAAAATGCCATCAGTGTTCCTACCCCCACCTTTTCTGCGCCGATAATTTTAATTCCGATGAAGTAAAGCAAAAACGCTCCCATGCCCCAGGTAATATCCACGACAGGACCAAAGCAGTCTGCAATACGCACCGCATTGATAAAGGACAACCGCTGTTCGTCCGCCAACTGGTAAAAGTCCGTCCGGGTCTCCTCCTCTGCGGCAAAGCTCTGAATGATACGGATGCCGGACATATCCTCATGAATAAAAGCATTCAGGTTCGAGGACTTTTTCCGGTAGATCTGCCAGAGCCGGTGCCCCACGTTCATCACCCAAAACATCCCTCCCGCCAGAAGAGGCAGCGTAATCAGCGCCGCCAAAGCCAGCAGCGGATTTTTTACCAGCATGATCACCGCCACTCCCAGCACTGTGGCAAAGCCGGGCACAAGCTGCGTCACGCTGTCTGTCAGCATTTCCTTCAGCGAGTTCACATCCCCGATCACCCGGGCCAGGATTTTCCCGGTAGGCCTGCTGTCAAAGAAATGAAAGCTGAGGGTCTGGATGTGGCTGTACAGCTCCTCCCGGATCTCCAGCAGTACCTGATTGGTGACGCTGGCCATCAGAATCGTCTGGGCTCTGGAGCCTGCCATAAAGATCAGATATGCGGCCAACGCCGCTGCCCCCAGCAGCAGCAGCCTTTTCCAGTCTCCGGCAGCCACATGCACATCAATGGCCCGCTCAATAAACAGAGGGGATACCAGGCTGATGGAAACCGTTACCGCCAGCAGAAAAACCACTCCCAGCAATTTCGTTTTATACCGGAACAAATAGCGGTACAGGCGCACCAGCGTATCCTTCTTATCCACCTCCCGCTGTACCTCATCCTGCCGAATCGAATTTACTGACATGCACTCACCTCCTCTCCGTACTGAACACACCAGGTCCGGTAATATTCTCCCTTTCTTTTCATCAATTCCTCATGATTTCCCCGCTCCAGGATCCTTCCGTCCCGGAGAATCAGGATCTCATCCGCATCCCGCACCGCAGAAATGCGGTGTCCGATAATCACCTTTGTCATGGGCCCGGTATGGCGCAGGTTTTCCTGAAGCGCTTCCTCCGTCTCCATGTCCAGGGCAGAAGTGGAATCGTCCAGAAGCAAAACCGGCGCTCCCTTGGCAATCGCCCGGGCAATGCTGATCCGCTGCTTCTGTCCGCCGGACAGTCCCACGCCCCGCTCCCCGATCAGGGTTTCCTCCTGCCTGGAAAGATTGCTCACAAATTCCCCTGCCTCCGCCTGCTGCAGCGCCTGCTTGACAGACACCTCATCCAGTGTGCTCTTTCTTCCCATTTTCACATTCTGGTTTACCGTATCGGAGAACAGGAATACATCCTGCGTCACGGCCGCCATGGAGGAACGAAGCTGACGCAGGGAAAGTCTGCGCAGATCCACTCCATCCAGCAGCACGGCTCCTTCCGTGGGATCATAAAACCGCTGAGCCAGGCTGACCAGCATACTTTTTCCTGCTCCGGTCATTCCCATAATTCCCAATGTTTTTCCGGGCTGCAGATCAAAGCTTATATCCTCCAGAATTTTCCTGCCGCCCAGAGACAGGCTCACATGCTCAAACGTCAGCCGTCCCTGCACCTGCTCCAGAAAAACCGGGGCATCCGGATCGCAGATCACCGGTGTTTCCTCCATGATCCGTTTGATTTTCTTCCAGGAAGCCATGGCAGAACCGATATCATTGCTGAGCCAGCCGATGATCTCCATGGGCCAGATAATATTATTGGCATATTCCGAAAATGCGCTGAGAGTCCCCAGCGTCATATCCCCCCGGATCACCAGCACTCCGCCCACGATCACCACCGCCAAAAGCATAATCTTTCCCGTACCGGAAATGGCAGGCTGGTAAGCAGCCACCAGCCGGGCCTGCTTCATATTCAGATTATAAAACCGCTTGTTATGACCCCGGAACTTATCCTTCTCATATTCCTCCTTCGTAAATGCCTTTACCGTGCGGACACCGGCCAGGTTTTCCTCCGCCACCGTATTCATTGCCGCCGTCTCATCGCTGATCTCATCATAAACTGCTCCCAGCTTCCGCTCCATCTGCAGTGCCATTACGCCGATCAGCGGCAGCAGTGCCAGAGGAACCAGGGTCAGCAGCGGGCTGAGCCGCAGCATACACACCACCACCAGCACCGTATGCACCGCAGCCTCCACCGCCAGCATCCCCACAAAGCCAATGGCCACACATACCTTATCCACATCATCCTTGATCCTGGTCATCAATTCTCCGGTATTGTGCTGATGAAAAAACTCCACAGACAGCGTCTGCACATGGTCAAACACATCCTTGCGCATTTGATTGGTGGCTGTCATCCCGATCCAGTCAAAGGTAAACTCCTTCACGTACCCCAGCAGGGCCCGTCCCAGGCCGATCCCCAAAAGCCCCAGCAGCAGCGCCATCAGAAGCTGCTGCTTCCCGTCCAGGATTACATCATCAATGATTCTCCGAATCAATACCGGGGATAAAAGATCCAGACCGATTGCGCCCAGCATACAGGCTGTTCCCAGCAGATAACGGCCCTTAAACTTCAGCACATAGGTTCTTATTCTCAAACACTCCATCTCCCTTCTTCCTCCCGTTCCAGTTTTCTTTCCTGCATAAAAAAAGACCGCAGTCCGAAAACTGCAGTCTCCTGTCTTACATCAGAAACAGAATGCGCAAATAACGTCATGTCTTGCGCAGGAGGCAGCCGTTTTCAAACTTATTCCATACATATTTCTTTCTCAATCCGCTCATTTTTCCGTCAAAATATAAGTTTTTCATAAAATTACCTCCTTTCCTTCTATTCCCATCAGGCCCGGCCTGAAATCATCTGTTCCGAAGCTGCCGCCTGCTGACGCAGCAGCTATGTAATCCATAGCATACACGCCTGCGCAGAGAATGTCAACCGGTTTTTTGGAAAACATTGCTTTGCCGGAGCTGTCGCAAAATCGAATAGCAAAAGGATCTGTATCCAGGGTGTTTGTATCACTGAGACAAATGTCCGAAACATGGCGGACGAAGTCCGACATGGACGGACAGATGTCAGGAAGTGCTCACAAACACCGGATACAGAACTTTGCAAATGAGATTTTGCGGCAGCTCCTTTTCCGCTCTTTCGTTACTCTTTTTTTATCTCAACCCTCACCGGGCTTGTCCCGGTCAGCTCCGCACTGCGCGCATCCGGCTGACTGCAGCCCACATACAGGGCATAACGGCCCCCGGCCATCCTCCGGCATCCGGCTTCGTCCACCACCGTGAATGCCTCCTCCGGTACCGGAATCCGAAATGTCCCCTTCTCGCCTGCTTTCAGATGAATTCTGGAAAATCCCCACAGCGCCGGGTTCGGTACAGCCAGCTCCGAATCCAGATTTTTCACATATACCTGAAGCACTTCGTCTGTATCCCGCACTCCCCGGTTTTCGGCCTCCGCCTCCAGCACGATCCCTTCTGCATCCTCCAGCGGCTTTGCCCGCAGCACCTGCACATCTCCATACGTCAGCCCGTAGCCAAAGGGGTACTGGGCCTTCTGTTTCATATAACGGTAGGTTCTGCCCTCCATGGCATAATCTGCAAACTCCGGCAGCTCTTCCAAAGTCTCATAGAAGGTGACTGGCAGCTTGCCGGAAGGGGAGACGTCCCCAAAAAGCACCCGGGCGGCTGCACGTCCGCCCTGTGCGCCGGGATACCAAAGCTGCAGCACCGCATCAAAATGCTCCGCCGCATAGCTCATATCCATATCGCTTCCGGCCATCAGGCAGAGCACCACCGGCTTTCCGGTTTCCGCCACCGCTTCCATCAGATCCCTCTGGACCTTCGGGAGCTGCAGATCCAGCTTGTCTCCGGAGGCATAACTGTTTCCCGTATCGCCCTCCTCACCCTCCAGAGTCTCGTCCAGGCCAACACACAGAATCACCACATCGCTGTTGTCCGCCACGATCTTTGCCTCCGAAAGACGGTCTCCGGCAAAGGCCAAATGCTCTGTTCTGTCCTGGAACAATTCGCAGCCTACACTTGTCAGCACCCGGATTTCTTCCTTTTCCAGATAATCCTGCAGGCCTTCCTGCAGTGTCACATAGCGGGACGCCGTTCCGTGATAATTGCCGATCAGCGCCACACGGCTGTCGGCATTGGGGCCAATAATACCCACCGTCTTTAGCTTCGATTTATCCAGCGGAAGAATGCCGTTATTTTTCAGGAGCACAAAGCTTTCCTCCGCCGCTTTTTCAGACAATGCCAGATGTTCCTTCGATTCTACTTCCGTGTAGGGAATGGAATCATATTCGCTTCCCTCCATGATACCCAGCAGATACCGGGTAGTAAACAACCGCACTGCCGCCTCAGTAATCGTCTCCTCCGTCACCATACCATGCTGATATGCGTTCAGGATGTGCAGATATGTATTACCGCAATTCAGATCACAGCCCGTATTGATCGCCAGCGCCGCCGATTCCATAGCATTATTCGTCACGCCGTGATGCTCATGAAAGTCTCTGATTGCCCAGCAGTCCGAAACAAAATGGCCTTCAAACCCCCATTCCTCCCGCAAAACCTTCTGAAGCGCCTTACTGGCGCAGCAGGGCTCTCCGTTGGTCCGGTTGTACGCCCCCATTACCGCCTCTACACCCGCTTCCTTCACCAATGCCTTGAATGCCGGAAGATAGGTTTCCTCCATATCTTTTGCAGAAACCTCCGCATCAAACTCATGGCGGACCGCCTCCGGGCCGGAATGTACGGCAAAATGCTTCGCGCAGCCCGCCGCCTTCATGATCCCGCCGCTCCCCTGCAGCCCTTCCACATAGGCTACGCCCATCCGGCTGCTCAGGTACGGGTCCTCTCCGTAAGTCTCATGTCCGCGGCCCCACCGGGGGTCCCGGAAAATATTCACATTGGGCGACCAAAAGGTCAGGCCCTTATAGATATCACGGTCTTCCTTTCCGGAATACGCATTGTATTTGGCACGCCCCTCTGTGGCAACCACATCCGCCATCCTTCCTGCCAGCTCCGTATCAAAAGTGGCGCCGATTCCGATGGCCTGGGGAAATACCGTAGCCTGTCCCGCTCTTGCCACTCCGTGTATCCCTTCATTCCACCAATTATACGCCGGAACCCCAAGACGCGGAATTGCGGGGGCGCCGTATTTTAGCTGGGCAGCTTTCTCCTCCAGTGTCATCTGCGCCACCAGCGCCTCAGCTTTTTTTCTTGCCTCTTCTCGCCTCATCGTAGAATATCCTCTCTTTTTATATTGCATTATATAATTTACTATTACACTATTTTTTTAATCCATCCGCCTTTTTTCACCATTATATATCCAATCATACATTTTATTATTTCTGTAAACTGAACAAGAAGATACACCGTCACAATACTAAGCTCAGTATATTTAGACAGCCAAAAAGCAAATGGCAATACAACACAGCAAGCAAGTCCGCTATCAAATAAAAAGGTAACTATCGTCTGCCCTCCTGAACGTAACGTTTCATATGCTGTATTAGTAAAAGCCTGCAAAGGGATAACCGCCGCTGCAATAATAATAAATTTTTCTGCCAGCGCTTTTACCTCGTTCTCCGTATTATACAATTCCGGGAATATTTTTGCAAAACATATCTGTAATATTGCTATTCCGATACATATATTCACTGAGAACAGGAACAGCTTACGGTCCTTTTCCCTGGCCTCATTCAATTTGCCTGCGCCAAGTAAATTTCCAATAATTATAGATACACTGCTCCCCAAAGCCAGATATACAACAGTAAATACATTGGTTATGGTATTCGATATATTTAGCGCGGCAACAGCCGCCAGACCATGCAATGCATAACATTGATTGATCAAAGCCATCCCAATCGCCCAGAGTGCCTCATTCAATACTAAAGGCATTCCTTTTATTGTAATCTTTTTTACGAGTACAAGGGGCACATTAATACTGGAATAGGCCCCTACAATAAAGGGATTCTTATCTGGATTTCTATGTGTACCAGACATATTGACCGCACACTCAATCATTCTGGAAATCACTGTTGCGATCGCCGCTCCTTTCACCCCCAATGCCGGGCTTCCCAGCTTCCCCATAATCAAAATGTAGTCCAAAAACAAATTTATAATGACTGCCGCAATACCCGCAGCCATGGGGATAAGCGTCTGCCCCTCTTCCCGCAAAGTACTTGAATAAATTTGCGAAAGGGAGAAAAACGGAAGTGACACCATCATAATCCTGCCATATTCTTCTGCAAACTGCAGAGTCAAAATCATGCTTTCTGCATCTGCATCATGAAGATACAGCGAAATCAATTCGGAACTTCCAAAGCCAAAGAGCACGATTCCCATCGCTGTAAGGAGCATACAGATCCATAACTTAATACGAAATGTATAACGTAAGCCTTCATGGTCATTATTCCCATAAAATTGTGCTCCAAAGATACCCGGCCCCGATATTGCGCCCAAAATACAAATTTGAAAGACAAACAGTAATTGATTGATTATGGCAACGCCCGTCATCTGATTCGTGCCGATTTGACCTACCATTACGTTATCTAACAGGCTGACAAAATTGGTTATGCCATTCTGAAGCATTATAGGAACAGCAATAAAGGCTAATTTTTTATAAAACTCCAAATTTTTATTGATTTTTAGATACACCTTCATAGTTTTTATGTTTTCGGTCTGTCAACCGGTCATTTTCAACCAGCCTTCCCATATTTCTTTCTCTTTGACCATTAACCCGGATATTTCTTCTTTTATAAGTCTAATTTGCTCTTTTCTATTACGGATACATGCCATCATTAATTTTGATTTTAGGATTTCATATCTGCTTTCTAACCCTTTAAACTCCTGTACAACTTCTTCCTTTCCGATATATTTTTGAAACAAAAACGCATTTGCCTTAGCCCGATATGTAATGCTTTTTAAATGCGTAGATGCAATAGGCATAAAATACAACAAATCATCACGGTTCATTTCATCAACATTCCATAGCTTTTCTCTGGAACCCAGATATTCATCAATCGAAGCAATAACTTCTTTTGCATAAACAATCGTTTTCCTGTCATTGTACAAGACTTCATCCATTTGCCCCGCATCATATAAGTAGATTTTTCCCCCTGCCGCTTTCACGGAAGTAACCAGGTTATCAAAGCTTACTCTTTCATCTCCTTCTTCAAAAATAGAAAAATTCTTTTTATCAAAATCATATCCATAAACAAAGCCTGTATGATAAATATGATTTTTATTGTAGATCAACGGAAATTTCGGATGCCAGTAAAACATATCCACATCAGCTAAAACTATTTTTTTCTGATTAATTGCTTCCACGACCGTTGCAATTATATCCGCCTCATTTGATGTCTGAACCACTCGTTCATTTAATAATAATTTCTTCTCAAACTCTGAAACATCTGTTTCCATGATAAGGCTGTAAAAGCCCCGTCCTTGCGGCGTATTCTCTTGATGAAATAAATACTGATAACTATTTCGATATATGAGATAAGATTCTCTCCCTTGTTTTGAACTAATTAACGTATTAAATATTGCAGAATAACAATCATACCATACATCATTAAAGGCAATATATTCCAACTTCTTCTCGTTTCCCACGCTAAACGCCTCCTGCACTCCCCAGCTTCACCTCCGGATATACAAACATCTGACCATACTTATTCCTCAATATGATCTTTTCATCATCTCTTGCAATTACATACTGCGGAGACAGCAGCGTTTTTCCTCCGCCTCCTGGAGCATCTATTACATACTGCGGTACTGCAAATCCCGTTATATCATACCGCAGTCCTTCTATAATATCGATTCCCTCCTGTATCTTCGTACGGAAATGCTCATTTCCAATCCCTATATCACACTGGTACAAATAATATGGTCTTACTCTATTCTTCACCAGTTTTGTACACAGCTCTTTCATTGTTTCAACATCATTATTTACATTCCTCAGTAATACGCTTTGATTTCCTAATGGAATTCCAGCATCTACAATTTTCCCGCACGCCTCTGCAGATAATTCCGTTATTTCCTTTGGATGATTAAAATGCGTATTTATCCATAACGGCTGATAGCGCTTTAATATCTGCACCAGCTTATCCGTGATCCTCATAGGCAGCACAACCGGAGCCCTGGTTCCAATCCGGATAATTTCCACATGAGGGATTGCTCTTATTCTCTTTATAATTTCTTCCAATTCGGCGTCCTCAAGTGTGAAAGGATCCCCGCCTGAAATTAACACATCTCTAATTTCAGTGTGCTGTTCCATGTAGTAAAATGCCTCTTCCAGTTGTAATTTAGGGGCACACAATGCCCCCGTTAATCGCTTTCTGGTACAGAATCTGCAATACATAAAGCAATTCGATGTTACCGTAAATAACACGCGGTCCGGATAACGATGGACAATATTCGGCACAGGTGACATTTTCTCTTCCGATAAAGAATCATGAATATCGATACCATATTTTTTATACTCAAAACGAATATCCTCTTCACTTTGCGGAACTGACTGAAGTCTTATGGGGCAATTTGGATTTTCTTCCTCCATAAGTGCCCGGTAATATGGTGTAATTTTCATTTGGAATGCGGTTTTTACTCCGCCTTTTACCTTTCCGGCATCTACGATACTATGTTTTGCCTGCCACTTCCAATCCATCCACTGCACCTGTGCGGCATCCATTTCTATAACCCCTTTTCTTCTATTCCGTTCGTTGTTTTACATATTCATAAAACTGTCTTACCGTTTGATACCTGGAAGCAGCCAAAAACTCATCTTCAAATGTCATTCCGAAATTTTCTTCTACATCCAAAAGTAATTCGACAAATCCAAGAGAATCTATTCCCAACTGCTGGAAATCTGCGTTCTCCAACTGCTCCCTGCTCTCAGCCCAAACCAGACAATGCCTTTGCAAAACTTCCCAAAAAAGCTTATCTTCCCTTTCTTTGGTAACATCCTGGGTAACAAAAGAAGTAAACCTTTCTTCCAGCAGTTTTCTGACTTTGTTAGAATCAACCTTTCCATTTTCTAACAGAGGAATATATTCAACCTGCCTGAAAATTCTTGGCATCATATATTCCGGTAAAAAATTACGCAGCTGTGAAATAATATCTTTTATTTCTGATTGGCCCGTATAAACAAAACCAATCAACGGTTCTCCATTATGTATAATTGTCGTTGCCGCACCATTCTCTACCTCCGCCATGCACAGTATATGTCTCTCTACTTCATTCAGGTCAACCCTGTTCCCATGAATCTTGATCTGCCTGTCCTTTCTGCCTATAAAAACCAGTTCTCCATTTCGGTCAATATACCCTATATCTCCCGTTTTGTATGATTTTTTCCCGCCTATTTCTATAAAGCTCTCAGACTTAGCGTTCAAATATCCTCTTGATACACCATCTCCCTGTATAATAATCTGGCCCTCTTTCCCATCAGGAAGCTGATTTAACTTATCATCACATATTATTATTCCGGAATTGGAAAGTGGTTTTCCAAGCGTAGGCTTACAATCAGCAGAACACCTCTTATATGTGGATAACACGGTTGTTTCTGAAGTGCCATACATATTGTAGACCTGGCAATACCGGACTAACTGGTCATAATCCTTTATCTGAAGTTCTTCTCCGCTGCTGAGCAATAGCCTTACTACAGGAAATTCCGGCATTTTATTGAAAAACCGAATCATACTCGGAGTGGACGCCAGCATTGTAACATGAGCTTCCCTGCATACCTTTGCAATTAATTTAGGATTTTGTGAGACTCCTGCTTTTGGTAAAACAATCCCGCCATTTACTGTCAGCATAGAAAAAATCTCTTCTGCAAATCCATCATAATTGCAGGGTGATAGCTGCAGATATCTGTCATCCTCATTTACATGGAATGTCTGAATAAATGCATCCAGATAAGAAACAAAATTACCATCCTCCACCATAATAGCTTTTGGTACTCCTGTAGTTCCGGATGTGTAGACAATATACAGCAGGTCTTTCTTCTGGCGATGGCATTGTATATGCTCAAAAGCCCGGTGTTTTTCCAGTATGGTTTCCATACAAAGACCGTCATACCGATCAAAATATTCTCTTTGTATTAGTACAATTTTGCTTCCTGTCTCCGCAAGAATCTCTCTTATCCGTCCATCCGGAAGGGCAGGATCAATTACCAGGTATGCGCCTCCTGCCTGTACGATTCCCAACACACAATAAATCAGTTCCGGACATCTTGGCGCAAGAACGCATATAATATCATTTGCTTTTACGTTTTTCTTCTGCAGATAATCCGCAACCACATTCGCATAATAAAAAATATCGCACCGCTTTACCGTACGCGAACCGGAAAAAAGTATTTCTTTTTCAAAATATCCGCCTTCCGGTCCTGTGTTCTCGAACAAAGTACATAACTTGCTTTTCATATTTATCCCTTAACAGCGCCGGTTGTCAAGCCTTCTACGATCTGATTGCTGAACATACAGTAAACGATGATCGTAGGCGCGATTGCAATGATAATAGCCGCAAACATCTGTACATAGTTGGTGGCATATGGGCCAACAAAGTAGGTCAGCGTTACCGGCAGGGTCTTTTTATTGGGATCAGAAATAAATACCATAGCCAGCAGCAATTCATTCCAGTTATTTACGAACGTCATCAGACCGGAAACGAAGAAACCGGTACGGCACAGTGGCAGGGCAATTTTGAAAAAGCATCCGTAAATGCTGCAGCCATCGATTGCTGCTGCCTCAAATAATTCTTTCTGCATGGATTTAAAGAATCCTGTCAGCAAAAAAATAGCCATAGGAAGTGAAAACGTAATATAGGGAAGCATCAGACCAAATCTTGAGTTGGTCAAACCCAGCTTTGCAAAACGCACAAACAGCGGAATCAGAATACAGTGCACCGGAACCATCAATCCAACCAGGAAAAAGGTATGGGCCGCCTCCGACAGCTTCCACTTCATTCGTGCGATGGCAAAGGCAGCCATCGCGCCAAAAAACAGGCTAACCAGCAACGTCACGCCGCAGACAAGCACAGAATTCAGCATTGCAATACCCAATTTTCCCATCGTCCATGCTTCTGCATAATTATTCCAGTGTATCATTTCCGGAAGAGCAAACGGGGCCGACATAACGCCTGCATTATCCTTCAGGGAAACATTCAGCATCCACAGCAGCGGTGCAATATAAATTACAGCGAAAAGGATTAATACAACATAAATTACTATCATTACCGGACTGAGCGGCTTTTTCGCATTCTTATTTATCATCGAACCTTTCATACTCTCGCCCTCCTATCCTTCATATGTCTCTACTTTGATTATCTTTTTCACAAGTATCGTTATAATCAGGCACATGATCAGCAGTACAACAGAAATAGCGCTGGCGTATCCGTATTTATTATACTTGAATCCCTCCAGATAAAGCTCTGTTGCCAGTACCTCCGTCCTGTGATTCGGGCCACCCTGAGTCATGTTATATACCAGGTCAAAGAACTTCAGAGAACCGATACAATTCAAAGACAGGGAAGTGACCATCATGGGTTTAATCAGCGGAAGCGTGATATAACGGAAAGATTTTACTTTAGAAGCACCGTCCACATAAGATGCCTCATAAAGCTCCCTGGAAATACCGGTAATCTGTGCCATATACAGCATCATATTCTGTCCTACATACTGCCACAGCGCCACAAACGCGATCACCCACATGGGAAGCACGATAAATCCTTTGGAATCCATCAGCCAAAGCGGCCCCTCGATGCCGATTTTTGCAAGGAGCTGGTTGATGCCGATCTTAGGATTAAAAAGGAACGCCCAAAGCAGTCCAAGTGCTGCGGAAGAAAGCACACAGGGCAAATAATAAATATTTTTAAATATATTTCTTCCTTTCGGGATGTTAGTCAGAAAAACCGCCATAATCAAACCTATGATCTGCTGTGTAATTGCCGAAAACAGCATAAAAAATATAGAGTTTTTCAATGCGATCCGGAATGTGGAATCATTCGTAAACAATTTTTTATAGTTTGCAAACCCGATAAATTTCGGCGGTGTCAGCGCCTCGTAATTACACAGGGAGTAATAAATCATTTGAAAAATCGGTACGATCAAAATAAGGACAAACATTACCAATGCGGGAGCCACAAAAATAAATATGGCTTTTTTGTCTTTTAATAGCTTATCCATAACTTCCTCCTTCTCTACGCGGAAAGGACCGCTTTTTACATGCTCTGTAAAGCGGACATTCAACAAATATGCAGTTTCTTATAAATCAAATTTCTTCCGGCTGCCAATCTGAGAAATTCACCAGACAGAGTATGTAAAAAGCCGCTGCAAAAGCAGCATTATGCTAACGAACGCCTGTTTTGCAGCGGCCTTTCACCGTCATCCTTTTACGGATGGTATATTATTTCGCTATTCTTCTGTCCAAACATTTTCCTCATAGAAGTTCTGTACCGTCTGGAACGCTTCCTCTGATGTCATATTGCCAAGGAAAATATCTACCATAGCTGCATCAAATACGGAGCCTGCTTCTACAGACGCCAGTGACTCATTGTAGAACCCAAAGTTACCAGTTGCAGTAGCCATGATGTCCACAACATATCTCAACTGTGCCGGAGCTACATCATAGTCGATTTCCAGATCTTTGATGATTGGGAATTTTCCTGCTATTTCTGCCATATATTTCTGAGCGGTTTCATCAGTGAACATCTTCATCAAAGCAATGCAGGCGTCCTGATGCTCTGTTGTAGAGCTCATCAGCAGATTGTCCGTCTTAACGATCATACGGTTGGGATCATTTGCGCCCTCGATACCCGGGAACTGGAATACGCCGCATTTGCTTTCGAAATCCGGATTGTTTCCGTTGATCTGAGCGATTGCCCAGGAGCCCTGAACCAGCATAGCTGCTTCGCCATTGTAGAAGTTTGCTGTTGCCTGGTCATTTGAATCGCCTGCTGCAGTCGGCTGGAAATACTGAGACAGCTCTTTCAGCTTTTCGCCCGCTGCGATGCAGTTCTCATCTGTCCAATTTGCTTCATGAGCAGCGATTGAAGGCAGATCAACGCCCTGACGGTCGCACAGATAGCCAGCAATCATAGAAAGGCACCATGCAGTACCTGCGGAACAGGAAATCGGCGTATAACCCGCATCCTGAAGCGTCTGGCATACGGCAAGCAGTTCATCATAGGTAGTCGGCACCTCTACACCGGCATCTGCAAACATCTCCGTGTTATAGTAAACACACGCAGCCTGGAAGCAGGTGGGTACTGCCATAATCTTGCCATCATAAGTCAGTCTCTCAAAAATACCATCGGTAAAGCTTGCATACCAGTCAGCTTCCTGATTCTCCAAAATATCAGTCAAATCAGCCGCTGCGCCTGCATTTACATAAACGTCCATATTGGGACCCGGATTACAGATGTATACATCCGGTGTTTCTCCCGCTGTAACAAGCGCATTCAGCTTGCTGGGATATTCCTCCAGATTGGTCGTGATTGCTGTTACGTGATACTTTCCTTCATACTCTGCATTGAAGCGGTCGAGAACCTCTTTGTAACCTTTGGATGTCAGATCCTCTGTTGCCTCCAGATCATCCCAGAACATCCAGGTAATCTCTTCCACATCATCCGCCAATACAGTCACCGGTGAAACTGCTGCTCCCAGCAGACCCGCTGCCATAGACAGTGACAATAATCCTGCTAAACCTCTTTTTTTCATGTTCATCCTCCTTTTTAAACGTTATTACGTTCCACTTACGTTTCATGTATCTTTATCCTATCAGACTTACTTTCTCTATGCATTTCAATTATTGCGTTTTCGTTTTCAAATATTGCTTTTGTTA
>JAUNON010000130.1 GCA_030537145.1 Lachnospiraceae bacterium | reverse complement strand
TGGACCGTTCGGGGAATCATTTTCTGGGTGAGATTCCGGAAGGGGAAATGGAAGGCGTTTCGGGTGATTTAAAAAGGATAGCCAAAATGAATCCATATGGAATTTTAGCCCCAGTCATCTGCTTTGGCTGTATCGGTCGCGTCCCGTAAATATAAATCAATGCTCTAAAGGCATGAAAATGCATTCTAATCAAGTGTTAGACATATGAAAGCCTCCGTTGTAAAATGTAGTTGAAAACAATGGAAGCGGCGTAGGGGGACAAACGGGGGAGAGACAACACGAAACAGCAGCGGGAACCTGCCGAAAACCGCAGCTTAACAGTACGCAACAGGAGGAAGTAAAAGTATTTCTGCAGGAGCCGGACTCAGGAGACAGAGAATGATTACCAAAGGGTAGCAGTAAGCAGGAAAAAGATTGAGGATGCGGATGGATGAACTGGAGCAAGCCAGGCATGAGGCACAGGCGGAGCTTGATCGGATGCAGGAGGTTTCCGGTTCGGAGGAAATATCAGATGAGAAACTGAAAGGATTTTCCGGATTGGAGGTTTTTGACAAGGATAAGTTGAAGGTGCTGATTGAGAAAGTGGTCGTTTATGGGGCGGATGCCATGGAGATTGTGTGGAAGGTGCGGAACCTGTTTGATAGAACCCCTGCTTGAAGATAGTTTCAATTTTGTGAATGTAGTGATAAAATTGAGCCATGGGCAGGTAGTGCCTGTGGCTTAATTTTACTTTGGAATGGGAGGAATGGTAGATGTATAAAGGGATTGTTTTAGATAAGATGCAGAGAAATGCCTTTCTGTCAATGGCGGCACAGGAAGGATTGATATGTGAAAAGGGGATGACAGATGGAGTTTTTGACACAGTGACACATTATACGCCCTCATTTTGGTTTGCCCGAATGATTCTTGAGCAATTTACAGTTGCTGGTGCAGTTTATGTAGATCCATTTACATATAGGTGCATTGATGGGGAACTGATTGAAAAAGAAATTATCTTGCCATATAAAAAATGTGAATATGACGTGGAAGGTTTTTTCACTTTTGACATAGACATAGTTCAATGGATGATGGCAGAGAAAGGGCTTGATATCAAGTATTATACAGTAGATAGAATTAAGGCGATATTCGATGAATGGAATGAAAAAGTTAAAGAATTTTTAGAGTTTGAGGATCAATACAATCTTGACTACAATAGCGTTCGGCTTCTCAAGACTTTCCGGCTTGAGCCTAAAGAGGATTATAATGGCATTGATATAGACCATTTCATAGAATTGGGAGACTTTATTTATCATAATCCTGTCTTTGAAGTGCTTAAAGAATATAAGGAGTTATTTAATATCGCTTATCACAATGATTTATTATCTCCAGTGATTAATGCGACAAATTCAGATATGGCTGAATCTTCACATATTGGTGCGAAGGTTCCTGTAAAGGAAGGAGCTGAAGCTGTTAAAGTCCTAAAATATACGTCTAAAAAATTGGATAGAATATATACCGCATCTACATTAGAAGATAGTATCAAATTGGTGCAAACAGATGAGGCAAGAGCATATAGAAATAAAGTAGATGAGTGGATATCCGCTTTTTCTGAACAAAACTATGACGATATGCAGATAATAGAAGATGATATTGTAAAGGCTCAGAAAGCGATGAAATTTAAAGGAATTGTTGAAAATGTAGGAAAGGTGTGTGCAACCACCGGAGTAATTGCAACAGCTCTCACATCATTTTTTCTACCCGCAGGTACGGTTTCTTCGATAGCTACATTTGTTGGTTGGCCAACAGCTTTTTTTGATCCAACAAAGAAACATTTATGGGCTTCTTTTGGCATCTACAAAAAATAAAGATATCATACGATTGAGAAAGAAATAGGAAAAGCAGGAGGAAGACAGGTATGAGCATAGTTGTAAATATTTATTATACTGGAACAGATGGCAATGCGCGGAAATTTGCGAAGGAAATGGAGAGTAGTGGTACTGTGGCGGAAATCCGTAAGGAAGAGGGGAATCTGCGGTATGAGTATTTCATTCCTATGGCAGACCCGGAGACGGTGCTGCTGATTGACTGCTGGAAAGACCAGCAGGCGATTGACAGACATCATTCGTCCCCAATGATGGATAAGATTGCGGAGCTTCGGATGAAGTATGATCTGCATATGAGGGTGGAACGGTATGTGTCTGATGAGGGTGGAATACCGGAGACAGATAAACATTTTATTAAAGAGTAGGAATGAGGCCATGGACAGGTACTGTCTGTGGCATAAAAAAATGTGTAAAAATTTTTTATTCCTTACTTGACACGAGCGGATTTCGGTTTTCATCACTGCATTGACGAAGAGTCCGACTGGAAAAAGGTGCAAAAAAGCGGTGTGTTGGATTACATTTGCCGCTGTTCAGCATTAATCCGGGCTATGACTATCATCATGGGGACTATGCCATCGGTAATGCGGATGAGCGCCTGCGGCTGTACCGGAGATGCGAGATGGAGGGCGTGGGGATTTCTGTGATGAAGGCATTCAGCGGCGGACAGCTTTTGAACGCAAAAACATCGCCCTTCAAAAAAGCATTGACGGAATATCAGTGCATCCAGTATGCTCTGGATAAACCGGCAGTTCTGACGGTGCTTCCGGGAATCCGGGGAAAGGCGGATTTGGAGCGGATTCTTGGCTTCTGCGATGCCCCGGAGGAGGAAAAGGATTACTCCGTCATAGGAACCTTTGCGCCTCCGGAGGCGGAAGGAGTCTGTGTATACTGCAACCACTGCCAGCCCTGTCCGGCGGGGCTTGACGTGGCAGCACCTGTCACAGTGGCCGCAGCGGATACAGTCCCCGGCTTTTTTCTCCAGCTTTTCATAATGGTTTCCGGAAAGCACATCTCCAGCCGCAGCCAGATCGTAATATTTATTGATCAGCGCCACTTCCGCGTGAAGCAGGGGGAGCAGATGAAGGAGATGGGGGAATATTTTGGAGAATGATTGACAGAAAGAGGGCAGAAACATGGAGCGTCCATATATTATCTGCTATATGATGGTGGCATTGAATGGAAAATGATAGGGGAGAGGCACTTATGGCGTTTGATTCGCAGCAAGTGGAACCGATTGGAAGGAATGGGCTGTGGATGGGATATAAAAGTAATGCTTTTTAAGCATGAAGTAACCATAAAAACTAGGTATTTGCTATATCATATAGTCCGGATTATAATGTAGGTGCAGAAAAAGTGTAATTCATTTTTCTTTTGCACCTACATTTTTTATAACCATTTTTGATACAAGAAATCTTGGGAAAAGCGCTTTCTGGTATCCGCCACAGGGTGGTGATTGCTTCCAAGTGCGGCGTTGACTTTGATTATTCAGTCGATCCGGATGTCTTATATTGTTCCGATTCCGGGGATGCGAAGCAGCAAACTTACCGTCAGTGAACATAGAAAATTCAAAAAATAACAAATAACAGGAGGATTTGA
>JAUNON010000012.1 GCA_030537145.1 Lachnospiraceae bacterium | reverse complement strand
AGAGCAGCTGATTTGTAATCAGCAGGTTATCGGTTCGAGTCCGATCATCGGCTTGCATTATTGAGCACGATGGTGTATAATAAAAGAAGTTAGTGTAAAAAATATTTTGGATGGATTCCCGAGTGGCCAAAGGGGACAGACTGTAAATCTGCTGCAGATTGCTTCGGTGGTTCGAATCCACCTCCATCCATTGCTTATGGTTCTGGCGAGCATAAAAACAGACCGATAAGCGTATGTTATAATTAAATAATTGCCGCGGGGTGGAGCAGTCTGGAAGCTCGTCGGGCTCATAACCCGAAGGTCGTAGGTTCAAATCCTACTCCCGCAACTTATGCCCAGATAGCTCAGTTGGTAGAGCAGAGGACTGAAAATCCTCGTGTCACTGGTTCGATTCCGGTTCTGGGCATCTTTTAAAATTTAATAAAATGGGATATTAGCTCAGTTGGTAGAGCACTTGACTTTTAATCAAGTTGTCCGGGGTTCGAATCCCCGATGTCTCATTTGGTAAAAGTATGGAAGTGTTGATTTTTCAGCACTTTCTTTTTTATTGTTTGAAGGGAAGGGAGCAGCTATGATTTCATTTGAAAATGATTATGCGGAGGGAGCACATGAAGCCATTTTGAAACGGCTGATGGAAACAAATCTGGAGCAGTTATCCGGCTATGGAAGTGATCCCTACTGTGAAAGCGCAAAGGAAAAGATCCGCCGGGCCTGCGGCTGCCCGGCGGCTGAGATTCATTTTTTGGTGGGAGGAACTCAGACAAATGCCACGGTGATCGAAGCACTTCTGAAGAACTATGAAGGCGTTGTCTCAGCCGGCACAGGGCATGTGAATTGTCATGAGGCCGGTGCTATTGAGCATACGGGTCATAAGGTTTTGACAGTCGGGCAGCATGCAGGAAAGATCGATCCGGCGGATCTGGAACAATATCTGAAGAATTTTTACGAGGATGAGAATCGGGAGCATATGGTATTTCCGGGAATGGTTTATATTTCTCATCCCACAGAATATGGAACGCTTTACAGCAGAGAGGAACTGGAGAAGCTGTCTGAGATTTGCAGGAGGTATCAGATGCCGCTGTATCTGGACGGTGCCCGGCTGGGATATGGGCTTATGAGTCCGGAGACCGATGTGACCTTACAGGATATCGCCCGCTATTGTGATGTGTTTTATATCGGCGGCACGAAGGTAGGCGCTTTCTGCGGGGAGGCTGTTGTTTTTCCGAGGAAGAATGCGCCAAAATATTTTATGACTACGGTAAAGCAGCAGGGTGCCTTGCTGGCAAAAGGGCGTCTGCTGGGAATACAGTTTGATACGCTGTTTACGGATGGCCTGTATTTCGAAATCAGCCGCCATGCGATCGATATGGCCAGGAAGCTGAAAAGATGCTTTGCGGATAAAGGATATGAGTTTTACCTTGAATCCCCTACCAATCAGCAGTTTGTGATTCTGGACAACGGGAAAATGGAGGAGCTGAAAAAAGAGCTGAAATTCAGCTTCTGGGAAAAGCTTGATGAGAATCATACGGTGGTACGTTTTGCCACCAGTTGGGCCACAAGAGAGGAGGATATTCGCAGCCTGGAGCGCTTGCTGTAGTATGAAGCTGATACCTGGTGATGCATATCCTGTGGAGTAGAGCCGATAACGGGCGATGCATATCCTGTGGAGTGGAGTCGATAACGGGCGATGCGTATCCTGTGGAGTGAAGCCGATTACAATCCGTGTTTATTGAAAGCCAATTGACAGCTTGAAAGATGCCCGGGGCTGCTACAAAATCGAATCTGCAAAGCTCTGTATCTGGTGTTTGAGCGCACCCTGGATGCAGAGCTTTTTGCTTTTCGATTTTGCAATAGCCTCAGGCGGATGGTTGCGTAATGCAAAACTGTGAATTTATTCCCGCGAGCAATGAGCCAAGCACGGGCGCTTGTGTACGTATTTGGCGGATGCCGCGAGGGTCGAATCCCCCCAGCTCTGTTGCGTTACAAGCTGGATGCCCCGTCAGCTTACTGCGGGGTATTTGACTTTTCCAGTGCCTGGCGGAGCGCTTTTGCAAGCTGATCCGGGCATGAGGTAGGTTTAAAGCCGCAGGTAATGCCTTCCAGCCTGGAAATAGCCTCTTCCGCCTTCATACCTTCTACCAGCCTTGCAACTCCCTTTGTATTTCCATCGCAGCCGCCGATGAACTGTACTTTTTTGACAATGTCGTTGTCCAGCTCCAGTTCAATGGCGCTGGAACATACGCCTCTTGTTTTATAAATCATTTGATGTACTCCTTTCCTTTGTGTTTTCCAACCAGATTTTTAGGATAGAGGGGAAAATTCCTTTCCGAAAAATCAGATATTGTGATTATAGCAGATAAATCCAGGGGATGCTACTGCTATTCCCGAAAAGATGGGGCTTAAAATATGGGAAAAAAGACGGATTGGCCGGATGAGCCGGAGGGTTAAATTGTAATAGCTGGCATTTTTGCCGGAATTATGATATGTTAGAAAAGAAAACTGCGCTGAGACAGAGGAAAAAGCCGGTATATTTCCGGAAATACCGGAGACGGGAGGAAAATTCTGCCTTCTGCGCAGCCTGTAAAAAATCAGAGAGAGGTATAAGAGAGAAGGGCTGATAAAAATGAAAAGAATTGGAATCATTGGTGCAATGGACGTGGAAGTGGAAAAACTAAAGGCAGATATGAAGATTGAGCAGATCGTGAAAAAGGCCAATATGGAGTTCTGCCAGGGAGAACTGAAGGGAAAGCAGGCGGTTGTGGTTAAGAGCGGTATTGGCAAGGTCAATGCGGCCGTATGCACTCAGATACTGGTAGACATATTTGGAGTAGATGCAGTGATCAATACCGGAATTGCGGGATCCCTGAATGCCCGGATCGATATTGGCGACGTGGTAATTTCTACCGATGTACTGCACCATGATATGGACGCAGTGAATTTTGGATATCCCCTTGGGCAGATTCCGCAGATGGATGTATTTTCTTTTCAGGCCGATGAAGCTCTGGCCGGAAAAGCAAAGGAAGTTTGCGAAAGGGTAAATCCCGAGATTAAAGTATTCCGGGGAAGAGTGGTCAGCGGGGATCAGTTTATTGCAGATAAGGCGGTGAAGCAGCGGATCGTGGAAAATTTCCAGGGCTTCTGCACAGAAATGGAGGGTGCGGCCATTGCTCAGGCTTCTTATCTGAACGGGGTGCCTTTTGTGATCGTGCGTGCGATTTCTGATAAGGCGGATGACAGCGCAACGATGGATTATCCTGCTTTTGAAAAAAAGGCGGTGGAGCACAGCGTGCGCCTGATCGAGGGCCTCATGGAAGTAATATAAGGATAGGTTTGGCAGAAGGGTCAGAGCAGAGGCAAACATATGTCTCAGGGAAGGAAAGCAGCTTGCAGAGAGATCCGGAATGCGGATCAGCAGGGGAGCATTAGATTCATTCTCAGGATATTAGCTCATATCGACTCCTTTTCAGGAGCTTCACAGTTGCTAATAATCATTATTATGACAGCATATTTGGAAAATAACGGAATTATTTGTCGAACGATTTTGCTTTGCAAATAAAATTCGGTGGTCTATAATGGCGATACGACTTCGGGAGGAACGGCGGATTGCAAAAGAGCCGTGCCGACCGGCCGATTATTTTTCAAAAAGGGGGATTCCTATGCTGCAATTTATCATGGAACAAAATCTTCTGCTTTACGTCTGCGGAGTGGCCTGCGCCCTGGGAGTGGTCAGCCAATTTCTGCTGCGACATCTGTACCTTCGCTTAATCGGCGAGACACAAAATACGGGAGAGCCCAGGGGGAAATTCCTGCGGCAATTCACACAACGATTTAAAAACTGTATGCATTTAAACGAAAAAGTAAACGATATTACATCCTTTACGGAACGGAATATGATGGATTACCAGTTCCTGAAAATGAATCTGCATCAGTGGCAGCGGATGGGAGCCGAGGCACTGGCGATTTGCCTGCTGTGCTGCGGGGCAGGACTGTGGATCTTATATCGGAATGGAGCGGATATTTCTCTTCAGACAAGCTATTGTCAGGCGGGGATCCTGTCAGCTTTGCTGATCGGAATTGCTTATGGGCTGACGGATAACCGCTATCATCGGCAATCTTTGAAAATACGCCTGGCAGATTATCTGCAGAACAGCGGAGCAGTCAGAAATTACAGTGAGGTGGAATTCCCTGAGCGTATGGCGGAAGGTGTGAAGGAAGTGGCAGCCGGCAGTGAGCAGTCTGCTGTTCCTGCGGCGGGACGGAAACGCCTTCGCACGGAGAAGGGAGAATCCAGGGCGCAAAAGGACAAGCGGGATCTGAAGGAAGCGATTTTGTGTACCAAGTCAGGAGCGCAGGAGACCGCTGCTGCCCAGGAAAGATCCGGGGATAAGGAAAAAAGCAGGGAGCTTTTGCGGCAAATGGATCCCAGAGAAAAGGAACAAATTCTCAAGGATGTGCTGTTAGAGATATTGACCTGATCCATAATGATTGCATGATCCGGAGGGTGAAGATAGAACAAAAGATTTTGTGAAAATGGAGGAAGCAAAGGATGAAGCTTGTTTTTTTAGAGACAGCCAGCCTGGGAGATGATATTGCATTGGATGAGTTTTCCCGTTTTGGAGAACTGGAATTGTATGAATCTTCCACGCCGGAGGAGGCCCGGGAACGGGTGAAGGATGCGGATGTGGTTTTTGCCAATAAGCTTATGATGAATGAAGAAACTCTGGGAGGGGCCCCCCGGATAAAATACGTAGGCATTACAGCCACCGGAACCAATAATACGGATCAAAATTATTTAGAAAGACGGGGTATTGCCGTAACAAATGTAGCCGGCTATTCTACGGATTCCGTGGCACAGCATACGATTGCGATGACGCTTTACCTGTTGGAAAAGCTGCGGTACTTTGATGAGTATGTGAAATCAGGATCCTATTCCGGATCAGGAATGTTCTGCCATTTCGGAGAGAAGTTTTGGGAGCTGAATGGAAAGACCTGGGGAATTATTGGCTTGGGAGCCATTGGACGAAAGGTGGCGCAGATCGCCACAGCATTGGGATGCCGGGTAATTTACTATTCTACCAGCGGAAGAAATTTCAATTCCGATTATGAGCAGGTGGATCTGGACACACTTCTTAGCCAGGCGGATGTGGTATCGGTACATGCACCTCTGAATGAGCGGACAGAGGGTATGATGAACTATGAGGCCTTTACAAAGATGAAGAAATCCGGAATCTTTATTAATGTGGGCCGGGGACCGATCGTAAGGGAAGCGGATCTGGTACGGGCATTAAAGGAAAACAGAATCGCGGGAGCAGGTCTGGATGTGATGGCTCAGGAGCCGATGCCGGCGGACAGTCCTTTGTTGGAGATACAGGATAGCCGGAAGCTGCTTCTGACTCCTCACATTGCATGGGCCAGCATAGAAGCAAGGCAAAAGCTGGTGCAGGAGCTGATTTTGAACCTGGAGGCTTTTTTGCGGGGAGAAAAGCGGAACCGGGTAGTGTAAATAGAAGCAGGAGGAGTGAAGGCGGTTCCTTCACTCCTCCAAAATCTGAATTTCCAGATAATCGAAAGAAATTTCTTCCACAAAGCTGTCCTGATAAAAACGTGCCTTGCTGTGACGCTGAAATTCCCGGATGGTGGCATCCAGCCAAATGGGCTTGCTCAGATCAAAAGCATAGCAGATCTCATCCAGTGCATGGAAAATCTTGTGGGTGCGGGTATCCGCACTGTCATCCTGAACAACCATATCCTGAAGAAGATGGTTATCCTTCCAGATCTTTCCCCATAATCTCATAAAGCGCTCCTTCCTTTGAAATGCGTTTTTTATTCCGGCGAGCAATGAGTCAAGCACGGGTGCTTGCGCACGTAGTTGGCGAATGCTGCGGGGTATTTGACTATTCGGCAGTTTCGAAGCCGGATTCCTTCAGCAACGGAAATGCCTGGTCCATGGGAAGCGCTGCTTCTTCGGAGGAAAGCTCAGTTTCCGGGCTTTCGCCGGATGGCAGGACAGTTTCCGGATCCTTTGCTGTTTCTGATTCACTTTCAGATTCTTCTCTATTGCGCAGGTCAATTATGTATCCGTACAGATCTTCTTCACTGCGCAGATCGGTTATTTGTCCGTACAGATCTTCTGCGCTGCTGGGGACCATTACATATTCAGTCTGATTTTCTCCGCTGCCTGGGACGATCACGTATTCTAAGCCTTCTTCCGGTTCTCCGGAGACAACCACATATTGAGAGCCATCTTCTGCTTCACAGATTCGATACCGCTCTGTTTCAAGCAGCCGGGCCAACTGAGTGAAGGAGTCATCCTCCGGATCCTGATAGTAGGAGGCATCATTGAAAAAATCATACACTACAGAAGAAATTTCCTGTATATGGGAAATGGCCTCATCCTTGCTGTTCCAGTCATTGGACAAAACACAAAGGATATAATCGCTGTAATCTCCGTAGATGATGGCAGCATCGTTTTCTACCGTGTCCATCTCGCCGGTTTTGTTGCCCGCCTCTACACCCTCCGGGAGGCCGGCAGGGATCTTATAGCGGGTATGCTGGTTCAGCATCAGGGCTTCTATTTCATTGCAGATCCGGCGGGAAGCAAGCTGCCGGTGATAGACCCGCTCCAGAAATATTCCGCAGTCCCTGGCGGACACCTGATTAAAATGGTTCGGATCACAGATGGTATCCGAATTATCAAAGCCGTTATACTCATGGGTCAGGGAGCTGTAGCCATGGAGGCTTATGTAGGAGTTTACCTTTTCGATTCCGTCCGCATAGCTTCCGCTTCCCAGAAGCGCCAGCAGACGGTTGGAAGCTTCATTGCTGCTGTCACAGATCATATTGGTCATCAGATCCGTAATTTCGGAGGTGCGTTCCAGCTCCTGATTACTGATAGCCTCATAGACGGTGCCGAGAATGAACAGCTTCATGACGCTGGCGGATTTCATAGGAACATCCTGAATGACAAAGGATTCCTCCGTAGTAAGATTTTTGGTATAAACAGACCAATTACCGCTGTAGGCTTCGATCAGAGCGTTAAGCCGCATTTCCAGTGTCTGGATGGTCTTTGCCTGCTTCGGAAGCGGGCAGTCAGCCAGAATACGGCAGGCGGACAGAGAAGGAAGAACGGAGGGCCTGAGCAGGGAGGAAGTATCCGAAACAGTTTCCGGCATAAGGCCGGATGGCGGAGTTTCCGGAAGCTTCATGGCGAAGGTGAAGCCTTCTCCGTACCGGATTTTAAGCCGCAGGAGTTCCTTCAAAAGCCTTCGTTCCGCATCCGATCCGAACGGTTTTATAACGATGTCCGGAGTGGAGGCCGTCACTTCCACAAGCGCCTCTGTTTCGGTTTCCGTCTGTTTTTCAACCGATTCGGCCCGGGCGGCACCCGATGAGATCCCGATAAAAAAACTGCAGCAGATCAGTGCAGGGATCAGCAGTGGTCTGGTATATGTATTGATTTCTTTTTTCATGCAGTTACCTCATAGCCTTTGCTGCTGTCTGCGGTAAAGCGGCAGCAATTTCTATCCGATTCCCGGATAGGAAAGGAACAGCAGCAATTTTATTCATTCATCATAACATTGAAAGGAGTTGGTTGTAAAGATTTTCTGGGTATGGTAAACTAAAATAAAGTAACTATTCAGCCGCAGTCGTAAGCTGCTTTAGCAGCGAAGAGCCTTTGAAAAAGGCGGGCTGTGGCCTGGATGGCTGAATAGCTACAAAATAAAAGACAAAGCTGCGGAAAACGGAGTGAACAGGAATCGGGCGGATGACGGTTAGAAAAGGAGGGGCAGCAGGAAAGTGGAAGAGAGCCGAAGGGAAAAGAAGGTAAGAAAAGGCACGGGTCTGGTGCATATATATTGCGGAAATGGGAAGGGAAAAACCACAACAGGAATGGGACTGTGTATCCGGGCGGCCGGGTTCGGCTATCGGGTGCTGATTTATCAGTTTATGAAGGATAATTCCACCAGTGAGCGTAAGGTGCTGGAGAAGATGGAAAATATTACATTGCTGGAGGGGCTTGTCCAGGAGAAGTTCAGCTTCCAGCTTACCCCGGAGGAGAAACAGGAACGGCTGGAATTTTACAATAATCAGTTCCGAAAGGTTACGAGGAAGGCGGCAGAGGAGGATTATGACGTGCTGTTTCTGGATGAGACCGTATATACGATTCGCGCCGGTCTTTTGGATGAAGCGTTGGTAATTGATTTTCTGAGAAACAAACCGGAAAAGCTGGAGGTGATTCTGACAGGGCAGGATCCCAGCCAGGCGCTGATGGAACAGGCAGATTATGTCTCGGAAATCCGGAAAATAAAACATCCCTTCGACTGGAAGCAGCCGGCCAGGGATGGTATCGAGCGGTAAAATGAGGAGTGCCCCGGCGTAACCGCCGGGGCTATTATGAAAAAATTTATCAATATGTGTAATGAAACCATTACAACATAATTTCGAGAATTCCTTCTCAAGAACTATTATTACTATAACAATCAAATATGAACAAAATATGAATAAAAGATAAAAATATAATAAATTAAACAAAAAAATATCAGGAAAAAATAATTTGTTGGTAAATATACACATATAAAATAACGCAAACAGAAAAAAGAAAGGGGAAAAAGACCAATGGAACATACAATAGGTTTGGCGGAAAAACAACGATTGATCCGGGAAGCGATTACGGCGATGCAGCACTCTTACAGTCCGTATTCCCATTTCTGTGTCGGAGCTGCGCTGCTGGCGAAGAATGGAACGGTCTATCACGGATGCAATATTGAAAATGCGGCATATACCCCAACGATCTGTGCAGAACGCACCGCCTTTTTCAAGGCGGTCAGCGAGGGGGTAACGGAGTTTGCGGCAATTTGCGTGGTAGGAGGAAAGGACGGGATACTGGAACAGTATGCACCTCCCTGCGGCGTATGCAGACAGGTTATGATGGAGTTTTGTGATCCGGAGACCTTTCAGATTATTCTGGCGGTGGATGAAACCGATTATACGGAATATCTTCTGAAAGAGATGCTTCCGCTGGGCTTCGGCCCCGGCAACTTAGAAAAATAGCAGAATGAATTTTGATGCAGTCTCTTTGTTTTTCTGTAAAAGCCAGTCTCAGTATCCGGACGGATAGGCCCGCTTGTGCAGCCTTCTGTCTGGATACTGAGACTGGCTTTTATGCGTGGCGGTGCTCCTGTGTCAGCAGATATGGAGATTTACGAAGATTGCGGGAACCTTTTGAGGGGCTGGAGGGTCTAATGGATGTAATAAAAATACAGGCCTGTAAGAAAGGAAATTTATGGATAAAGACACATTTGCGAAACTAATCATAGACAATGAACAGCAGCTTTACCGTATTGCCAAGTCGATTCTAAGAAGTGATGAGGATTGTGCGGATGCTGCGCAAGAGGCGGTTGCCAGGGGGTTCGCCGGTCTCCATAGTCTGAAGCAGGATCGTTATGCCAAGACCTGGCTGATTCGTATTCTGATTCATGAATGCTACCGTGTTGCAAAGGAACGGGCAAGGAATTTTCCGCTGGAACCGGAAATGCGGCAGGAAGCTTCCGGAGGCGGGGAGCGCTATTCGGAATTATATGAAGCCCTGTCCTGTCTGCCGGAGGATTTTCGGGTGGTGATGGTCATGCATTATCTGGAGGGATATGCGGTAAAGGAAATTGCAGAAATTCTGCAGATCCCCGATGGGACAGTAAAAAGCCGGATGTCCAGGGGCAGAGAGCAGCTTCGCCATTTGCTGGAGGAGGGCGCATGATCTTGCAGTCATATGGATTGCTGCAGGAGAAGCCCATAACCGGGCAGGCCGGGCCTGGGGCTATGGAAAATGGCAGAGGAACAGGGAAGAATGCGGAATTATTACATAGCAGGAGGTATTTATGAAGGAATATAAGGATGGAAATTGGAAACAGGATTACCCGCAGATGCCGGATTCATTCCATCAGGCATTGATGCAGGAAATTGAAAAGCAGACAAAAAAATCAAAGGTAACAGAAATAAAAAGAGACGGAAGGCGCCGTAACGGCAAAAAAAGGGCGGCCCGTTGGGCGGCCTTCGCAGCGGCGGCAGTGCTTTGTACTGTGACGGCCGTTGCGGCGGCAAGGCTGCATCTGGCGGAGGTGTTTGACTGGGGACCAGGAGCCTCAAAGGCGGAAACTATGATTCAGACCGAGCCGGAGGTAACGCAGCCGGAGACGCTGCATATTTCCTCCGCTGCGGCGGAAAATCCGGAAGAGGTAAATGCGCGGCAGGCAATTCCGGATTCCGCTCCGCTGCTGGATATCCAGGAAACCATGTTTGACGGGGGAATGCTGTACGTTTATGCGGTTCCAACAGAGAACGGGAAACAGTATGATCTGGGTACGGATCGGATGTATGTAAACGATCAGGAGGTGGGCCCGGTGGGCACGGTCCATGGTTATCCCGGAGACGAGTTAAACGGCAAGGCGCTGGATCAGGAAACGTATACCTTCCAGGCGGATCTGTCCGCATTGGAGCTGACGGAAGCGTTCGAGGTGACACTGCCCTTATCCGTATATGAAAAAACGGGAGACGCGGAAAAAGCTCTGTCTGAGAAGGAAGCAGCCGTTTCTCAGAGACCGGAGCGGTACCAGAATCAGGATTTGAATTTTACAGTAAGCGTACCAGAAACTATGGACCGGTTTGCGGATCAGACCTTTGTCTGCGAAGAATTCACTCTGGAGGTAACACAGTTCTGTGTGATGACCACAGCGGTAAAGGCTGTTTTTACCTATCAGATGACAGAAGAGCAGCAGGCGGCTTATCAGGCTTCCGGAGAAAGTCTTGGAATTCCGGTACTGAAAAATGCCCGGGGCGAGGCGTGCAAAATGCGGCAGGCGCAACTGCTGGATACAGAGAACGGCGTACAGATCACGGCAGAATATGAAAATAATGAGATTGGAGAGACAGGGGATACCTGCACCATTCTATCGGAAGCATACAATCGTTTTCAGGAAGGGCGGACAGCGGCGGAAAGTGTATTTGAGCTGAAGCAGCAGTGATCCTCCGGAAGGGAGTTGGAGGACCGAAGCAAGAAAAAGAACAGGAGGACTGATCATGAAGATAAGCAGAATAATGGGGCTGGCAGGATGTGTTATGGCATTGTTGGGACAGATAACGGTATGGGCGGAGAACCTTCCGGACAGGGTTTCCGGCAGCTTTCCGTGCCAGGAGGGGACTTTGACTGTGGATGCGGCAGTGACGTATCAGGAAGAGGCTGCCTTTACGGGGACAGCGTCCATGATACCGTTTCAGAAAGAATTAGTGAAAGAATTTTTCGGAGAGCCGGAGTACTGGAGAGAGGATACGCAGTTCGGTGAGGATACGCTGGTATATGAGGAAAACGGACTTTTTGAAAAAAGCGTAATCCTGGGATCTGAGGATGAGCAGGGAAGAAGCTTTCACATGGAGATGGAATTAAGAAGTAGTGAAGAATATGAAGCGATCAGGCAGCGGATGAAGGTCACAGATACGCAGCAGGCAATAGATATTCTGGGCATTTCGGCGGATGTGACCGGATGGATGAACTCAGATCCGTATTACTTCGAAACGCTTCAGGGAAAAATCAACGGAGTGCATGTGGCAGCGTATTCTCCGGTAAAATCAACGGGACAGATCTGCTATGAGTACGGAGATATGACGGGGGTGCAATTTCAGGGGAATTATGAAGTGAAGGAGATGGAGCCGGCAAAGCTGCTGTCTATGGATGAGATTCTGGAGCGTGTCCGGCAGTATACAGAGGATGGGACGATTAAGCTGATTTATACGACCGGAGATATTTACGGAGGAACGGGGGACAGCATGACCTATGATCCCGAGGAGATAAATACGGTGTATGAGCTGGAGCTTCAGTATTATCTGGAAAGAAGCGGAGATGAAATAACCTTCCGGCCGGTGTGGGTATTTAAAATGCCCAATATGCTGAATGAAATGGGAGGGGAGGACGAGGCCGCAGAGGATGTGCACTTTGCGGAGGATGCCTTCTATCTGGACGCGCAGGACGGAACATACCTGAGTACAAACGTTGCTTCGAATGTGGCTGTACCGCAGGGATAATGGGTCCGGCCTTTCCCGGGGACAGAAGAATAAGCGATTTGCGCCGGAAGCGTATTCAGACATACTGGCGGAGCTGCTGCAAAATCAAAATGCGGCAGCTCCTTTTTGGATGCCCGTCTTGCCATTTGACCCGGCGGGTGTTAAAATTAAAAGAACAGATCGTTGATTCAGAAAGGAGATCGAACATGGGTGTAAAGCGGGTTTTTGTGATTGTTTTGGATAGTTATGGGATTGGATATCTTCCGGATGCGGATAAATTTGGAGATGTGGGGGCAAATACATTAGCTACCATTGTGAAATCGGATCGGTATGATACACCGAATATGAAAAAGATGGGACTTTTTAATATTGACGGAGTTACCTGCAAGGAAGGGGTGGAAACGCCCATCGGTTCCTACGGGCGTATGACGGAGGCCTCTATGGGGAAAGATACTACCATCGGACATTGGGAGATTGCGGGCATGATTTCCCCCAATCCTCTGCCGACCTATCCCAACGGTTTTCCGGAGGAGGTACTGAAGGCTTTCTCGGAGCAGACCGGGCGGGGTGTGCTCTGCAACAAACCCTATTCCGGAACGGATGTAATCCGGGATTATGGGGAGGAGCATATAAAGACCGGAGATCTGATCGTATATACTTCTGCGGATTCCGTTTTCCAGATTGCGGCGCATGAAGAGGTGGTGCCGTTAGAGGAGCTGTACCGGGACTGCCGGATTGCCCGGGAGATTCTGAAGGGAGAACACGGCGTGGGCCGTGTGATTGCCAGACCCTTTGTAGGAAAGTCGGCGGCTGATTTTACCAGAACCAGAAATCGCCACGATTTTTCCCTGGTTCCGCCGAAAAAGACCATGATGGTGAGCATGAAGGAGCAGGGCCTGGATACCTACGGCGTAGGAAAGATTTACGATATTTTTGCAGGCCAGGCCATTGACCATACGGTATCCATTACCAGCAATGAGGATGGAATGGAAAAGACGCTGGCTTATATGGACGAAGATTTTCATGGGCTGTGCTTTGTAAATCTGGTGGATTTTGATATGATGTACGGCCACAGGAATGATATTGAGGGCTACGCCAATGCAGCCACCGTGTTTGACCGGCAGTTGGGCCAGTTTATGGAAAAGATGAAAGAGGATGATGTGGTGATTATTACGGCCGACCACGGCTGTGATCCGGGCTTCCCGGGCACGGACCATTCCAGAGAGTATACGCCTATGCTGATTTACGGACAGCAGGTGAAGGCCGGCGTGTCCATCGGAACCAGAAGGACCTTTGCAGATATTGCGGCAACGGTACTGGAGATGCTGGGCGTGGAGGAGAGCCTGGACGGAACCTCGTATTGGAAAGAGGTTCGAAAGTAAAGCGGAGGAAAGGCAGATGACAGTAGAGAAGGAAGAGGAAAATCAACTGAAGCTGGGAAATGTGCGGAAGCGGACAGTTTGTGTGGTGGGGCATAAGAACCCGGACACCGATTCCATCTGCTCTGCCATTTCCTATACTTACCTGAAAAACCAGCGGGAGGACGGCAACCATTACGTGGCGGCCCGGGCCGGACAGGTGTCTGCGGAGACACAGTACGTTCTGGAGCGCTTTGGAGTGGAGCAGCCGCTTTATCTGGATAATATCGGCACCCGGGTAAAGGATATGGAAATCCGGGAGGTTCCGGGAGTAAGGAGCAATATTTCCATCCGGAAGGCATGGTCCCTGATGCGGGGGCAGAATGTATTTACGCTTCCCATTACGGATGAAGAGGATCATCTGCATGGTCTGATCACCATTAACGATATTGCAAAGTCCTACATGGAGGAGCATGACAGCGCCATCGTTTCCAGTGCCAGGACACCCTATAAAAATATTCTGGAAACGCTGGACGGTCAAATGGTAGTGGGCGATGAGGAGGATTATTTTGAGCAGGGCAAGGTCATTATCGCCGCAGCCAATCCGGATGTGATGGAAAACTATATCGAGGAGCATGATATGGTTATTCTGGGCAACCGCTATGAGTCTCAGCTCTGCGCCATCGAGATGAATGCAGGCTGTATCGTGGTCTGCCTGGGAGCTCCTGTTTCCCGGACGATTCAGCACATGGCAAAGGATCATGGCTGCAAGGTCATTGTGACGCCGCTGGATACGTATGAGGTGGCCCGGCTGATCAACCAGAGTATGCCGGTGGATTTCTTTATGAAAAAGGAAAATCTGATTGCGTTCCACGTAAATGATTATACGGAGGAGATTCGCGAGATTATGTCCAAGAAGCGCTACCGGGATTTTCCGATTCTGGATAAGAGAGGCTGCTATATTGGAATGATTTCACGCCGGAATTTGCTGGGCGTGCGCAAACGTGCGGTGATCCTGGTGGATCACAATGAGATTACTCAGGCGGTGGACAATGTGCAGGATGCGGAGATCCTGGAAATCATTGACCATCACCGGCTGGGAGCTTTGGAGACCATGACTCCGGTCTATTTCCGGAATCAGCCGGTGGGCTGTACGGCTACGATTGTTTATCAGATGTACCGGGAACAGAGGGTGGAGATTCCGGCGGCAATTGCAGGTTTGCTGTGCAGTGCGATCCTGTCGGATACCCTGATGTTCCGTTCTCCCACCTGTACGGAAGCCGACCGGGCCGCCGCCAGGGAGCTGGCGCAGACCGCAGGGATCGTGTGCGAGGATTTCGCCACAGAAATGTTTGCGGCGGGCAGTGATCTTCAAAGCAAGACGCCGGAGGAGATTTTCTATCAGGACTTTAAAAAGTTTGAGATCGGAGAAAAAAATCTGGGAATCGGGCAGATTACATCCATGAGCCAGAAGGAGCTGGATGAGATTAAGGCTCGAATGGTGCCGTTTTTGGAAAAAGCATACAAAGAGCATGGTCTGGATATGATGATCTTTATGCTGACCAACATTATTGAGGAATCTACGGAAATGCTGTGCTACGGAGAAAATTCCAGCGAGCTGGTGGAAGAGGCTTTTCCGCCGGTAAAGGTGGTAAAGAATGCAGCAATCGTGCCTGCGGTGGTATCCAGAAAGAAGCAGGTGGTACCGGCGCTGATCTCAGTAATGAACCGAAGCAGCGAGGTATAAAAAATGTCTGTGGAAAAGAAAGGCTTCCCCGGAGGGAAGAAAAATACCGGAAAACGCGAAAAAGGAAAAAAAGCGGCTGTTGGGAGCAAAACCGGACCAAAACCGTCTGCGGGCAGCCGGGAGGTGTGGCGGCCCGGAAATATGCTGTATCCCCTTCCGGCTGTGATGGTTAGCTGCCAAAGAGCCGGGGAAAAACCGAATATTATTACCGTTGCCTGGACGGGGACGGTCTGTTCTTCTCCGGCTATGGTATCCATCAGCGTGCGCCCGGAACGGTACTCCTACGATATCATAAAGGAGACAGGCGAATTTGTGATCAATCTGACCACAGAGGCACTGGTGCGGGCGGCGGATTACTGCGGGGTCCGTTCCGGCCGGGACGTGGATAAATTTCAGGAAATGCATTTGACAGCCGGGAAAGCGTCCGCAGTACAGGCGCCGCTGATTGAGGAAAGTCCGGTGAATATCGAGTGCCGGGTGGAGCAGATTCTGGAGCTGGGATCCCATCATATGTTTCTGGCCCGGGTGGAGGCTGTGGATATAGACAGCCGTTATCTGACGGAAAGCGGAAGGTTGGAATTGAACAAAACAGGGCTGGCCGTTTATTCCCATGGTGAATATTTTGGCCTTGGAAAAAAGCTGGGAAGCTTTGGTTATAGTGTAAAACGCCGGAAAAATTAATTTTTATTTACAAATGTTGATTATGTGCTATAATAAAAGCTAGGTTTTTAGTTTCAGGTGTAAAATGGAAATACATTCTGAGACCGGATTACATAAAATTGTGACAAAACGAAGAAAATAGAGATAGAAGATAAGAGGAGAGTTTCCGTTATCTTTGGGGAAGGGTAACGGAGGCATTTAGGGGAAAAAGTATAAATAAAATTACAGAGGTGTCCTATGGAACAATACATTATTAAGGGCGGAAACCCGCTGGTAGGCGAGGTTGACATCAGCGGCGCAAAAAATGCGGCGCTGGGGATCCTGGCAGCGGCGCTCATGACGGATGATACGGTATTGATAGAAAACTTGCCGGATGTAAGAGATATTAATGTACTGCTGAGCGCCATGCAGGAGATTGGCGTGAAGGTGGAGCGTATTACGAGACATGCGGTGCTGATGAGTGGGGCCAATATCGGCGGCGTCAGTGTGGATTATGAATATATCAAGAAAATAAGGGCATCTTATTACCTGCTGGGCGCATTGCTCGGCAAATACAAGAAGGCTGAGGTTCCGCTTCCGGGCGGATGTAATATCGGCAGCCGTCCCATTGACCTTCATCTGAAAGGGTTTAAAGCTCTGGGAGCCACAGTGAGCATCCGAAACGGATCGATCTGTGCGGAGGCAGAGCATTTAAGAGGAAGTCATATTTATCTGGATACGGTATCCGTGGGAGCTACGATCAATATTATGATGGCAGCATCGATGGCGGAGGGCCGTACCATAATTGAAAACTGCGCAAGAGAGCCTCATGTGGTGGATGTAGCCAATTTCCTGAACAGCATGGGTGCCAATATTAAGGGCGCAGGTACGGATGTCATCCGCATCCGCGGCGTAGAGAAGCTGCATGCTACCGAGTATTCGATCATTCCGGATCAGATCGAGGCGGGCACCTTCATGTTTGCGGCAGCAGCCACGAAGGGCGACGTGATGGTGAAAAATGTAATTCCGAAGCATTTGGAGGCTACCTCGGCCAAGCTTCTGGAAATCGGGTGCGAGGTGGAAGAGTTTGATAATGCGGTTCGGGTGGTTGCATCGAAGCGTTTGAATAATACCAATGTAAAGACGCTGCCGTATCCCGGATATCCTACCGATATGCAGCCGCAGATCGGTGTGGCGCTGGCTCTGGCGGCGGGCACCAGCATTGTGACAGAGAGTATTTTCGAGAATCGGTTTAAATATATGGACGAGCTGGCCCGGATGGGAGCCGTTGCTAAGGTGGAAGGGAATACCGCCATTATCACCGGAGTGGAAAGGCTGACAGGCGCACGTGTCAGCGCCCCGGATCTGCGGGCAGGAGCAGCCCTGGTGATCGCAGGACTGGCTGCAGAGGGTATCACCATTGTGGATGATATTATGTATATCCAGCGGGGATATGAGAATTTTGATGAAAAGCTGCGCAGCCTGGGTGCAGAGATCGAAAAGATAAACAGTGAAAAAGAAGCGCAGAAATTCCGGCTGAGAGTCGGCTGATAAAACAGGGATTTCTGAGGAGTAAGAGCCATGATACGGGGGCCGGATACCGGTTTTTGTATCATGGCTTTTGGATTCTCTCATAGCAAAGACCTTGCCGCTTTAAAGCGTGGGAGTGTGCGAAGCACACTTTTGTTCTCCGAAAAGTCTGACTTGCATTCTATACAACGAAACCTTATAATGATACATAATGCGAAAAACCCTTCGGGCCAGCGGGGAAACAGAGGACACAGGGTCCGGTGTTTCCTGCAGTACAGAATAATAAGGAGGTAACGATATGATTAAGCTATACGATGGCGGTGTTTATCTGGTAAATGGGACGGAGATTGTGGAAGCGAATCAGGACGCTGCTGCGGTTCTGGCTGCTAAGACCGGAAGCTCTCCCTCCAGAGAGGAAGCGGCGAAGAATACCATTGCTTATTCCATTCTGAAGGAGCATAATACTTCCGGCAATATGGAAAAGCTGAAAATTAAGTTTGATAAGCTGACATCTCATGATATCACGTTTGTGGGAATTATTCAGACAGCCAGGGCTTCCGGACTGGAAAAGTTTCCGATTCCCTATGTGCTGACCAATTGTCATAATTCCCTGTGTGCAGTAGGCGGCACGATCAATGAGGATGACCATATGTTTGGTTTAAGCTGTGCAAAGAAATACGGCGGTGTTTATGTTCCGCCTCATCAGGCAGTCATTCATCAGTTTGCCAGAGAAATGCTGGCAGGCGGAGGAAAGATGATCCTTGGTTCGGATTCCCATACCCGCTACGGTGCGCTGGGCACCATGGCCATGGGAGAGGGCGGTCCGGAGTTGGTAAAGCAGCTTTTGTCCCAGACTTATGATATTAATATGCCGGGCGTGATCGGCGTGTATCTGACCGGCTCTCCCGCAAAAGGGGTGGGTCCGCAGGATGTGGCCCTGGCAATCATCGGAGCCGTATTTGGCAATGGCTATGTGAATAATAAGGTCATGGAATTTGTGGGACCGGGCGTGGAAAGCTTAAGCGCAGATTTCCGTATCGGCGTGGATGTGATGACCACCGAGACGACCTGCCTGTCCTCTATCTGGAAAACCGATGATATCATAAAGGAATTTTACGAGATTCACGGAAGAAGTGAAGATTATAAGGAGCTGCAGCCGAAGGCGGTGGCCTACTATGACGGAATGGTTTATGTGGATCTGAGCGAGATCAAGCCCATGATTGCCATGCCCTTCCATCCCAGCAATACCTACACCATTGAGGAATTGAATGAAAATCTGATGGATATTCTGGATGATGTGGAAAAACGGGCGAAGGTCAGCCTGGATGGCGCAGTGGACTTTACGCTGAAGGACAAGGTGCGGAACGGCCGCCTCTATGTAGATCAGGGAATCATTGCCGGCTGTGCAGGCGGCGGCTTTGAAAATATTTGCGATGCGGCGGACATTCTGAAAGGAAAATTTATCGGTAATGACGAATTTACGCTCAGTGTTTATCCGGCCAGCACGCCCATCTATATGGAGCTGGCAAAGAACGGTAAGCTGGCGGACCTGATTCAGTCCGGCGCAGTAGTGAAAACCGCATTTTGCGGCCCCTGCTTCGGCGCAGGCGATACGCCGGCTAATAATGGCTTCAGTATCCGTCATTCTACCCGTAACTTCCCCAACCGGGAGGGCTCTAAGCTGCAGAGCGGTCAGATTGCATCTGTTGCGCTGATGGACGCCCGTTCCATTGCGGCTACGGCAGCGAATAAGGGCTACCTGACAGCGGCTACAGAGGTGGATGCGGACTTTACGAAGCCGAAATATTTCTTCGACCGGGCAATTTATGAAAACCGGGTATTTGACAGCAAGGGTGTGGCGGATCCTTCCGTGGAAATTAAGATGGGCCCCAATATCAAGGATTGGCCTGCCATGTGTGAACTGCCGGAGCATATGATTCTGAAAGTGGTTTCTGAGATTCACGATCCGGTAACGACTACGGATGAGCTGATTCCGTCCGGAGAAACCTCCTCCTACCGTTCCAATCCCCTGGGGCTGGCGGAATTTACCCTGTCCAGAAAGGATCCGGCCTATGTAGGCCTGGCAAAAGAGGTTCAGAAGGCACAGAAGGCCATCCAGGCAGGAGACTGTCCGGCAGAGGCGCTGCCGGAGCTGAAGCCGGTATTTCAGGCGATCCACACGGTATATCCGGATGTGGACAAGACCAACGTGGGAGTCGGCTCCACCATCTTTGCCGTGAAGCCGGGAGACGGCTCCGCCCGTGAGCAGGCGGCTTCCTGCCAGAAGGTGCTGGGGGGCTGGGCAAACATTGCCAACAGCTATGCCACGAAGCGTTATCGTTCTAATCTGATCAACTGGGGAATGCTGCCCTTCCTGATCGATGAGGGCGAGCTGCCCTTCTCAAATAAGGATTACCTGTTCCTGCCCGATATCCGCAGGGCCGTGGAGGAGAAGGCGTCTCAGGTAAAGGCCTATGTGGTGAAGGACGGGGCTATGAAGGAATTTACGCTCCGCCTGGGAGAAATGACCGATGACGAGCGTCAGATTATTCTGGACGGCTGTCTCATCAACTATAATCGGGTAAAATAGGGAACGGACACAAAGGGTACCTGCCATCTGCAGGATGGAAATATTAACTGTGAATAGTGAAAAAGAAAACAAAATTTACAGAAAATTAGCAAGAAAGGGGTTGACAAAACAGAAAAAGGATGATAATATACAGATAACAAAAAACACCAAAGCTAATCAACGAAAACAAAAGTTATTTAGCTGAGAAATCTGGTGTTATTGATTACAATAGATTTTCTTATTCACATTTGAAAATCAGAAAGAACGGAGGTAGGGTCCAATGGATATTTCAGAAATTTGTAATCAATATAACAGTGGTAAAATGGAAGGTTCCTGCGGACAAGCCTTTTAACCAGTTTTCTTAGAAATCGAATTTCTCGATAGTCGGAGCGGAGATCAGAGAACAGGAAAAGCACCTTCATTTGTTATATTGATGATTACCACAGCCTTAAAAGAGATGTTGAACACATAAGAGATTAATGAAAGAACACGATTTCATGATTTTTTAAAATTCAATTTAACAGAAAGGTGAAGATACGATAGATTCAGAGGTTCAAGGAAGGAACCCTGAAGCGAATATATGAAAGAAAAAGTATATCAAACGATGCAGGATATTGAAAAATATCTTAATGATATATAGCAGGAAAAGCATCCCTCCGATTTAAAAATAAAATTGAAAAACTAAATAAAAATAAGAAAGCAGGAGCTGCGAAAGACACAGTTCCTGCTTTTTTGATGTCTCAAAAACTCTTCGGGCAAATGAAATTTTGCGACAGCTCCTTACCGCCGTTGTTTTGACGCAAATTGACAGATACCTTCGCTTATCCGTTTATGGAACCGGAACGAAAAGCTTCCAGACTGCGGATCAGTCCGGGCAGAGTAGTCTCGAAATCTACACCGTAACGGCGGGAGGCCGGGTTGCGGATGGTAGCCTGAACCGTATCCTTCACATAGCCGCAGGCCAATTTAAGGGCGGCAGACAGATTCATGCCGTTTTCCAGGCCGCCCAAAACGGTGCTGGCGAAGATATCACCAGTGCCGTGATAGCTGACCGGCAATTTCTCCGTGTCATAAGAAAAGTCCCGTCCGGCAGCGCAGTCTCTGGAAAGGACACCGATCCGGCCGGGAGACAGGGAGCAGCCGGTAAGCACTATGAAGCGGGGGCCCAGGGCGGAAAGTCCGTCCAGCAGCTTGTGCAGCCACGCCTCATCCTGCTGTTCCTGATACGGGATTCCGGTGAGGAGGGAAGCTTCCGTCAGGTTTGGTATGATAAGATCGGCTTTGCTGCACAGCTTTTTCATTTCCTCCGGGAACGAAGGCGAAAAGCCGGAATATAGCTTCCCATGATCGGCCATGGCCGGATCCACAAAAAGAAGGGTATTTTCCCTTTTAAACCGCTGGAAAAAGGCGGTCACCAGTTCAATTTGGCGGGCGGAGCCCAGATAGCCGGTGTAAATAGCCTCGAAGCCGAAGCCTTCCCGTTCCCAATGATCCGAGATGGGCCTGATCTGTTCCGTCAGATCGACGAAAACCGGATTTTCAAACATGGTGTGGGTAGACAGTACTGCCGTTGGCAGAACAGCGGTTTCCAGCCCCATGGCCGAAAGGATGGGAAGAGCTACGGTAAGAGAACACTTTCCAATGCAGGAAATGTCCTGAATGGTAATGATTCGTTTCATGCCGAATTCCTCCGGATATTTTGTAATGATTATGACGTTTGTAACAGTTCAGTCCAGAGCTTTGCACTGGCTGCAAAGCCCGTAAGAACAAGTGGCGGTTGAAAAGAAACCAGCGCCTTCGCCGAAGGCGAACTTTAAATGGGCTGGTTTCCGTAACAGTTTATCTGAAGGCTAAACTGTTACGGACGTTTTATTCTGCCGGACAGGATAGTTGACAGAATAATTTACTAGTATTATAATCCAGTGTGGCTATATGGAAAGAACCACATTAAACAAAAATAATAGGATCAGATTTTAAAACCAGAGAATTGCTCCGGCCGGGCAGAGAGGGAGGTGCGGCAGATGCTGACCTATTCCTTTGAGGATATGGGAAATGAAAGCTTATATGAATATTTGTATAAATGTATCCGCAGAGATATTTTAAACGGCAGGATCGGGGCGGGGGAGAAGCTTCCTTCTAAACGCAGCTTTGCCAAAAATCTGGGTGTTAGTACCATTACCGTGGAGAATGCCTATGCGCAGCTTCAGGCGGAGGGATATCTGTATTCGGTCCCCAGGTCCGGATATTATGCGGCGGAAATCAAGCAATATCTGCTGACGCCCTCGGACGCAGGAGGAGAAGAGGAGAGAAAAGAGCTGCCCGATCAGCGGGAGGCGCTTCCGGGGGAATACCTGGCAGACCTGATAAACAGCCGGGTGAACCCAAAGCAGTTCCCCTTTACCATATGGGCCCGGCTGCTGCGGGAGGTGCTGGCTCAAAAGCGGGAAGCACTGATGACAAAGGCGCCGGGGGCGGGAGTATGGGAGCTGCGGCAGGCGATTGCGGATTATCTGCTGGAATATCAGGGGATGCAGGTGCAGGCAGGCCAGATTATTATCGGCGCAGGTACAGAGTATCTGTACAGCCTGATCATTCAGCTTCTGGGGCAGAATAAGGTATATGCGCTGGAGGATCCGGGCTATGTAAAGGCGGCGGAAATCTACCGCAGCTACGGCGTAAGGACGGCTTATATTCCTATGGATGAGTCCGGCATATGCATTGATGCGCTGAGAACCAATCAGGCGGATATTGTACATATCTCGCCCTCTCACCATTATCCTACCGGGATCACCACCTCCATCGGCCGGCGCTATGAGCTGCTGGCCTGGGCAAATGAGAAGAAGGAGCGTTATATTCTGGAGGATGATTATGACTGTGAATTCCGTCTGTCCGGACGGCCGATTCCGTCTCTGCAGAGCATTGACCGGCAGGGAAAGGTCATTTATATGAACACCTTTACCAAAAGCCTTACGCCTACCATCCGTATCAGCTACATGGTGCTGCCGGAAAAGCTGATGCAGCGTTTTGAGGAAAAGCTGGGTTTTTATGCCTGCACGGTATCGAACTTTGAGCAGTATACCCTGGCAGAATTCATTGCCAGGGGATATTTCGAAAAGCATATCAACCGGATGCGGAATTATTACCGGGGAAAACGGGATGAGCTGCTGCGGGAGATAGAGGAAAATCTGCCGGCTGACAAGGTACGGATTTCTGATTCGGATGCGGGGCTTCACTTTTTAATGGAGGTGCGCACGGAGATGACGGATGAAGAGCTGATCCGGCGGGCGGACGGACAGCGCATACGCATTGCCTGCCTGTCCCAGTATTACCAAAAAGCGCCCGGAGAGCTGCGCAAGGTAGTGGTAAATTATTCCGGTCTGGAAAGCGGTCAGATGCACGGGACGGTAACCGGACTGCTCAAGGCATGGTTTTAATCCGGTGAGGGTTACTGTTTACTGGTAATATTCCGCAGGGTGTTTTCATGCTTCACTGGAAATATGGAATTCAAGGTGATATAATGTCCGCGTAGGAAAAGAGCTGCGCTGCGGCAGACAGGATCCGCCTGACCGCCGCTGTATTTGTCTGTTAGATTGTTTCGGAGGGATATTGTGAAGATTATAATTGTGGGCTGCGGGAAAGTGGGAGAGACTTTGGCCGCTGTTTTAAGCCAGGAAGGCAATGATATAACGATTATTGATAAAAAAGAAGAGGTCGTGGACCGGCTGTGCAGGGAATACGATATTATGGGGTATGTGGGCAACGGGGCCAGCTATAGTGTGCAGCTAGAGGCGGACATTGAGCGGGCGGACCTGATGATCGCAGTGACAGGCTCGGACGAGCTGAACCTGCTGTGCTGCCTGACCGCAAAGAAAGCAGGTAACTGCCATACCATCGCCAGGGTGAGAAATCCGGAGTATAACAATGAACTGAACTTTATTCAGGAGGAGCTGGGATTGGCAATGGTGATCAACCAGGAGCTGGCGGCGGCGCTGGAGATTTCCCGTGTGCTGAAGTTCCCTTCCGCCATCGAGATCGACACCTTTGCAAAGGGAAGAGTAGAGCTGCTGCGTTTTAAGATTCCGAGGGATTCCATTCTGGATAATCTGACCCTGAATGAGATGCACAGTAAGATAAAATGTAATGTGCTGGTGTGTACCGCTGAGCGGGACGGAAGAATTTTGATTCCGAAGGGAGATTATATCCTGAGAGCCGGTGATGTGATATCGATTATTGCTGCATCGAAGGATGAGAATCTGTTTTTTAAGAAAATCGGCATACATACCAACCAGGTAAAAAATACCATGATCGTAGGCGGCGGTGAAATTGCTTATTATCTGGCCCGGATGCTGGCATCGGCCGGAATTCAGGTGAAGATACTGGAAAAGCGCCTGGATCGCTGTGAGGAGCTGTGTGAAATGCTTCCGAAGGCTACGATCATTCATGGAGACGGCACGAATAAGCAGCTTTTGGAGGAGGAGGGCATTTCCAGTACGGAAAGCTTTGTGGCGCTTACCGATTTTGACGAGGAAAACGTAATTCTTTCTCTCTATGCCAGAAAATGCGGCTGCCGCAAGATCGTAACAAAGATTAACCGTTTTGTTTTTGATGAGGTAATCGAGAGTCTGGATATGGATACCACCATTTATCCCAGGGATATTACCGCAGAGTATATTCTGCAATATGTGCGGGCCATGAAAAACTCCATTGGAAGCAATGTGGAAACGCTTCATCGTATCATTGATAATCAGGCGGAAACCCTGGAATTCATTATCCGGAATAATTTCCAGATGAAAAATATTCCGCTGCAGGATCTGCCCATTAAGCCCGGTATTCTGGTGGCCTGCATCAACCGGAACGGACACATCATCCTGCCGAGAGGTAAGGATGAGCTGCAGGAGGGAGATACTGTTGTGGTAGTTACAGCGAAAAAGGGATTAAATGATATTAATGATATTTTACAAACGAGGTAGGAATGCGGCGTTATGAATTACAGAATGATCATTTATGTGTTGGGCTGGATCTTGAACTTTGAGGCTTTGTTTTTGCTTCCCTCGGCTGCGGCCGGCCTGATTTTCCGGGAGAGGGAAGGGTTAAGCATCCTGGTAACGGCGGCAATTTGTCTGGTGCTGGGTCTGCTGGCCGTCCGCCGGAAGCCTCAGCGGGCAAAGCTTTATGCCAGAGAAGGATTTATCAGTGTGGCGCTTTCCTGGCTTGTGCTGAGCTTTTTCGGGGCGCTGCCCTTTTATTTTTCCGGATATATTCCGTCTATCATTGATGCGGTGTTTGAGACTGCATCCGGTTTTACCACCACCGGGGCAAGTATTCTTGCGGATGTGGAGGCGCTGCCCAAATGTCTGCTGTTCTGGAGAAGCTTCACCCACTGGATCGGCGGTATGGGCGTGCTGGTGTTTGTGATTGCCATACTGCCTCTGGCCGGCGGCAGCAATATGTACCTGATGAAGGCAGAAAGCCCGGGCCCATCTGTAAAAAAACTGGTTCCCAAGGTGAAGCGTACTGCCGTGACCCTGTATCTGATGTACCTGCTGATTACGGTGGTGGAATTTATCTTTCTGGTGGCGGGGAGAATGCCGGTATTTGACGCTCTGTGCACTTCCTTCGGAACGGCGGGTACCGGCGGGTTCGGAATCAGGAATGACAGTATAGCCGGATATTCTTCCTATATTCAGGTCGTAGTGACGGTTTTTATGATTTTGTTCGGCGTGAATTTTAACGTTTATTACCTGATTTATAAGAAGAAATGGAAGGATATGCTCAAGTGCACGGAGGTGATCGTATATCTGACGATTATCGCAGTATCTATCCTGCTGATCAGCATCAATATCAGAGGAATGTATTCCAGCGGTGCAACCGCAGTAAAGGATGCGGCCTTCCAGGTAGGATCAATCATTACCACCACCGGTTTTTCCACGGCAAATTTTGATCTGTGGCCGGCTTTTTCTAAGACGGTGCTGGTGCTTTTGATGTTTGTGGGAGCCTGTGCAGGCAGTACAGGAGGCGGTATCAAGGTTTCCCGGGTGGTTATTATTTTTAAAACGGTGACAAAGGAACTGGATTATATCATCCACCCAAATAACGTGAAGAAGATCAAGATAGAGGGCAAGCAGCTTGAGCATACGGTGCTGCGCTCAACGAATGTATTTATCATGGCGTATATTTTTATCTTTGTGGGATCGCTGCTGCTGATTTCCCTGGACAATTTTGACCTTGTGACCAATTTCACGGCAGTAGCCGCCACATTGAACAATATCGGCCCCGGTCTGGGCGGAGTGGGACCGGTGTCTAATTTCAGCGCTTTTTCCGGTTTTTCCAAAATCGTTCTTACCTTTGATATGCTGGCAGGAAGGCTGGAGCTTTTCCCGGTTATGATCCTGCTTTCCTGGAAAACCTGGAAAAAATAGAAAAATAGCAAAGAATGTCATTTTTCACAGAAAATTCTTGCTTTTTCTGTCAGTAGCTTTTGACTTTAAAATAAGGGTATGGTAAACTAATGATAATTGCGTGAGTTATGCATTGCGGGTAACTGGAATACGAGGTGGAGAAATTGGATAAGAATGAATATAGCCTCAAGTTAGAGGAAATTGATAAGTATGTTAATCAGGGGAATTACACAGAAGCGGCCAAGGTGGCGGACACCATTGACTGGCGCAGAGTCCGTAATGTGCGGACACTGTGCATGATTAGTGAGATTTATGAGGCTGATAACCGGTATGAGGACAGTAAGGAGCTTTTGGTAAGGGCATACCGCCGTTCGCCGGTGGGGCGTTCGGTTCTGTACCGTCTGGTGGAGGTAACGATTCAGCTAAAGCAGTTTGATGAGGCGATCGAGTACTATTCCGAGTATGTACAGGCTGCGCCGCATGATAATAATAAATATATCCTGAAGTATAAGATTTACAGAGGCAGAGGATCCTCCCTGGAGGAACAGATCGATATCCTGAAAGAATATTTAAGCCAGGAGTACAATGAAAAGTGGGCGTATGAGCTGGCAAAGCTGTATCAGCAGGCAGGAAGGATTCAGGAGTGCCTGGCTTCCTGCGATGATCTTGTGCTGTGGTTCCACAGCGGAAAATATGTGACAAAGGCGTTGGAGCTGAAGCTGAGGTATGCGCCGCTGACCCCGAAGCAGCAGGAGATTTATGACCGCCGCTTTGAGGAAGCAGAGGAATCCGATGACGTTTTCTCTGACGAGACCAGGCTGGGACAGGAGAAACAGATGGTGGAGACCCATGAGGAAGCGCTGGCGGACACCATTATGGCCGATACGGAAAAGGAGATCGCTCAGGCCGTGGCTCAGTCACGGCAGGAGGATATGAAGGAGGTTGTTCTGCCCTCCAGTAAGCCGGAGGAGTCCGGAGAAGCGGATGGGGAGGAGGACGCAGAAGAACCCGTAGAGCCGGAGGAAGAGAGCGGTTCAAAGGAAAGCCCGGAGGCAGCCGAAGGATCGGAGCCCGGGGAGGACAGTGAACGGATAGAAGAATATACAGAGGATGCCGGGGAAGAGGAATTTGACCTAGAGGAAGGAATCGGGGAAGAGTTTCTGGCTGATTTGGACCAGGAGATTGCGGAGCCCTTGAAGGATCCGAAGGATCTGCAGTCAGAGATGGTGAAGAGTATGCGCGAGATCGTCGGCGGCGTAGTAAGACGGGACGAGCCGGATGAGGATGAGCTGGCGGCAGATCAGTTGATTGCGCAGGCGGCAGAGGAGCAGGAAGCTATGCGGGCCGCAACCGGACAGGAGAAGCCTGCGGCACCGAAGATGCAGATTCCGAAGCGTCCGCAGAATCCCCAGGCAGGCCAGCTTTCCATCGATGACATCCTGCTTTCTATGGGAGACAAGGGTGCGGCGGTAAGAAAAGCGGCGGCACAGTCTGAGACGGCAAAGCAGGCCCGGGCAGCAGCACCGGCGGGTGCAGTGTCTGCCATGGATGAGGCCCTTCTGAATATGGGAATGCGTCCGGAGGAGATGGAGGCGCAGGACAAGTCAGTGCAGCCGGAGAAGGCAGAGAAAATAGAGAGCGTTCAGGCTCCTGAAACAAGGAAACAGCCCGGACGGCAGGAGCCGGTACAGGAGGACGACGGAGCAGCACAGGAGGATGATGTGATTCTGGCAAAGACCAGAAGGATTCCTACCGATGAGATCGCAGAGCTTCATTCCGCATACGGCATTCCGCAGGCATCCGCACAAAAGGATGAACTGGCGGCAGAGCAGCCTTTGATGCAGCCGGATAGAGCAGCAGGGGCGGCCCCGGTACAGCCGGATAGGGCGGCGGATACGGTTCCGGTACAGCCGGAGGGGACGGCAGAGCGGGTTTCCCCCCAGGCCGGACGTCCCAAGGCGAAGCCCCAGGGAATGCGGATGAGGCTGAAGGATTATCACAGAGATCTGTTTTCCGGCTTTTTGGGCATTCAGAATCTGGAAGAGCAGATCGCATCTGCCATCGCCATGGCAGAGCAGAAGGGGGAGGATCGCACCTCCCGCAGCGGAAATATCCTGATTTTCGGAGATCATGGATGCGGAAAGTCCACCATTGCGCTGGGTATCGCCAAGGCGATTGCCATGGATAAAAACAGCCAGTTTGCCAAAATGGCCCGGATCTACGCCACAGATCTGAACCGGAAGGATATAGCGGCCACCATTGCCAAGATCGCCGGCGGTACGCTGATTATTGAAGAGGCAGGCGATCTGGAGGACGGAGTTGTGGATCAACTGACCACAGCTATGGAGTTCCGTACCGACGGCCTGATCATTATTTTGGAGGATGAGCAGAAATACATCCATGAGCTGCTGATGCGTCATCCCAGGTTTACCATGAAGTTTACCTCCCAGATCTTTATTCCGGTATTTACGATAGATGAGCTGGTGCGGTTTGGAGAAATTTATGCGGGAAATCAGGACTATGTATTCAGTCCGGCAGCAGCGGAGGCGCTGCATGAGCGGATCGGAAGCGTAGCGGCGCAGGGTGATGCAGTATCGATTACAAATGTAATCGAGCTGGTGGACCGGGCGATCCAAAAGTCCAATAAATTTTTCCGGAAGATGACATCCGGAAAAAAGCGCTACGATGAAAATGACTGCGTGATATTGCAGGAGAAGGATTTTAAATAAAAAAGAAGGAAAGCTTAGCTGTCTGCTGCAATTTAAAAGACATATAGCGGAACACATAAATAGGGGCCGCTGCGGGATCAAAATGCGAAACTTGGCAAAATAAATCCTGCAGCGGCCCCTGTTTGCAGACGATGCGCACGGATGAATCAGCGCTCTTCACGGAAGTAGGGAAGTCCCAGACTTACGGGAGGCTGGTTTTCCTTTTTCTTCTTAAGGCTGGAGATGACCAGAACCAGGATCGTTACCAGGTACGGCAGCATCTTGAAGATTTCCTGCATCGATTGGCTTAAAGGTACGTAGGCGAACATGATATAGAGTCCGCCGAAGAGGATGGAGCCCCAGATGGCGCGGGCAGGCTTCCAAAGGGCGAAAATGACCAGCGCTACGGCCAGCCAGCCCCGGTCGCCGAAGCCGTTGTTCTGCCAGGTTCCGCCCAGGTATTCCATGACAAAGTACAGACCGCCCAGGCCGCTGATCATAGCGCCGATGCAGGTGGCCTTGTATTTGTAACGGGTGACATTGATGCTGGCGGCATCGGCTGCGGAGGGATTTTCTCCCACGGCCCGCAGATTCAGTCCGGCCCGGGTCCTGGTAAGGAACCAGGTAGCCAGCAGCGCAATGATGATGGACAGATAGGTAAGGAAGCCGTAGGAGAAGAAGATATCGCCCACGATTCCCAAATGGTCGGACAGGAAGGGGATCTTCGTTCGGAAGGCCTGTCCGGTATTGTATACAGTGATCTGTCCTGCGGTGCCTGTAATTTTGGAAAAGGAACCGCCCAGGAAGTTGCCGAAGCCCACGCCGAAGGTGGTCAGGGCCAGGCCTGTCACGTTCTGATTCGCTCTCAGGCTGATGGTCAGCACGCTGTAGATCAGCCCGCCCAGCAGGGAAAACAGAAGGCAGAACAGGATGGAGCAGAAGATTCCCAGGAGACCGTTGGGGGCTTCATTGCCGTGCTCATAAAGAAAGGCTCCTGTGAGGCCTCCGATGGCCCCCATGTACATGATACCGGGAATCCCTAAGTTCAGGTTGCCGGATTTTTCGGTAATGATCTCACCGGTGGCGCCGAACAGCATGGGAATGCCCTGGGTAATGGCTTTTTGTACAAAGGTGACAGAAAAAATCCCTTTAAAGATTGCCCATAAAAAACTCATGACGGTTCCCCCTTTCTGTTCCTTCCGAAGATAGGACGGTAGTTGACAAAGAATTCGCTGCCCAGGATAAAGAACAGGATAATTCCGGTGATGACCTCGGAAGCAGATTCGTTTAATTGAAATTCACTGGCAATCTGTGTGGCTCCGTTTCCCATAAAAACAAGGAAGAAGGAGATCAGGATCATCAAAAACGGGTTAAATTTTGCCAGCCAGGATACGATGATGGCGGTGAAGCCCCGGCCGCCGGCCGTACTGGTGGAGATGGTATGGGAAGAACCGCTTACCAGCAGAAATCCGGTAAAGCCGCAGAGGGCGCCGGAGAGGGCCATCGTACGCAGGATCACCTTTTTCACATGGATTCCGGCGTAGCGGGCCGTATTTTCGCTCTGGCCCACCACTGCAATCTCATAGCCATGCTTTGTATATTTCAGATAGATAAACATCAGTACGGTCAGAGTCAGCACGATGATGACGTTCAGACTGTAGTTAAATTTGCCGAAAACCTGGGGAAGGAAGGTGGTTGAGATCCATCCGGCCTGGGTTTTCTGATTGATGGTCCCGATGGTGCCGCTGCCTTTTTTTGCCTCCCAGATGATGCTGAAAAAGGAGGTAAGCTGGATGGCAATATAATTCATCATCAGGGTAAACAGGGTTTCATTTGTGTTCCAGTGGGCCTTGAAAAAGGCAGGGATAAGTCCCCAGATCGTACCGGCCAGAAGGCTGACCAGAATGATCAGCAGAAACAGAACGAAGGTGGGCAGGGTATCGCCGCAGTAGCGCATAACTGCCGCAGTGGCAATTCCGCCTACCAGGATCTGACCCTCTGCCCCGATATTCCAGAACCGCATTTTGAAGGCGGGAGTAATCGCCAGAGCGATGGCCAGCAAAATCATGGTATCGCGCAGGGTATTCCAGGTACGGCGCCCGGTGCCCACCGCCCCGTCTACCAGGCTTCGGTATACCTGAAGCGGGTTGCTGTTTGTAATTAGATAGATCAGAACCGCACAGACAAGCAGAGAAAGCAGAATCGCCGCCAGCCGGATCAGGATGGATTTCCAGAGGGGAATGGTATCACGCTTTGCAATGCGGACAAAGGGTTCCTTTTGTTTTGTTATGGCTGCCATATTATTCCTCCTCTCCACGGCGGGTCATCAGCAGACCCACCTCTTCTTTTGTGGTGGTGCGGGCATCCACAATGCCGGAAACCCGGCCGCCGCACAGAACCAGGATACGGTCTGAAAGCTCCAGCAGTACGTCCAGGTCCTCTCCCACATAGATGACGGCGACGCCCTTTGCCTTCTGCTCATTCAGCAAATGATAGATGGCGTAGGAGGTGTTGATGTCCAGGCCCCGGACTGCATAGGCTGTCATAAGAAGTCTGGGGGTGCTGGATATTTCCCGGCCCACAAGAACCTTTTGGACGTTGCCGCCGGAAAGGCGGCGTACCGGATAATGAATGCTGGGTGTCATAACTCCCAGCCTCTCTTTGATTTCTTCGGAAAGCTCCCGGGGATGCTTTTGCTCCAACAGAGCAGAATGTCCGTTCCGGTAGCTTCGGACCATCATGTTGCCGGGCATACCCATATCGCCCACCAGTCCCATGCCCAGACGGTCCTCCGGAACGAAGGCCAGGGAAACGCCCAGGTTTTTGATCTTCAATGGATCCTTGCCCAGCAGTTCTTCTGTATCTCCGGAAAAGGGATCGGTAAAAAGGATGCTTCCCTCTCCGGGCTGCAGTCCGGCAATGGCCTCCAGCAGCTCTTTTTGTCCGCTTCCGGCAATCCCGGCAATGCCCAGGATCTCTCCGCTCATGGCGGTGAAGCTTACCTGATCCAGCGCCTTGACACCGTACTGATTCAGACAGGTCAGGTTTTTGACCTCCAGGCATTTTTTCGGATTTTGGGGCTCCGGACGGCCGATATCCAGCGAAACCTTTTCTCCCACCATCATCTCAGTAAGGGACAATTCGGTGGCCCGGGCGGTATCCACCGTACCGATGTAGCGGCCCTTTCGCAGGATCGCAACCCGGTCGGAGATGGCCAGCACCTCATGCAGCTTGTGAGTAATAATGATGATTGCCTTGCCGTCTTTTTTCATATTCCGCAGCACATCAAAAAGATGATCGGTTTCCTGGGGAGTCAGCACTGCCGTGGGCTCGTCCAAAATCAGAAGATTGGCGCCCCGGTACAGCATTTTCACGATTTCTACCGTCTGCTTTTCTGAAACAGACATATCATAGATTTTTTTATTCAGATCCAGCCGGAATCCATAGCGTTCGGTCAGAGCGCTGATGTCTGCCAGCACTTCTTTCATATTTATAACGGGAGATTTTCCGTCCATGCCCAGAATAATGTTTTCTGCGGCAGTGAAGATATCGATGAGCTTGAAGTGCTGATGAATCATGCCGATGCCCAACTGATAGGCATCCCTCGGAGAGCGGATCATCACTTCCTGCCCGTTTACAAAAATCTGTCCCTGATCCGGAAAATAGATGCCGGAGAGCATATTCATCAGAGTCGTTTTACCGCTTCCGTTTTCTCCAAGAAGCGAAAGAATTTCTCCCTTCCGCACGGTCAGGGATACGTTGTCATTGGCAGCTACCTTTCCGAAGCGTTTGCAGATGCCCTTTAATTCGATTGCATTTTCAGCCATTTACACCCCTCAATTCATTTTTGGCAAAGGTTTTTCCTTCCTATAAAAATAAAAAGGGCTGCCGCAAAATCAAAATGCAGAACTTTGCAGATCGGACTTCGCGGCAGTCCCTCCAGTGTCAATTAGAATACCTGATTCAGCTCGGTAATACCGTCAATAATAAATGCGAAGGCAGGTGCGGATGCCAGCTCGGACTCCATGAAGTAGCCGTCCGGACTGATGTACTCGACACCGTGATACAAATCAGCCAGGTCATCGGTAGCTGTGGTGGTAATGGTCTCGCCGCCCACGGTCCAGGTAGAGGTATCAAATACATGCAGAGAACCGTCAGCAATGGCTGCCCAGGTCTCATCCACCTTTTCCTGTGTTCCTTCTGCCACATTGGGACCAAGCTCGGTAATGTATACGGCGCCCTCTGTGTAGCCCTGGCACCAGTCGGTGTCGATGGTCTCGCCGTTTATAATGCAGTTTACACCATAGGTGAAGTAGGGACCCCATTTAATAGAGGCAGAGGTCAGCGCATAATTGGGAGCCGCATCCAGCATGGAAACATTGTATCCCACATCCCATACCTTGTTGGGTTCGCAGCCTGCAGCAGCGCCGGTGGTATCGGCATGCTGGCTGATCAGTACGCAGCCGTCTGCGATCAGAGCCTCTGCAGTCTCTTTTTCCAGAGCTTGATCCGCCCAGGAACCGGTATATTTTACTTCCATGGTAACGTTGGGGCAGATGCTCTTTACGCCAAGGAAGAAGGCGGTATAGCCGGAAATAACTTCCGCATAGGAATAAGCGCCTACATAACCCAGCTTGCACTCTGCGTCTGCGCCGTACTCTTCTGCCAGCTTCATACCGGCAACCACACCGGATACGTAACGGGATTCATATACGGAGGTAAAGAAGTTGTGCATGTTTTCAAGCCCTGAGGAAGCAGCCTGATAACCGGTAGCGTGGCAGAACTGTACATCCGGATATTCCGTAGCGGCCTGGATCATGTAATCCTCATGGCCGAAGCTGTTGGCAAAGATGATCTGGCAGCCCTGTTCAGCCAGGTCTACAGCCGCATCGTAGCAGCTCTCATCCTCGGGGATATTGTATTTTGCGATCACCTGATCATCAGAGAGGCCGCAGGCTTCTTTCATTTCATCGATACCGATCATGTGGGCGTAGGTATAGCCTTCCTGCTCATCGCCTACATAAATAATACCGACCTTAACATCGGCGGCATCTACGGGTTCTGCTGCGTTTGCTGATACAACAGCTCCGGCAGCCATAGCGGCAGTCATGGTTAAAACTGCCAATGCTTTTGATAACTTCATACTCTTTTCTCCTTCTTTTGAAAATAGAAAACAAGTTCACAGGTTGAAAGAAGCAGCTCCGGTGCAGAGTGGAAATAAGAAAGGAAAAGCAGACATACTGAAACAGTATGTCTGCCGTAGACGCTCTCTCGCATTTAACCAATAGTCGCATCTGAACGGCGTGCGGTAGAAACGTCTGGACCATCTCCCCAGACCTATATCGGTGTAATACTTCTTTTCTAAACCAAATTTTATCAATAGGCAGGTACAAAGTCAAACGAAAACAAAAGGGAAAAATAAGTTTGTAATATTTGTCAAAAGAAGGAAAAAAAAGAGGAAAAAGTTGTTTAATATTTATAAGGCGGCAAAAAAGGCCATTGACTTTATGTATACCGAACGGTATAATTGGAAAAGAGAAAGAGGCGGACACCGGTGTCGGGAACGGGGATTTTCGAATGGATGGTATGGATAATAAAGAACGGATTATGCAGTGTGCGGAAGAGCTGTTTTACGCCAAGGGCTATGATGCTGCCGGAGTGCAGGAGATCGTGGATATGGCCGGAGTGACGAAACCCACATTGTATTACTATTTTGGCAGCAAGCGGGGATTGCTGGAAGCGATCCTGGATGCGAAGGCCCAGACGCTGAAGCTTCGGGTACAGGAGCAGATGGGCAGGCCGGGAGATATTAAGAAAAAGCTTCACTGTCTGGCAGATGTTTATTATGATTTCTTTCAGGAGGAGCATAAGTTCTACCTTCTGCTGATGGCGCTGTTCTATTCTGCCAGAGAAAACGAAGCGTACCAGACGGTGAAGCCTTATTTAGGAGACTTTTACCGGTGGGTACGGCAGTTTTTTGACAATGCATCCCGGGAGCTGGGAAACATGAACGGGCGGCAGGAGCAGTTTGCCATCAGCTTTATCGGAGCATTGAATCAGTTCCTGGTGTTTCTTTGGGACCAGGGAACGCCCAGGGACCAGGGCCAGAGGCAGATCGACGCTCTGGTGGATCAGTATCTGCACGGTATTTTCAGCTAACGGAATAGAACAGGCATCAGGAGGAAAACTATGAGCAAGTGGTACGAGACTGCGGCATTTTATCATATTTATCCGCTGGGTCTTTGCGGAGCGCCCAGAGAGAATTGTCAGGAGGAGACGGAGCACAGGCTGCCGGGGCTGGAGCAGTGGCTGCCTCATATTCAGCGGCTTGGCTGTCAGGGACTGTATATCGGACCCTTATTTGAATCCTCCAGTCATGGCTATGATACGAGAGATTATAAGACGGTGGACCGCCGGCTGGGAGATAATGAAGATTTTAAGCATTTTGTAAAGAAGGCCCATGAGCTGGGAATCCGGGTGGTGGTGGACGGTGTGTTTAACCATACCGGCCGGGAATTCTGGGCTTTTGAGGACATCCGAAGAAACCGGGAAGCCTCCCGTTACTGCGGCTGGTATAAGGGAATCAATTTCGGATGGAACAGCGCCTACAATGACGGTTTTAGCTATGAGTCCTGGAGAAACTGCGGGAATCTGGTGAACCTGAATCTCCAGAATCGGGAGGTGAAGGACTACCTGTTTGATGTGATCCGCTTTTGGATCCGGGAGTTTGATATTGACGGTATCCGGCTGGACTGCGCAGATTGTCTGGATTTTGATTTTATGAAGGAAATGCGCTGGATGACAGGAAATGAGAAACCGGATTTCTGGCTGATGGGCGAAGTGATTCACGGAGATTATGGCCGCTGGGCGAACCAGGATATGCTTCATTCCGTAACGAATTACGAGCTGCATAAAGGCCTGTATTCCGGACACAATGATCATAATTATTTTGAGATTGCGCATACCATCCGCAGGCAATTCGATGAAAACGGCGGCATTTATAAAGGAAGGATCTTGTACAGCTTTGCGGACAATCACGATGTGGCCCGTCTGGTGAATAAACTGAGGGATCAGGGACATTTAAGGCCGGTATATACCCTGCTTTATACCCTTCCGGGCCTGCCTTCCATTTATTACGGCTCCGAATGGGGGATCCAGGGAAGAAAGGAAGATGGGGATCCGGCGCTTCGTCCGGCGATCGATCTGGAAGAGATGCAGAAAAATCCTCCGGTGCCCGGACTGGAAGAGTTCCTTTGCTTCCTGGGGAGATGCAGAAGGGAGTATCCGGTGCTGGCAGAGGGTCGTTACCGGGAGCTGGTGCTGACCAACCGGCAGTATGCCTTTGCACGGCTGCAGGACAATGAAGCAGTGGTGGTGGCTGTCAATAATGATGAAAATGATGCTCAGATGTGGATTCGGCTGCCGGTGGCAGGCGAAAGCATTACGGATTTGGAAAGCGGGGCGGCGCTGGAGGCGGAGAACGGACAGCTTTTCGTCACCGTTCCGGGGGACGGCTGCAGAATCATTTCTGTGTCCCGGAAAGCGCCCGGCGTATAACGGTGTAAAGGCCCTTTGAGACAACGGAGCAGGCCGTATACACGGATCGTTTATGAGAAAGGCAACTGCAAAGTACGGAACAGTTAGGAAGAAAGGATCGGGAGATGGGAAAGGTTATGAAGAAAGACGATAAGGGAAAGCGGACAAGAACGGCAGCCGGAGCAAAGCAGGCTCAGACAGCGACACAGGAGCAGCCGGCATACGAGTTTATTACAGAGCTGGATCAGTATCTGTATGGGCAGGGCGTACACTATGATATTTTCAAAAAGCTGGGAGCCCATCCTTCCAGGCTGGAAGGAGTAAGCGGGATTCACTTTGCAGTGTGGGCGCCGAATGCGGCTGCGGTGAATCTGATCGGCAGCTTTAATGAATGGAATGAGATCAGCCTTCCGATGAAGCGGCTGGATCCGCTGGGAATCTATGAATTATTTGTGCCGGAGGCAAAGCCGGGCGATATGTACAAATATCTGATCCGCACAGGGGACGGCCGGAAGCTGTATAAGGCAGATCCCTATGCCAACGCAGCGGAATACCGGCCGGGAACGGCTTCTGTGGTTGCGGACATTTCCGGAATCCGGTGGACCGATTCCGCATGGATGAAAAAGCAGGCTTCCTTCGTACAGGAGACCAGCCCTGTGGCGATTTACGAGGTGCATCCGGGAAGCTGGAAAAGGCATCCTCACGGCGAGAATGAGGAGGGCTTCTATAATTACCGGGAGTTTGCCTGTGAGCTGACGGATTATGTAAAGAAAATGGGCTATACGCATGTGGAGCTGATGGGCATTGCAGAGCATCCCTTTGACGGTTCCTGGGGATATCAGGTGACGGGCTATTTTGCGCCCACCTCCCGTTACGGAACGCCGGAGGATTTTGCCTATATGGTGAACTATTTCCATAAAAACAACATCGGCGTCATTCTTGACTGGGTTCCGGCGCATTTTCCCAGAGATGCCCACGGTCTGGCAGAGTTTGACGGCACCTGTGCTTATGAATATGCGGATCCCCGCAAGGGAGAGCATCCCGATTGGGGTACCAAGGTATTCGATTTCGGAAAGAATGAGGTGAAAAATTTCCTGATCAGCAATGCGTTGTTCTGGCTGGAGCAGTACCATGTGGACGGCCTGCGGGTGGATGCGGTGGCTTCTATTCTGTATCTGGATTACGGCCGCCAGGATGGCCAATGGGTGCCTAATCAGTACGGCGGAAATAAAAACCTGGAGGCCATCGAGTTCTTCAAGCATTTAAACAGTGTGATCCGGGGCAAGCATCCGGGAGTGATGATGATTGCCGAGGAGTCTACCGCCTGGCCGAAGGTGACAGGAAAACCGGAGGAGGACGGCCTGGGCTTTTCCATGAAGTGGAATATGGGATGGATGCACGATTTCCTGGAATATATGAAGCTGGATCCCTACTTTAGGAAGTTCAACCACAATAAGATGACCTTTGCCATGACGTATGCGTATTCGGAAAAGTACGTACTGGTGCTCTCCCACGATGAGGTGGTTCATCTGAAATGCTCCATGATCAATAAGATGCCGGGGCTTTATGAGGATAAATTTGCGAATCTGAAGGCCGGTTATTCCTTTATGATCGGACATCCCGGAAAGAAGCTGCTGTTTATGGGGCAGGATTTTGCTCAATTCCAGGAGTGGAGCGAGGCAAGAGAGCTGGATTGGTATTTGCTGGAGGAAGAAAAGCATCAGCAGATGCAGAATTATGTCCAGGCTCTGCTTCAGTTGTACCGCAGTACGCCGGCCCTGTATCAGGCCGATGATGAGCCGGAGGGCTTTGAGTGGGTAAATGCGGATGACGGCGACCGCAGCATTTTCAGCTTCATGCGGCATTCCGAAAACGGAAAGAACAACCTGCTGTTTGTGATCAATTTCACGCCGGTGGCGCGGCCGGATTACCGTGTGGGCGTTGACCGCAGAAAGCAGTATAAGCTGATCTTAAACAGCGATGACGCGCAGTACGGCGGCAGCGGCAAGGAGCAGCCGGAGATCTACAAGGCGGTAAAGGGAGAGTGCGACGGCAAGCCCTATTCCTTCGCCTATGACCTGCCTGCATACGGAGTGGCCGTATTCAAATTCTGATCTGTTCCTGTCTTATCCTGTCTGAAGAACAAAAGTGTGCAGCAGGGTCTTTTCTGTGAAACAAGATACGCCCCGGGGCTTCGGCCTGCGGGGCGTTTTGAAAGATGGGGCTTTCCTGCACTTTATTCTTTCCTATTATCTCAAGATGTGTTAAAATAATAAAAATTGCGGAAAACTGCGCTGGCAGTATTTTTTTGATTTTATAAAAAGGCATATGTGTGAGCCCACTGCTTTTTAAGAGGGAGATGGGGATGATATGAAGAGAAAATTTAGAGCAAAATACGGCGGTACATTGAAGCTGCATTGGCAATGGAATGTGGTCATGGCGCTTACGCTGATCGGGCTGGCGGTCGGTATGTTTTTTATTGACAAGCGGGCGGCATGGATCACACTGGCGTTTGCCGCCGGATATTTCCTGGTGATTTTGTGGATGTATTTTCATTATAAACCGAAGATTTTAAGAGGGCTGGTGAATTTTGCTACCCGCTACGGACAGGTACAGAAGGAGATCCTGCAGGAGTTTGAGATCCCCAGCGTACTGCTGGAGCCGGACGGCAAGGTTTTGTGGATGAATGACCGGATGTGTGAGCTGACGGAGAAAAATGAGAAATACCGGAAAAATATTTCCACGCTGTTTCCCCAGATCAGCCGTAATGTCCTGCCGGTCAATTCCTGGGAGACGGATATCCGGATGCCGTATAAGGACGGAGATTACCGGGTCCACATCCAGAAGATTTCACTGAATGACATGCTGGATGAGGTGGAGTTGGTAGAACGGGGCAGTGAGGACAGCTATCTGTACATGGCGTATCTGTTTGACGAGACGGATCTGCGGCGCTACATTGTGGAAAATCGGGATCAGCGGCCGGTGGTGAGCCTGGTCTATCTGGATAATTATGAGGAGGCTATGAGCCGGGTAGAGGAGGTGCATCAGTCTCTTATGAATGTGCTGGTGGACCGGAAGATCAATAAATATTTTAACAGCATGGACGGGCTGGTAAAGAAGCTGGAAAAGGATAAGTATCTGGTGGTGTTTAATCAGAAGAGTCTGGATACGCTGCAGGAGGACCGCTTTTCCATACTGGAGGGCGTGAAGGCTATCAATATCGGAAATGAGCAGGGAATGACCATCAGTATCGGCGTGGGCATGAACGGCAGCGGCTATCTTCAGAATTACGAGTTTGCCAGAAGCGCTATGGAAATGGCTTTGGGCCGGGGCGGGGACCAGGCTGTGGTGAAGGATAATGATAAGATGTCCTTCTTTGGCGGAAAATCCCAGCAGAATGAGAAGAATACCCGGGTAAGGGCCAGAGTAAAGGCACAGGCCATGCGCGAGATCATCATGACTGCGGAGACGGTGGTGGCTATGGGCCACGGTATGACGGATATGGATTCTCTTGGCGCCTGTATCGGCGTTTACCGGGCGGCCAAGACCGTGGGCAAGCAGGCGCATATCGTGCTGGGTGAGCCCAACAGCAGCATCCGGTCCTGGGTAAGGCAGTTCCAGGAAAGCAAGGATTATGAGGACGACCTGTTTATCAGCCATGAAAGCGCCAGGAACCTGGTGGACAATAATGCAGTGGTGGTGGTGGTGGATACCAACCGTCCCAGCATGACCGAGTGTAAGGAGATTCTGAATCAGACTAAGACCGTGGTGGTGCTGGATCATCACCGCCAGACTACGGAAAAGATCGAGAATGCGGCGCTGTCTTATATAGAGCCGTCCGCATCCTCTGCCTGTGAGATGATTGCAGAGGTGCTGCAGTATTTCGAGGAAAGCGTGCGGCTGAGAAATTTGGAAGCAGACTGCATGTATGCGGGCATCATTATCGATACGAATAATTTTGTGGCAAAAACAGGGGTGCGTACCTTTGAGGCAGCGGCGTTCCTGCGGCGCTGCGGAGCTGATGTGACCCGGGTGCGCAAGGCGCTGCGGGATGATATGGACAGCTATAAGGCAAGGGCGGAGGCCGTGCGCCATGCGGAATCCTATATGGACAATTACGCAATCAGCGTGTGTCCGGCCCAGGGACTGGAAAGCCCCAATGTGGTGGGGGCTCAGGCAGCCAACGAGCTGCTGAATATTATCGGGGTAAAGGCATCCTTTGTCTTTACCGAGTATGACCAGCGGGTTTTTATCAGCGCAAGATCCATTGATGAGGTTAATGTGCAGATTATTATGGAAAGGCTGGGCGGAGGCGGCCATATCAACATCGCAGGGGCGCAGCTATCCGGCATGACGGTGCAGGAGGCCGTACAGAAATTAAAGGATGTATTAAAACAGATGACAGAGGAAGGAGCAATCTGATATGAAGGTAATTTTATTAGAGGATGTTAAATCCGTAGGGAAAAAGGGCCAGGTGGTGGAGGTAAGCGATGCTTACGCCAGAAACGTCCTGTTTAAGAAAAAGCTGGGCCTGGAGGCCACCGGCAAGAATATGAATGATCTGAAGCTGCAGAAAGCAAATCAGGAAAAGGTGGCTGCGGAGAATCTGGCTGCGGCCAAAGAGCTGGCAGAGAAGCTGGAGAAATCCACGATCACCCTGAAGGTAAAGGTGGGTGAGGGCGGTAAGCTGTTTGGCTCCATTTCATCAAAGGAGATCGCAGAGGCGGCAAAGGAGCAGCTTGGACTGGAGATCGACAAAAAGAAGGTGGTGCTTACCAGCCCCATCAAGAGTATTGGTTCCATGGATGTGGCAGTCAAGCTGCATACGAAGGTAACAGCAAACCTAAAGGTACACGTAGAGAGCCTGTAGGAACGGGGATGGGATGATGGAAGAAACGCTCATAAAAAGAGTGATGCCTCACAGCGGAGAGGCAGAGCAGTCTGTTATCGGAGCCATGATGATTGACCAGGAGGCCATCACCGTGGCTTCCGAAATGTTAAGCAGTGAAGATTTTTATCAGAAGCAGTACGGGGTTTTATTTGAGGCCATGACGGGCCTGTATGCGGAAGGAAAGCCGGTGGATCTGATTACCCTTCAGAACCGTCTGAAGGAAATGGATGTGCCTCCGGAGATCAGCAGCCTGGAGTTTATCCGGGATCTGATCACAGCGGTGCCCACCTCGGCGAATGTGCGTTATTATGCCCAGATCGTGCAGGAGAAGGCGCTGCTTCGCAGGCTGATTAAGGTAAACGAGGATATTGCCAATGCCTGCTATGCGGGAAAGGAAAAGGTGGAGGATATCATGGAGGATACGGAAAAGAAGATTTTCCAGGTGCTCCAGAAGAAGTCCTCCGGTGATTTTGTACCGATTAAGGACGTGGTGCTGAAGGCTCTGGATAAAATCGAGATGGCCAGCAGAAATAAGGGAAATGTGACGGGAATGGCTACCGGGTTTATTGATCTGGATTATAAGACCTCCGGCTTTCAGCCCTCGGATCTGATCCTGATCGCAGCCCGTCCTTCCATGGGAAAGACGGCGTTTGTACTGAATATTGCAGAATACATGGCGTTCCGCAGTAACGAGACGGTGGCTATTTTCAGCCTGGAAATGTCCAAGGAGCAGTTGGTCAACCGTCTGTTTTCCCTGGAATCCCGGGTGGATGCCCAGCTTCTGCGGAACGGAAATTTAAGCGACACGGATTGGGCGAACCTGATCGAGGGAGCCGGGATTATCGGCCGGTCCCATTTGATTATTGATGATACACCGGGCATCTCTGTGTCAGAGCTGCGCAGCAAATGCCGGAAATATAAGCTGGAGCACAACCTGGGCATCGTGATGATCGACTATCTGCAGTTGATGCAGGCAAGCAGAAAATCCGAATCCAGGCAGCAGGAGATCTCCGATATCTCCCGGTCGCTGAAGGAAATTGCCAGAGAGCTGCAGGTGCCTGTGGTGGCTCTGTCCCAGCTTTCCCGGGCAGTGGAGCAGCGTCCGGATCACCGGCCCATGCTTTCGGATCTGCGTGAATCGGGAGCGATCGAGCAGGATGCGGACGTGGTGATGTTCCTGTACCGGGATGATTATTACAATAAGGATACAGAGCGTAAGGATGTGGCGGAGGTTATTATAGCCAAGCAGCGAAACGGCCCCATCGGGACGGTTGAGCTGGCCTGGCTGCCTCAGTATACGAAGTTTGCAAATATGCAGAAGTAGAGGCTGCATTTTCCGGGCACATTTTACCCTGTCTCCCGTATAGAGCGGAATAGGATCCCGGTGTATTCCGCCGGTTTGGGCATTAGGATCTTACGGTATGCGCCCGGAAAAAGGCGCCGATGGAAACGCACAGGAGCACTGCGGCATACAGCAGGAAGGGGGCGGAGTACTGCCGGCTGACCAGATCCACCAGCTTCAGGATGAAGGGAGCCACAGAGGAGCCCAGATTGCATCCCACCAGTACAATGGCATTGGCGGTATCCAGGGAAGATGCCGGGATATTGTCCGACAGGCTGTTGAAGGTATAGGAGATACAGCTTGTGATGGAAAATTTGCAGAGGACGGCGCCCAGAGTCAGCAAGGGCAGATTCGGAGCCAGAGCAATCACGGCCATCCCGATGGCGGCGGTACCCAGGAAAAGAGGAAGCATCCGGCGTTTCAGCACGGTGATCAGCTTACCGAAGGAGATCCCGCCCAGAAATCCTCCGAAAATGGAGATGCTTAACACGGTGCTTCCGGTCACGGCGGAGCCCATGCCGGAATCCACCACCCGGGTGGGAACCCGCAGGGAAAGACCCACCTCAGAGGCGATTAACAGGCCGGCAAATACAGCGTAGAACAGGGCGGAGCATATCTCCGCCCGAGTTATTTTTCCTTTTTTGGGGCGCACCGAAGCCTGCCGGCTTTCCGGCAGACGGCCTGCCGTATCCGTTTCGGCTTTCTCCGTTTCGCCTTTCTGCCTGCGGGGTACAAAGGCAAGGTACAGAAAAAGGATAAGGAAGGCGGCGCCGTAGATCAGGAAGGGATAATTCCAGCCGAAAACCAGCAGAAAGCCTGCGGTCAGAGTCAGCGCGGTCTGTCCCAGGGTCTCCGCAGACATACGCATTCCCTGAAGCCTTGCCCGCAGACTTCCGGAAAACCGCTGTCCCACCATACTGACGGCAGCCGTATTCAGCAGTCCGATGCCGATACCCAGGAAAATACGGGTAAGCAGGATGGCGTGGAAGGAGGAAAGAAAGAACGGCAGGCAGCCGGAGATTCCGATGGTCAAAAGTCCGCAGGTAATGATGGTGCGCTCCGGCAGCAGCCTTGCAAATACAGGACTGAGGGCAATCATAACCGTCATCAGAATCGTAGGTATGGAGACCAGAAACTCCAGGGCGGAGCGGGAAGCTTCCGGAAACTGCTGCTGCAGTACCGGCAGGGCTCCGGAAATGGAGTGGGTCGAGGTCAGGATCAGGGAGACAGACAATACCCCTATGATTTCAAAAATCTTATTTCTCTGCTTCATAAAATATCCCCTTTGTATGTAATTTTTAGCATCCGCCGGAAAAGAAATCCAAACCGGCGAAAGAAAATGAATCGATCAGCCCGTTCCGATCCGCATTCGGAGGGAGGGGCTGAGATTCATGAATTGCCGTACCAGGATATTATGAACAGATTCGAGAAGAAATTCAAGAAAATTTTTTATCTCATAGGAAAGACATTGTTGCTTTAAAGTGCCAAAGTATGTGACTTTCCTATGAGATAAAAGCACGAAGGGCGGAGCAATCCGTGGACTTATATTTTAAATCAATGAAGCAGATCTTCCTGGATATGGTCCAGGCCCTGGGCGATAATGGTACGCACATGGTCGTCTGCCAGAGAGTAAAAGATGGATTTTCCCTCCCGGCGGTTCTTTACAAGCTTATTTTGCTTTAAGATCCGGAGCTGATGGGAAATGGCGGACTGGGTCATGTGCAGGGCCTGGGCCAGGTCGCATACACACACCTCCGCTTCGAACAGTACGAACAGGATGCGGATACGGGTAGAGTCTCCAAAAATCTTGAACAGCTCCGCCAGGTCATACAGTGCGTCCTCATCCGGCATTTTTTCCTTTACAATATCAAGCAGGGAGGCGTGAATCTCAACAGCATCACAGCATTCAATTCCGTTATTTTTCATATTCCTTTACTCTCTTTCTAATCTTCTTTGCATCCATCCGGTCCGCTGGTCTGCAAATAGGGCTGTTGCAAATTCGAAAAGCAAAAGGATCGGTATCCAGGGTGTTTGTATCACTGAGACAAATTTTTTTACAGATTTTTTATCCGCAGCGCCCGGATCGCATTTAATACGGCCAGGATCATAACGCCCACATCCGCAAAAATAGCGGTCCACATGTTGGCGATGCCCAGAGCGCCGAGCACCAGGCAGAGCAGCTTGATTCCAATGGCGAAGTATATATTTTCATAGACAATGCGGATACATTTTCTGGCAATGCGGATTGCCCGTGCAATCTTGAGCGGGTCATCGTCCATCAGTACGATATCAGATGCTTCGATGGCAGCATCCGAACCCATAGCGCCCATGGCAATGCCGATATCCGCCCTTGAGAGAACGGGTGCATCATTGATTCCGTCTCCCACAAAGGCCAGAGAAGTGCCGGTGGCTTTTTCACCCAGCAGCTTTTCCACCATGGAAACCTTGTCGGCAGGCAGCAGTTCGCTGTATACCTCCTGAATGCCCAGCTCTTTTGCCACGGCATCGGCTACCGGCTTTGCGTCTCCGGTCAGCATAACAGCGCGGCTGACACCGGCGTCCTTCAGAGCCTGAATAGCCTCTTTGGCATGGGGCTTAATCAGATCGGAAATCAGGATATGGCCTGCATACGTTCCGTTTACTGCTACATGAACCAGCGTGCCGGTGCCGCTGCAGGGAACGTATGCAACGCCCACCCGCTGCATCAGCCGGTCATTTCCCACGGCCACGTCCAGCTTGCCGTCGATACGGGCAGTTACACCGTTTCCGCTGATCTCCTGTACCTCTGTTACACGGCTCTGATCAATGGGCTTACCGTAGGCCTTCTGCAGGCTTTTGCTGATGGGGTGGGAGGAATGGCATTCCGCCAGGGCGGCATATTCCAGCAGCGTTTCCTCCGGCAGCGTATTGTGATGAATACCGCTTACTTCGAATACTCCCTGGGTCATGGTGCCTGTTTTATCGAATACGACACAGCCGGTCTGGGCAAGCGTTTCCAGATAGTTGGAGCCCTTTACCAGGATGCCTGCGCTGCTGGCACCGCCGATGCCTGCGAAAAAGCTTAAGGGGATACTGATAACCAGTGCGCAGGGACAGCTAATAACCAGGAAGGTCAGCGCCCGGAGGATCCAGTCGCTCCATTCCGGAGAGAGCCCCAGAAACAGCATCCGCACCAGAGGCGGCAGGATGGCCAGAATGGCGGCTCCGCCGCAGACCGCCGGGGTGTAGTAGTGAGCAAATTTCGTAATAAAGTTTTCGGAACGGGATTTTTTCGAGCTGGCATTTTCCACCAGCTCCAGAATTTTCGAAGCAGTAGATTCCCCGAATTCCCTGGTGGTCTGTATTTTAATCAGGCCGTTCATATTAATACAGCCGCTGATTACATCGTCGCCCATGGTCACCTCCCGGGGCAGGCTCTCACCGGTAAGCGCACTGGTATTTAAGGAGGTCATTCCTTCTATAATAGTACCGTCGATGGGAATTTTTTCTCCGGGCTGCACCACGATGATATCCCCCACCGCCACCTCGTCCGGATCTACCTTTTCCAGAGTGCCGTCCCTTTCGATATTGGCATAGTCCGGGCGGATATCCATCAGGTCGCTGATGTTGCGGCGGCTTTTGCCTACCGCATAGCTCTGGAACAGCTCACCGATCTGATAAAACAGCATAACGGCGGTACCCTCCAGATAATCCCCCAGGATAATGGCGCCGATGGTGGCCACCGCCATCAGGAAGTTTTCATCAAAGACCTGGCGGTTTAGGATTCCCTTCCAGGCCTTTTTCAGAATGTCATAACCGATAATCAGATAAGGAATCAGAAATAATCCGAAACGCAGATACCCCTCTACGGGCAGCAGGCTGAAAACAACCATGCAGGCGGCGGCAAGGATAATCCTGGCCAGTACTTTTTTCTGCTTCTTATTCAATGTATTTCCCCTCCTTTGATCCTACAGATAGATCTCGCAGTCATCCTCTACTTTTTTGCAGTTCTTCAATACATTCTGCATCACGCTCTTGGGATCCTGGCTCTCTTCAAATTCCACGATCATTTTCAGGGTCATGAAATTAACGGTGGCATCCTTTACGCCGGCAGTTTTCTTGGCAGCCTCTTCCATTTTGTTTGCGCAGTTAGCACAGTCCACATCGATTTTGTAGGTCTTTTTCATAATGTACGATCCTTTCCCTTTCACGAGTTTTTATAATTTTTCATATGAACAACTATTCATATGTGTTAAGCTTATTATAACGCAAGAGGAGAAATTGTCAATAGAAAAATCAGAAAAAGATCAAACGGTCAAAGAAGCCGCAAAAAAGTCAGAAGCCGGGAAAGATACCTCTGGTCAATCCGGAACAGAAATGCTACAATAGATAAAATAGTAATAAGATGGATTTTGTATCGCAACAGGAAAAGTACGGAACGGTTGCGGAATGATTCAGAACAGCTATAAAAAATGTATGAGGAGAAGCGATATGGATTTAGTAAGTGTAAGGGATTTATACAGAGACAGGGAAGCATATATCGGAAAAGAGATTACCGTGGGCGGATGGCTGCGCAGCATCCGGGATTCTAAGACCTTCGGTTTTCTGGTGCTGCATGACGGTACATTTTTCGAGACGCTTCAGATCGTGTACAGCGATAAGCTGGAGAATTTCGGAGAGATCAGCAAGCTGAATGTGGGTGCTGCGGTAATTGTAAAGGGTGTTCTGGTGGCTACGCCCCAGGCGAAGCAGCCCTTTGAGATCCAGGCGGAGGAGGTGACGGTGGAGGGAACGTCCACGCCGGATTATCCCATGCAGAAAAAGCGCCACAGCCTAGAATATTTAAGAACCGTGCCGCATCTGCGCCCCAGGACGAATACCTTCCAGGCCGTGTTCCGGGTGCGCTCCCTGGCAGCCTATGCGATCCATAAGTTTTTCCAGGAACGGGGATTTGTGTATGTCCACACTCCGTTGATTACCGGAAGCGACTGCGAAGGTGCGGGAGAGATGTTCCGTGTTACGACGCTGGATATGAAGAATGTGCCGCTGGATCAGGAGGGGAAGGTGGATTATACCCGGGATTTCTTTGGGAAATCCACGAATCTGACGGTCAGCGGCCAGTTGGACTGCGAGACCTATGCGCAGGCCTTCCGGAATGTATATACCTTCGGCCCCACCTTCCGGGCGGAGAATTCCAATACTACCCGCCATGCGGCGGAGTTCTGGATGATCGAGCCGGAAATCTCCTTTGCGGATCTGAAGGATGATATGCTGCTGGCAGAATCGATGCTGAAATATATCTTCCGTTATGTGCTGGAAAATGCTCCGGAGGAGATGAAATTTTTCAATTCCTTTGTGGACAAGGGCCTGATCGAGCGTCTGACGCATGTGATGGAATCGGATTTCGGACACGTAACTTATACAGAAGCCATTGAGCTGCTGGAAAAGCAGAACGATAAGTTTGAATACAAGGTTTCCTGGGGCTGCGACCTGCAGACGGAGCATGAGCGTTACCTGACAGAGCAGGTTTTCAAAAAGCCGGTATTTGTCACGGATTACCCCAAGGAGATCAAAGCATTTTATATGAAGCTGAATCCGGATGGAAAGACTGTGGCGGCTATGGATTGCCTGGTGCCTGGCATCGGTGAGATCATCGGCGGCAGCCAGAGAGAGGAGAACTATGAGCTGCTGTCAAAGCGCATTGAAGAGCTGGGCATGAATCCGGAGGAATACAAGTATTATATGGATTTACGGAAATACGGCACCACCCGCCATGCCGGTTTTGGACTTGGCTTCGAGCGTCTTGTGATGTATCTGACGGGCATGAGCAATATCCGTGACGTAATTCCTTATCCGAGAACAGTTGGAAACTGTGAATAACAGGAGGAGGTGGCAGTTTGGCCAGCAGATACGGAGATAAAAACCGGAGAGAGGGAAACGGAGATTACCAGAGAAGGCAGGATTATCCGGACAGCCGGATGACGCAGCCGGTGCGGAAGAAAAAGGGAAGCGCCGTAGGATCCTTTATCAGTACCTTTTTGCTTGTGATTGCCATAGGCGTGTTTTGCTACGCTGCCTATATGCTTTATGGGTATTATAAGGAATATAAAAAGGGCACCGATGAATACGGCAGTCTGAATGACCGGTATGTGGCGATTCTGGATGATGAGGGAGAGGACGGAGCGGAGGATCAGAGCGCTTCGGAAGCGAAGATTCTTACCAGCGTGCCGGCGCTTGAAAATCCGGATACGGTAGAGCAGAAGGTGGAAAAGGCGGCGAAGGATACCGCATTAGAGAACGGTCAGGAAAAGACGCTGCCCATGCTGCTGAATCCCATTGACTTTGCGGAGCTCAATGCCATCAACGAGGAAATTATCGGGTGGATCCGCATCGGTGCGCTGGATCTGTCCTACCCGGTGGCGCAGGCAGCGGATAACGATTATTATCTGCACCGTACCTTTGAGCGGGTGGATAACTTTGCGGGATGTATCTTCCTGAACTGCGATAATACCCGGTATTTTACGGATCAGAATTCCATTATTTACGGCCACAATATGAAGAACGGCTCCATGTTCGGAACACTGAAGAAGTTTGAAGAGCAGGAGACGTATCAAAAGTGTCCGTATTTCTGGATTTTTACGCCAGAATTTATTTATCAGTACCGGATTTTCTCCTGCTCTGTGGTGAGCAAGATCGGAGATCCCTACCGTACCCGTTTTACTACGGAGGAATTTCAGAGCTTTATTGATACCTGTGTATCCAATTCCGCAGTGAATGCGGCCGGCGTGCAGGTCACTACGGATGACCGTATCGTGACCCTTTCCACCTGTACCGGAGATGATTCCACCCGGCTGATCGTGCAGGGGAAGCTGGAGCAGATCTATATTTCAAAATAAAGCCCGGGAACCATCGGCCAGGGGAACATAGAAGGAATGTCAGAAGGTATGACAGAAGGAATGGAGGGAATTGTCTTGGAGGATCAGGTAAAAAAATTACAGGAGATTATACGGGAAAGCAATCATATCGTATTTTTCGGCGGAGCGGGCGTATCCACGGAGAGCGGCATTCCGGATTTCCGCAGCGTAGACGGTCTGTATCATATGAAATACGATTATCCGCCGGAGACGATTTTGAGCCATACCTTCTTCCTGAGAAGGACAGAGGAATTTTATCGGTTTTATCATGATAAAATGCTTTGCCTGGATGCAGAGCCCAATGCAGCGCACCGGAAGCTGGCGGAGCTGGAGGCGAAGGGAAAGCTGAAGGCGGTGATCACCCAGAATATCGACGGGTTGCATCAGTTGGCCGGAAGTAAGCGGGTTCTGGAGCTGCACGGCAGCGTACACCGGAATTACTGCATGAAATGCGGCGCTTTCTACGATGCCCATTACATGAAGGCGGCCCAGGGCGTGCCCCGCTGCGAAAAATGCGGCGGAATCATTAAGCCGGATGTGGTGCTTTATGAGGAGGGGCTGGATCAGCAGACGCTGAATGATTCGGTTTCGTTTCTCTCACAGGCGGATGTGCTGATCATCGGAGGAACCTCTCTTGCGGTTTATCCGGCGGCCGGGCTGATCGATTATTTCCAGGGAAAGCACCTGATCGTCATCAACAAATCCGCAACGCCCCGGGACGGGTTCGCAGATCTGCTGATTCAGGGCAGCATCGGCCAGGTGCTGGGGGCTGTTTCTCTGGATGAGCAGGAGGAGCCCGGAAACCCAAATCGTGAGGGGACGGCGGCTGACGGAGGGGAAGATGGAAAATAGTCCGAAGCGTCTGCTTTATGAGGTAGGCGATATTGTGAAATTGAAAAAGCCCCACCCCTGCGGCAGCAGCGAGTGGGAAATCCTGCGGGTAGGAGCAGATTTCCGGCTGAAATGCCTGGGCTGCGGGCATCAGATTATGGTGGCCCGCAAGCTGGTGGAAAAAAACACCAGAGGATTGAAAAAGAAGGAAGAACAGTAAAAAATTTGCTTGCATTCCGCCGCTTTTTATGGTAAGGTAAATTTCTGTGATATATTTTTATTTCCTTGCTCTTCCCCCAGAGGAAGGGCCAGAGACCATAAGGAGGTGCGAGAAGCATGAACAAATATGAATTAGCAGTTGTTGTCAACGCTAAACTCGAAGATGAAGAAAGAGCAGCTACCATCGAGAAAGTAAAAGAATACATTGCTCGTTACGGCGGTACTGTGACAGACGTGGATGATTGGGGCAAGAGAAAGCTTGCTTACGAGATCCAGAAAATGCACGAAGCATTTTATTATTTCGTTCACTTCGAGGCTGATAGCACATGCCCGGCAGAGGTCGAGAGACATGTCCGGATCATGGAAAATGTGATCAGATATTTATGCGTTAGACAGGATGCATAGATAGAGAAGAGGAGATTATATGAATAAAGTCATCTTGATGGGACGTTTGACCAGAGACCCTGAGGTACGGTATTCCGCAGGGGATAATTCCATGGCGATTGCCAGATATACATTAGCAGTAGACCGCAGATTCAGCAGACGGGACGGCGAAGCGACCGCTGACTTTATCGGATGCGTGGCATTCGGCAGAAGTGCGGAGTTCGCCGAAAAGTATTTTCGTCAGGGATTGAAGGTGGTAGTCACCGGAAGAATTCAGACAGGCAGTTACACGAACAGAGATGGCCAGAAAGTATATACCACCGATGTAGTGGTTGAGGATCAGGAATTTGCAGAAAGCAAGGCTGCTTCTGCAGAGCACGGGGTTATGCCCGCAGCAGCGGCGCCCAGATCATCCGCTCCTGCTCCCAGCCAGGCATCTGTCAGCGACGGCTTTATGAATATTCCGGATGGAATTGACGAGGAGCTGCCATTCAACTAAATTACAGCCGGCAGGCGTTATGAATGGACGCTGCCAGCTATAGAACAGGAGGAAATCACAATGGCTTATAGTAAAGATAGAAGCGATTCTCCCATGAAGAGAAGAGGCGGCCGCAGAAGAAAGAAAGTTTGCGTATTCTGTGGAAAAGAGAATAACGAGATCGATTACAAGGATGTAAATAAATTAAAGAGATACGTATCTGAGAGAGGAAAGATCCTTCCCAGACGTATCACCGGAAACTGCGCAAAGCATCAGAGAGCGCTGACCGTAGCTATCAAGAGAGCACGTCACATTTCTCTTATGCCCTACGTACAGGACTAAGTAAGGAAAGCCTTTAAATGCCGGAAGTTTGGCGTTTAAAGGCTTTTTAAATTCTGGTCTTTTGGAATGTTTATTTTGGCATTGCTGACGTTCATTTACTTGATCTGTCACTGATGTTTTAAGCATAGAAAAACCACCCTGAACTTGACCGAGATGGGTGGAATTTCTACTTTGGTATCTGGTCAGCCACCTTGTGGGCGGTTGTTCCTTTTCACTTATAATATAACATCGTAGAACAGAATATTCAAGTAAAATTTCAGGGGACGGGAAACCGCCCTCTTTTTCATGGCGCAGGCGACGATCGCAGGGATCGGAACGGCGGTGGGGCTGTCGGAGCTGAAAGAATAATTTTGCCATAACCCGTGCACTCTATTCATGAGGTGATGAACATGAACAAGAAAGAGCTGGAAAAGAAACAGCAAAAGAAAAACAACGAAGAATTTAACAGCATAACTCAGAAAGTAAAGGTGGAGGACAAAAACCAGACATATAATGTCCGGAAGGAAGGGATTACACTGATTAACCAGAAACGTTAGCTGTTGAAACGAAAAAAAGAATATGATATGATACTGGCATGGAACAACCGTGTTGCAGGGTGGCTGACCTCTATTCTTACATAGAATGGGGGTGGTGCTGATGAAACATTTTGATTTTAAAGACCTAATGTCTTTTGGAATGTTTATTTTGGCATTGCTGACGTTCATTTACTTGATCTGTCACTGATGTTTTAAGCATAGAAAAACCACCCTGAACTTGACCGAGATGGGTGGAATTTCTACTTTGGTATCTGGTCAGCCACCTTGTGGGCGGTTGTTCCTTTTCACTTATAATATAACATCGTAGAACAGAATATTCAAGTAAAATTTCAGGGGACGGGAAACCGCCCTTTTTTTATGCTGCGAAAATGCAGAGGAAAGGAGCAGATGAAGAAAAAAGGAGTATGGCATGATAGGGGATACTTTTAATTTCATTGTGCACCCTTAGTACATCGAATCATAAGTAACTGGCCATCTGACTTGCCTGATTTTGCATCTGCTGCGTCATATAGCCGGAAACTTATTTTTCGATGTACTAGTAGAACTGCAGCTCCCCGGTTTCCCGGCTGCGCCGTTCCGCTTTTCTCAGAAAAATGAAGGTGAGGGCCGCCATGATGCCCAGGCAGAGGGCCAGCCCAGCCAGATCTTTTTGCCAGCCGTTTTCGCTTTCCTGGATATGGAGCAGGAACCGGATGAGGTTCAGGCAGTAGGTCAGGGGGAAGCATAAGGAAAGAACCCTGGCCCAGCGGGGAAAGCACGGGACAGGGATTCTGGCACCGGAAAACAGCGTCATAGGCGTGTCGAACACATCCATGACGATGGACGAGTCCCGTGAGAACAGAAAAATGGCGTTCAGCATACCGCCCCACAGGGTGGAGGACAGAATGAGCAGCAAAAAAATCAGGGGCATTAAAAACAGATTGGCCGGACGAAGGGTTCCGGTACAAAATAGCAGGAATACACAGAAGCAGCAGAACATCCATACCTCCTGAAGCAATGCGCCCAGGGCCTTGCCGTATGTTAAGGCCAGCCGGTTGGCGGGGGAAAGATAGGCGATTTCCAGAGTCCCGCCGGAGCGTTCCTGACTGGACATGGACCAGGCGTTCTGAACCATGGACCAGAAGCAGGTGTAGGCCATAAACCCCGAACCTAAAAAGGCCAGAAACTCCCTGTTGTTTGAGATCCCGGGATATCCCGTAAGGGAAAAGGGCTGATAGGTGTAATACACTTCGAAAAACCCAAGAATGGGCCAGATCAGCAGAGAAAAATAAACAAACGGGGAGTGGTAATCGTACTGCTGCTGTTTTTGGATCTCGGCTTTTATAATAAGTACAAAATTTTTTATATCATTCATGGGATACCTCTTTCTGGATGCGTTTGCTGTTTCGCTGGATCTGCCGACTGCCGTGCTTGGCGGATTATTTCCATCAGAGCTTCCTCCAACTCCGGCTCTTCCACGATGAGCCGGGGCTTTTTACTTTTTTGAAATAATTCTTTCAGGGCGTCGCTGGTTCCCTGGGCGATCATTTCTCCTTTTTCCAGAATATAGATGTAATCGCAGAGCTCTTCCGCTTCCCGGATGTAATGGGTGGTAAGCAGGATGCCCTTTCCCTCTTTCCGGGCCAGATCGGAAATCAGGCTGCGGATCTCTTTTGCAATCATGATATCCAGGCCCAGGGTGGGCTCGTCCAGAAAAATGTATTCCGGATCGTTGATGAGTCCACGGGCAATCTGAAGCCGCTGCTTCATACCCTTGGAATACCGTTCCACAGGAATATCTGCGGCTTCCTCCAGCCCCACCAGTTTCAGCAGGCGTTCCATCCGTTCCTTCAGCCTGGGGCCGCTGATTCCATACAAACTTCCGAAATAACGCAGATTTTCTCTGGCTGTGAGCCGCCAGTACAGGTTCCGTTCTCCGCCGGAAATCACATTGATCCGTTCCTTTACCCACAGGTGATTTTGGATTGCGTCCACTCCGTCCATGGTCAGGCTGCCGGAGGTGGGAGAGAGGATGGATGCCAGCATACGAATTGTGGTGGTTTTCCCTGCACCGTTGATGCCTAAAACGCCGGTGATTTTTCCCTTGGGAATTTCCAGGGAAATATCCCGGACGGCGGGAATGGCTTTTTTTCGTCTGGGACGAAACAGGCCGGCGCTTTCCTTCAGGTAATAGGTTTTGCAGAGATGGCTGGCGGTTATTTTGCCGGAAGCCGGGGCGGGAGGAGCCGTATGTTGAGGTTGGCGATGGGTTTGGGGATGCAGAATACATGGTGTGTCCTCCTTTTTTATCCAAAAATCGATTCCATTAGTTTCCGTTCCATTTTTTGATACCAGACGACGCCGATATACAGATAGATTCCGGACAAGATCAGAACCTGAAGAAGGGGGGCATAATTTTGAGACAGGCGCTGGCATCCGGTGACCACGTTTCGAAACAGGGTTACGGCGGGGGTCAGAGGGAAAATCTGAGCCAGGCGCTGTACCCATCCGGGCAGATATTGGATGGGGTAGGTGATGCCGCACGCTAGGCTCATGGCGATAAACAGGGTGTTTTGCGTCAGGTAGGTGTTTCTAGTGTACAGCATGACGGAGGACAGCGTGAGTCCCATGCAGAAGAAACTGCATATGGCCAGCAGGATTACCAGAAGGGAGGACGCCGTAAAAAGGCGGCTCAAATCTGCTCCCAGCAAACCGCCCAGAAGCAGGACAGTTCCAAATTCCAGCAGCGCCCGGGCTGTCTGTTCCAGGAGACAGCCAAGAAAATAGCCGCTTCTTGGGGCGGGGGACAACAGCAGCGGCTCCAGCGTCCCTTCCCGCAGCTCCGTAATCAGGACCCGCCCCACATTCATCAGCGTTGCCACCGCCAGAACGTTCAGCGCGGAGCCGGATACCACGTAGGTCATGTAATCCGCACCCCCGGCATAAGCATAAAATTCCGGATTCAGGTTTCCCTGCGTGAGGTAGCGGAAAATAAAGTACGGAAAAATAATCTGGGTAATTCCGGTCATAATCCGTGATACCATAAAAGACCAGGGAACCGCCCGCAAAATGCCGATACGGTTTTTCTGATAGGTGGATAAAATCGTCTGTCCCATTAATCGTCCTCCGCAAATGTGTTTTTCTTTTCAGGGGATCCGGAAGCGTTTGTTTCTGTCCCGGATGCGTTCATCATAATCTCGCAGAACGTATACGGGAGGAAATCAATCACATCCATTTCAAATTCGTATTTCACAGAGAGTCCGTCCCGGCGTTTTTGAACCAGACCCGCTTGCCGCAGCAGAGAAAGGTGTTTCGAAACGGCGGCTTCGCTAACCGCGAGCGCAGCGGCCAGATTCTTGGTGGTGCACACGCCCCGCACCAGATATTGAATGATCCGCAGCCGGGTTTCATCGCCCAGCGCCCGGAAAATCAGGACAAAATCCTTTGGAATTCCGGGAGCGGCCTGTTCCAGGAGCACGGTTTTTACGATTTCCAGCGTTTGGCTGCTGTGATAAAGCCACAAATGAGGGGAGAGAAAGGTGCTGGCGGTGAGATATACGGTGCGGATCTGCGCCTTTTCGAAGCGGTATTCCCGGTTTTTCCGGTAAAACAGCGCATCCTCTTCTACAGACAGGCGGGGATGGATTTGCCGGCACCATTCCCACAGGCCCATTTCCCGGCAGCGCCCGGCCTCTTTTTCCAGAAGCCGTTTCAGGTAAGCCCGGTAAAACAGCTCTTCCCTTTGAAAACAGGCATCGTAGTATTGCCTGGTCACTTCTAAAATCCGGTTCCGTTCCCCGATATCCATGGTTTTTCCGGAATAACGGATCAAATCGTTCCATTGATAAAGATTCATTTTTTCCAAATAGGCCAGCAGCTCCACGATTTCCATCTGTCGAAGTTCTCCCCAGCGATCCCCGTCCACAATCAGCGTCCAGGCATTGGTCAGCTCCCCGAGGAGACGGATTTGCCGGGTCAGCTCCGGAAACGCCTGCTCCTTTGCCGCCGCCCATTTTTGCCGGGCGGCATGATGCGCCGGATTGGACAGCACGTGCATGGAAAAAAACAGCTCCCATGCCGGGTGATAGGAAACAATAACCTCTGTGTCAGAATCGTAAAAAATATCCAGTATCACGTTGTTCTCCTTTAGGGATTAACGAAACGGTTAATTCCTTTGCTTTTCCTTTTAAGTGGGGGTATTATAAAGAAGTGCTCCGGATTTGTCAATCATTTTTTCTAAGGATTTTGCGGCATCCGTTTTATTTGGAAAGACATTCTTGACGCTTTCATATTTTTGCTTGTCTGAAATGTTGACAGATCGTATGCTATTGCATAGAATTAATTTGTTAGCATTAGACTAATGTGTTATATGGGCATTTCGTTACCGGGCTGCTGTCTTACATCGGAGCTGAAGGAAAGATTCTCAGAGCGAACTATCGAAAGGTGAAAGGAAATGATAGAGGATAGATATAGAAAATATGAACCTTTTTTTGGAAAATGGAGAATCAGAAGAGAACTTGGGAAAGGTTCCTTCGGAGAGGTTTTTGAAATATATTGGGATGATGGCCACGGAAACTATACTACTTCCGCACTGAAAATAATCCATATTCCTGTTGAGGAAGAATTGAAGCTTCAGATGGAAGAACAGCCCAATATAGATGCTGTCCGCAATTTTTTCTCAAAACAGGTGGACAGAATAAAAGAAGAAATCCGTATTCTTCAAAAATGCAAGGGTCATAGTAATATAGTTAGCTATGAGGACCATATGATTGTGGAAAATGTGGGACCTTACGGGATCGGCTGGGACATTTTGGTGCGCATGGAGCTGCTGTATCCCTTGAGCTCCCGCTTATTTGGCCGGGAGGCAACACAATACGATGTTGTGCAGATGTGGTCGGATATTGCAAATGCGTTAATTTACTGTGAAGAGCAGAATATTATTCACAGAGATATTAAACCGGCAAATATTTTGATCTCTGCCAGCGGGAGATATAAGCTTACCGATTTTGGAGCCGCAAGAAAGAGTATTTTAGCAATGGAAGCGTCGACCCGTGTTGGGACGGAAAAATACATGGCTCCGGAAGTGTATAAAAATCAGAGATATGACAAACGTGCAGATTACTATTCTTTGGGCTGTGTTGTTTATTATTTTTTGAATAAAAGAAGGTATGTTTTTCAACCGCCATATCCGCAGGAAATAAATTCGGACGATAATGAACAGGCAGAAAGAAAACGTATTATGGGAGAAAGCATCCCGAGAATCAAAGGGGTATCAAAGGAAATAAATGAAGTATTGCTGAAATCTATGGCATATCGTCCTGAGAATCGCTACAGGAGCGCAGTAGAATTGTATGAAGCGATACAGCACATTCTGGAGACGCAGGGAAATGAACTCAGGCATAAGCGTTTAAATGTTGAAGATGCAAAGCAGCCATATAAAGGCCAAGCCCGCGAAACCGGTTTTTTGAATCGGCGAAACTCTTCTAAATGGGCAATCTCTATTACGATAGCCAGTGCGTTACTGGTGACAGGAATTGCAGGAATTATCTATGGAATCAGTTTAAAAAATAATGAGAGCAAGATCAGAGAGGTAAGGAGAGCAGACTCTTTGCCAAAAGAGTTAGAGACAGAGGAGACAGGTTATCAGCTCATATTAGAGACAGAGGAACAGACAGAAGCGGAGACCCAGGAAGAAACAGAG
>JAUNON010000054.1 GCA_030537145.1 Lachnospiraceae bacterium | reverse complement strand
AACCGGCTCATAACCGGTCGGTCCTGGGTTCGAGTCCCCGAAGGTCCATTTTTAATTTTATATTTGTTTGGCCCAGTGGCTCAGTTGGTTAGAGCGTCGCCCTGTCACGGCGAAGGTCGTCGGTTCGAGCCCGATCTGGGTCGCTTATAGAAACAAGCAGCATTTTGCTGTTTGTTTCTATTGATAATAAGGCAGAGAAATCTGTTAATATTGTTTTTGTATGTTCGTGGGGTCTTAGCTCAGCTGGGAGAGCATCTGCCTTACAAGCAGAGGGTCACAGGTTCGAGCCCTGTAGGCCCCATTGAAAAATAAATAATTATTATGCCGTAGTGGCGGAACTGGCAGACGCCCGGGACTTAAAATCCCGTGGGTAGTGATACCCGTACCGGTTCGATTCCGGTCTGCGGCATTTTGGAAAATGACTTAAATTCAAGGTTTGAGTCATTTTTTATTTTTTCTATATTTTCTAAACCCCCATGCCTGCTTTGCAGGTGCCACCCCAAATATAAGTCCACGGATTGCTCCGCACTTTGTGCTTCTGCAATCCTACAGCTATTCGGAATTCGGGCTAACCGCCCTGCTTCCTCATACCTGTTGTCGTCTCAAAAGCAGAGCCGGAATGGCCTGCCAGCAGTCCATCAGTTTCTGTATTCTGTATAGATCGATGATAGTAAGGAAGATGAGGGAGGGATATCGGCAATTTATGTGCTGGCGTTGGAAAATGGTCATAAGACAGAAGAATGATTGTGGAAGTAGGTGTAATGAGGTATAATTGAGGAGAATTGGAAAAAACGGTAATTTGAGGAGGAGTATATGATGAAAAGAGAGCTTGGAATAGCAAGATGCAGTTTAGCTTGCTGCTTATGTAGTGCGAACGAACATTGTAGTGGATGCAATACAGGTGAATGACCAGACGCTGGAGTTTATTCCCCGCAGGGAGACTATATCTTGCCATGTGACGGATTATTCTGTGCAGGTTAATGACGATAAGGAAGATTGGGTAAAGATATAAGGACGGTTCTGTACCGGGACTTGGAAATGTGAGGGAAAAGAAATCAGAATGATAAAGAAGAAAAAGGGCAGAAAAATCGCTGCGGCAGTAATTGGTTTTATTTTTATCGTTATGCTGTCAGCGTTTTTCTATGTGAATGATTATTACCACAGTGATGAGAGCGTAAATAAATATCTGCAGGGAAATGAGCAGGTGGCCGTATTGGAAATAGCGGATGCCTTATTTGTAGATGGCCCCGGAGAAGCGTCGGCAGTTATTTTCTATCCGGGAGCAAAGGTGGAGTATACCGCATACCTGCCGCTTTTCTATGGGCTGGCAGAACAGGGCGTAGATTGTTTTCTTGTTAAGATGCCGTGTAATCTTGCAATTTTAGGACAGAATAAGGCAGAAGGTATTATGGAAACCTATGAATATAAGCACTGGTATCTGGCAGGGCATTCCCTGGGAGGGGCGATGGCGGCCTCCTATGCAGCCAGGCATTCCAAAAACCTGGATGGACTGATCCTTCTGGCTGCGTATCCAACCAGGGATCTGACCGGGGAATCGCTTTCTGTTTTATCCGTATATGGAAGTGTAGACGGCGTTCTGAATATGGAAAAACTGGAGGAAGGAAGATCGCTCATGCCTGAAGATTATACAGAGCTTTGTATGGAGGGCGGAAACCATGCGGGTTTTGGAAATTACGGGGAGCAAAAAGGAGATGGCAAAGCCAGGATCTCTTCAAAAGAGCAGCAAGAGCGGACCGTGGAAGTGATTATGCAGATGATAGATGAGAAAAAAGAAACGAAGCGGGAGGAACCGGACATGAGTTATCAGCAGATTACTGTACAAGAAGCGAAAAAGATCATGGATGAGGAGGCGGACATCTGTATTTTAGATGTGCGGACACAGGAAGAGTATGATTCCGGACATATCAAAGAATCAATCTGCCTTCCCAATGAGGAGATCGTGGAGGAACCGGAGGAACTTCCGGATAAGAAACAGAAAATCCTGGTGTACTGCAGGAGCGGCAACCGTAGCAGACAGGCCGCACAGAAGCTGGCGGACATGGGGTATGAGAACGTGCTGGAATTTGGTGGTATTTTGGATTGGCCTTATCTGGAAATGATGGAATAGGCGACAGAGCATGGAGGCATCGTTATGGAACGGTGCCATTTTCTTTGGCATAGAATTGGTGAATGTGAAGATACTATGCTGGTGCTGGACCCGACAAAAGATGGTATTATCGTAAAAACCCTATTTCATCATGATGAAATAGTAGCAATGCCAAGCTCTGTACCAAAGATGAAACTGGATGAGAATGATTTACTATGGCAAAGATGCTGATTGAGGACATGATCGGACCTTTAGTTATCTATGTATAAGGCATAGCTTCCATCAAACTTTCTTAGGGTATGTGGATGCTATGTCTTTTAAATGAGTGATTTTGAACTGCTCTCCATCGTACTGAGGATACTTGGCATTGTTGTAACGATTTTGAGGATGATTGTGACATCAGGAAACAGCATCAGATAATGGATCTAATACTTATAGGGGCGAGCGCTTTCAATGACATGAGTGGATTGTTGTTGAAGGCGCATTTTTATGTAAAAAAACGGTTCTTTACTATATACAAAGGTATAATGAGAAATTATTTCATAAAATTCTATGGAAAATAAATAGACAAAATTCGGAAGATATTCCTTCGAAATCAGAGTATAACTGATACATAAAAAATAGAAAACATAAGAGGAGAGAAGATGAAAAAAAAATTTGTGCAGAGTGCAATATCGACTGTCAAAGCGTTGATCGTACCGGCTTTGCTGATTATGATATGGCAGATTGGCGGCACCCAGGGTTGGATTAAAACGACCGCTATTTCAACGCCTGCAAAGATATGGGCAAAGGCAGTGGAAATGATCCAAAATGGAAGTCTCCAGAAAAACGTCCTTATTAGCTTGCGGCGGGTCGCTATAGGATTTGCAATTGGTGCGGGACTTGGTATTGTCCTGGGAATACTTTTGGGTACAGTCAAAAAAATAAATGATTATCTTAGAGTGATCATGGATCTTCTCCGGCCAGTTCCGGTTATCGTTTGGGTTCCGGTACTGATCCTGTGGGTCGGTATTGGAGAGAAAACCAAAATTATAGTTATCGCAATCGGGACATTCTGGCCGGTTTTTCTAAACGTCATGGATGGCGTTATGAACGTTGACAGGAAATATCTCGAGGTTTCAACCATATTTTGTAAGAGTCGGGGAGAGACCATATTTCATGTGATTCTTCCGGCCGCTGTTCCTTATTTCATATCAGGAATCAGAATTGCAAGCGGCAATGCCCTCATGGGTGTTGTCGGTGCAGAAATGTTTGCCGCATCCTCCGGAATTGGCTACATGGTCACTTTTTACAGAGAGATGAATCAACCGGCTTCCATGATGGTGGGCGTAATCCTGATTGCAATATTCGGGGCAATTATCAATATGATGATTCAAAAAAGAGCAAGGAGACCTAATCATGAGTGAAGATGCAGTATTACAAGTCAGGCACTTAAAAAAATCATTCTCCATTGACGGCGATAAGGTAGATGTATTGGATGATATCAACCTTGATATTAAAAAAGGAGAATTTGTATCCCTTGTGGGCTTCAGCGGATGCGGAAAAAGCACATTATTAAGAATTTTTTGCGGCCTGGAAAAGAAAAATGATGGACAGCTCCTTCTTGATGGAAAAGATATTACCGGCCCGGGGCTGGAGAGGGGAATGATATTTCAGGAGTCACGGTTATTTCCCTGGATGAAGGTGGAGGACAATATTAAGTATGGTCTGACAAAGGAAGAACGCAAAAAGCTTGGCAGGGACGGGGTTGCTAATAAGGTTTGGGAGTACATCAGATTAGTACAGCTTGAAGGCTTTGAAAAAGCAAAACCCTCGCAGTTGTCGGGCGGTATGCAGCAAAGGGTTTCTATCGCAAGATCTCTGATCGCAAATCCGGAGGTTCTTTTTCTGGATGAGCCGTTTGGGGCGTTGGATGCAATTACCAGGATGGGTATGCAGGATGAGATATTGAGGATTTGGAAAGAAAATAAAACGACAATGCTTTTGGTTACGCATGATATTGATGAGGCAGTGTATCTGAGTGACAGAATTGTAGTTTTATCTCCAAAGCCAGGGAAGGTGAAAAAGATTATTGAGGTGAAGCTGTCAAGGCCGCGAAAGAGAACCAGCATAGATTTTTCAGAGGTGCGCAGGAAAGTATATCAACAGTTCTTTGACGAGTCGAATATGGATATTGAATATATGATATAAAAGGTGTTCCTTTGAAGGGAGGATTAAGAGGAATGGCAGAAGCTTATGCAGGACAGAAATATCCCCATATATTTTCAGAATTAAAAATAAGAGGCAAGGTACTGAAGAACAGGACGATCTCAGCGCCTCTGGCCATCCAGTTTACCAGAGATAAGAAGGGCTTCATTACGGAACGGGGAATGCAGATATTTGGTGATTTCATAAAGGGAGGTACTGGCGCAGTAACCCTTGGAGAAGGCAAAATTGATAGTCTCAACTCTACTGCGCATCCCAACCATTTTGAATGCCGTGATCCTGATATTATTCAGCAATATCATTTTTTTACGGAATATGTACATGCATATGGCGGTCTGGCGTCTATTGAGTTTAATCATAATGGGCAGCATGCAATGCCTCAGTTTAATTCCGACCACATCGGCCCAATGGGGGCGTCGGAAATGATTATGCCAAACGGCCTTCATGTCAAAGAGATGGATAAAAACGATATGGATACCGTCGCTGAATCTTATGCCCAGGCAGCGCTGATTGCAAGACGAAGCGGATTTGATATGATCTTACTTCATTTTGCCCATGGATGGCTGATGGGAGGTTTCCTTTCCCCGCTTGTGAACAAGAGAACAGATGAATATGGCGGAAGTTATGAAAACAGGATGCGGTTTCCGCTTCAGGTAATTCACAGGATCCGGGAGGTCGCCGGGGAAAATTTGATTATTGAAGTCAGGATGAGCGGCGATGAATATACAGAAGGGGGAATCCGGATTGAGGATGCAGTAGAGTATGCAAAAATTCTGGATGCCGACGGAAATATTGATCTGCTCCATATGTCGGCAGGCACGCGAATGGATGGGTATACCAGAGCAATCATGCATCCGAGTCACTTCATAGAGGAATGTCATAATGTGAAATTTTCAGAGGCCGTGAAAAAAGCCGGAGTAAAAATACCGGTTGGGATTGTTGGAGCCGTCTCTGATCCGGATACGGTAGAACAGATTATCGCAGAAGGCAGGGCGGATTATGTTGTAATGGCAAGACAACTGATGGCTGATCCTAATTGGGCCAATAAGGCCAAGCACGGACATCCGGAAGATATCCGCAGATGCTTAAGATGTCTCCACTGCTTTGATACGCACAGAGTCAACAAGGGACGTGCAGTACTGGATGATTGGCAGGGAACCTTGCTTTGTGTATGCGATATTAATCCCACCTGGGGACATGATGCCCTCATAGGCGAGATACCGGGGCCAAATAGATCCTTGAAAGTGGCTGTTGTGGGCGGAGGTCCGGCAGGATTAACAGCCGCAGCCGAAGCGGCCAGGCTTGGACATACCGTGGATTTGTTTGAACAGAGCGCAAGCCTTGGAGGACTGCTTAAGATTTTTGCTGATCCGGTCTGGTTTAAAAAGGGCGAGAGTAGACATCGGGAATATCTGATCCGTCAGACCGAAAAATATGGCGTTCATGTTCATCTGAATACCAAAGCTGATCCGGAAAAACTCAAAAAATCAGGATATGATGCGGTGCTGGTGGCCGTTGGCGGAAAACCCAGGCATCCGGACCTTCCGGTTGAGAAGGGAAGCAAGGTTATGGATGTTCTTGGAATTTATCATAACGAAGAGCTTCTGGGAAAGAAGGTAGTGATTATCGGAGGAGGTGCCTCGGGATGCGAGGCTGCGCTCCACCTTTCAAGCAAGAATATTTCTTCGGTCATTCTCGAAAAAGGAGATTATATTCTGCCGGATTCCCAGTTTTCTATTCGGAATCATACGATCCAGTATATGGATGCGGCCGAAAACCTGGTGTATTATGAGGCAACGAAGGCTTTACGCATAGCGGATGGCGGCGTATATGCGAGAGATAAGGCCGGACAGGAAATATTCTTTGAAGCTGACACCGTAGTTTATGCGACCGGTATGGAAAGCAAAGAGGAAGCGGCTGACGCTTATAGCGGTACGGCGGTGGATGTACGTAAAATTGGCGACTGCAATCGTATCGGAACTATGGGGCATGCCATCAGAGATGGTTATAATGCTGCAGTAACACTGTATAGCGAAAGATAAATGGACAATGCCTGTGAGAAATGATACATAAGGTGGATTTTTACGCTTGGATGATATGAAGCAAAAACAAACTGAGATACACAGAACAAAAATAAAATAGTAGAAAAGAGGTAAATTGATATGAAAAACAAAATCATAGGATTATTTGGGGCATCTTTGCTCGCAGCAGGTATTTTTGCAGGATATGGGAAGGTAGAGGCAGCAGAGGCTGATGCAGTAAAAATTTCCGCCTCAGATGCAAATGTAAACTGGTTCCAGGTTGTTGATGAAATACAGGGCTTTTCTAAGGAACTGGGGCTGGATGTTGAGTGGGTCGAAAATCTGGGATCCGGTCCTGAGATTATTGCAGCAATCGCCGGAGGCAGTGTTGATGTTGGTAAGATAGGGGATTTTCCTATTGTTACTAATTATGGCGGCGGTGAGACGCCTGTATTTGAAGTACTTTCGTTCTTTACAAGAAATACGGACTCTGTCGTATTTGTGAAGGCTGACAGTGAAATAGAATCAATCGAGGATCTTAAGGGCAAAAAAATTGGTACCCAGATTGGTACGGGTTCCCAATATCAGCTTGTAAACACACTTGATAAGGCTGGATTAACCCTGGAGGATGTGGAGCTTTTCAATGTTGATAGTGGAAGCTGGGCTGCTGCATTTGCTTCGGATGAAATTGACGCTGTCTGCATTCTTGAGGATGTAACCATTGGGAATGAAGAAATTGGCGATATCAGGGTACTGGATCGTTGCGATCTGGCTCTTAATTCTATCATCGGAAATACCGAGTGGGCAGCAGCTAATCCGGAAGCAACGGCAAAAACGATCATTCTCCTAAGCGAGTGCATAGATTACGCTTCCGCTAATGTGGAGGATACAATTTCAGCAGTTGCCGAAGTGTATCCGGAGATATCGGCGGAGAGACTTTCCTTCAGCATCAATGCTGTTACGAATACTGCACTTAGCGGAGACTGGGATACGGCCATAAACAGGTATACGGAACTTAAGGACTTCGCCCTTGACGCAGGGACGATCCAGAACGATTTCGATGTAGAATCTGTGTATGATCCGCAGTTTGTAGAGCTGGCCAATACGCTTAAGTAATCATTACATCGTAAAATTTCATAAAGCATAGCCGGAATAGGGAAAGATAGACAGTGGAGGATAAAATGACAGTAAATAAGAGATATCCGCATTTATTTTCTGAACTTAATGTGAGAGGACGTGTCCTTAAGAACCGCACGGTTTCGGGACCTATGGTTCTGGAATGGAGCATGGATAAGAATGGCTTCCTGAATGATCTTGGAATAAAGGCGTTCGGATCGTTCGCAGAGGGCGGAGTAGGGATGGTCACGCTTGGGGAAGGTAAGATCGATGATTTGAACAGCCGGGCTCATAATCATCATTATGAGTGCCGGGATGCAGATGTTATCACCAGGTATCATCTTTTCACAGAGTATGTACATGCCTATGGTGCATTGGCATCTATAGAATTTAATCACAATGGCATGCATGCACTTCCTGAGTTTAATCCGGGACATCTTGGCCCTATGGGCCCGGTCGATATTGATATGCCCAGCGGAATCCATGTGCGGGCAATGACGAAAGAGGATATGGACCAGGTGTCAGAAAGTTATGCACAGGCAACCCTCATTGCAAAACGAAGCGGCTTTGACGCAGTATGTCTGCATTTTGCCCATGGCTGGCTGCTCAGCGCCTTCCTTTCCTCACAGATCAATACCAGGACGGATGAATATGGGGGAAGCCTTGAAAATAAGATGAGATTCCCGCTGCAGATTCTGCACAGGATCCGCGCAGTTGTAGGAGATAATATCCTGATTGAGCTTCGCTTAAATGGGAGCGATTATACGGATGGCGGAATTGAAATTGAAGAAGCTGTTGAGATGGTTAAGCTTTTTGAAAAAGACGGAAGTGTGGACATGATCCATATGTCCTGCGGAACACGCATGGATAACCGTACCAGACCGATTTCCATGTCCTCGCATTTCGTTGAGGCGGGACACAATGTAAAGTTTGCAGAGGCTGTAAAGCGGGCCGGTGTTAAGATGCCGATCGGTGTTGTGGGCGGAATAAATGATCCTCAGTTTATAGAGGATATCATCGCATCCGGTAAGGCCGACTACGTAGTAGCGGCGCGCCAGTTTTTGGCAGATCCGGAGTGGGTAAACAAAGCAAAGCATGGCGAGGAAAAGGACATTCGGAAATGTATGCGCTGCCAGCATTGTATGGATACAAACCGTGTCAATAATGCCAAAAATGTTAAGGCCGTTATGGAGGACTGGAAGGGGACCAAAATCCACCTTTGTGATCTTAATCCGACATGGGGACACGGCGCAATGATCGGACAAATACCTGCGCCAGGAAAAAAACGTAAGGTTGTTGTCGTTGGCGGCGGCATAGCAGGTGTAAATGCAGCGATCAAGGCTGATGAATTGGGGCATGAGGTTATACTCTTTGAGCAAAGCAAGCAAATCGGCGGGCTCCTGAAGCTTTATGCTGAACCGGTATGGTTTAAACAGGGGGAGTTTGAATATTTGAAATATCTTCGGCGGCAGCTTGAAAAGAGTGGCGTAGAGGTTCATCTTGGAGAGAGAGCCACACCCGACATGGTTGAGGCACTAAATCCTGATACAGTGATCGTTGCTGTTGGAGGAAAGGCCGACCATCGGGGAATTCCCGTTGAAACAGGAAGCAAAACGATAGATGTACTCGGGGTGTACTTCCATGAGGCCAGTCTTGGTAAGAAAGTAGTCATTATCGGCGGAAATACATCGGGATGTGAAGCAGCAATCCATCTTGCAGGCAAAGACATCGAGGTAACGCTTCTGGAAAAAGGAGATTCTCTTCTTCCTGACGAAGGCGTATCCTACAGGCTTCATACGATTCAGCATTTGGATGAGGCAGAGAGCATTAAGTATTATGAGGAAACAGAGGTGACCAGGATTGTTGCAGGCGGAGTACGTGCCCGAAATACAGCAACCGGTGAAGAAACCTTCTACGAAGCAGATACCGTCATTTTTGCAACCGGGATGACCCCCAAAATTGATGAATACAGAAAATTTGAAAATACGGCGATTGATGTCGTGAACGTAGGCGACAGCAGAAAAATTGGTACAATCGGCACCGCTACCCACGAGGGATATAACGCAGCAGTGACCGTATATGCGAAATAGATTTCTGAACACATAAACGATAAAATCACAATTGTAAGCTTGGCTGCATTATTCAAAGTAATTTCCATCAATCAAAATCTGAATGCTGGATATTGCTGTTTCATAGGATAACGGTCTGAATGGTTGATTTTTACTCCTCCAGATGCGGACCGTTTTCACAAAAACGCCCTCCGGGCAAGGGATGCGCACGGAGGGCGGTATCCGTGCCAGTCGCTATAGAAGATCCTTCATCAAGCGATATTGGCAGGATGCCATGACTTCCTTTGATAATTTGTAACCGCTCTTGATCCAGCGAAGCGTCATACCCACAAGACCGCTTACATAAAAAGCAGTTACGGATTCCACCGGACCGGGCAGCAGAGCGCCCTTGGCCAGCTTTTCTTCCAGGCATTGTGTGATGTATCGACTGAAAAATTGATAAAACATTTCTATTAATTCATGATTTGTTTCCGTTTCAAAAATATTGTAAAAAATCTTTTCTTTTTCCTGACAGTTACTTAACAATACAATGAAAAAATCCTTCGGGGCATGTGTCGCCATTAAACTGTCCCATTCTTTTGAAAGTTCATTTAAGCAATAGGTAAGCAATTCGTATTTATCCTGGAAGTGCAGATAAAAGGTGCTCCGGACGATCATAGATTTTTCGCATAATTCATTTACCGTTATTTTATGAAAGGGTTTTGTTTCCAGTAAATTCAGCAATGCGTAAGCCAGTATTTGTTTTGTCTCTGATGGATTACTTTTGTTCATGAAAATACTCCTTCCACTGCTCTAATAAAACTATCATAATGGATTTTTCGGAAAACAACAATAGAAAAGATTTATGACGAAAATCGAAAATTTTTATAAAAATAGACACATTAGAAAATATGTTTTGTCATTCAGGAGAAAACTTTATTATACTTTTTCTTACCAGTTAGAATTCAGGTTTCACTAGAAAGGGGGACGTATGTTTGTCTGGAAAAGCTTCAGAGGAAAGACAACTGGAGATTGAGCGGCTTTCGCAGAAATTGGATCATATGGAGCAGGAGCTGCTGGAAAAGTATTGTGATGTTGGGAAATTTGTATTGGAAAAAGTGGAAAAGGAAAACAGGGAAATTGACCAGTTAGTAGATCAGGTGATTGAAGTAAAGAAGGAACTGGCGAGGATGAAGGGCGAGATCCGCTGCCCATACTGCTATCAGTACAATGAACCTGAAAGTATTTATTGCAGCAAATGCGGAAAAAAATTGGGAAAGAAAGTGGAGGGCTGTTATGATTAAACATGATAAACCAAATAAGAAACCATTGTATTACTATTATATCGTTGCTGTCTTAATTGTAATGCTGTTAAATGCTCTGTTATTTCCGTCTATCCTGCAGTCAGGAGTGAAGCAGGTGGGATATAATACCTTCCTCGAAATGGTGGATGCAGGGAAGGTTACACAGGTAAAAATGGAGGAAGAGAAGGATCGGATCATTTTTGTGACAGAGGATGAGGGGAGAATCCGATATTATAAAACCGGTATTTTCCCGGATCAGGGATTGCGGGAGCGGCTGGAAAACGCACATGTGGAATTTGGAGCGGATATCCCGGAACAGAACTCACCGCTTTTGGCGTTCTTATTAACATGGCTTCTGCCAATAGCGGTTTTCTTTGGATTTGGCCAGTTGATGTTCCGTATCATGCAGAAACGCGGGAATATGCCGGGAAATGCAATGAGCTTTGGAAAATCCAATGCGAAGATTTATGCTGAGACGGAAACCGGAAAGACGTTTGCTGATGTGGCCGGACAGGATGAAGCAAAGGAAGCGCTGACAGAAATAGTAGATTTCCTTCATAATCCGGAGAAGTATTCCAGGATCGGTGCGAAGCTTCCCAAGGGAGCGCTGCTTGTAGGCCCTCCCGGAACCGGAAAAACACTTCTTGCCAAGGCAGTGGCAGGAGAGGCGCATGTACCGTTCTTTTCCATTTCCGGTTCTGATTTCGTAGAAATGTTTGTAGGCATGGGAGCTGCGAAGGTGCGGGATCTGTTCAAGCAGGCGAATGAAAAAGCGCCATGTATTATTTTTATTGACGAGATAGATACTATCGGAAAGAAACGGGATAACGGCGGTATGGGCGGCAATGATGAACGAGAGCAGACCTTAAATCAGTTGCTGGCAGAGATGGATGGATTTGATGCGAAGAAAGGCGTTGTCATTCTGGGAGCGACAAACCGTCCGGAATCCCTGGATCCTGCACTTTTAAGGCCGGGACGTTTTGACCGCAGGGTTCCGGTTCAGCTTCCGGATCTTCAGGGACGTATTGCAATTCTAAAGGTTCATGGAAAGGACGTCCGTCTGGATTCCGACGTGGATTTTACGTCGATTGCGAGAGCCACCTCCGGGGCATCCGGTGCGGAGCTGGCAAATATGGTGAATGAAGCAGCTTTGCGCGCGGTACGTATGGGGCGGGAAACCGTAACGCAGGCCGATCTGGAAGAAAGCGTGGAGACGGTAATTGCCGGTTATCAAAGGAAAAATGCCGTTATGTCTGAAAAAGAGAGAAGGATCGTGTCTTATCACGAAATCGGCCATGCCCTGGTTGCTGCAAAGCAGAGTAATTCGGCGCCTGTTACAAAGATCACGATTGTTCCAAGAACCTCCGGTGCCCTTGGATATACCATGCAGGTTGACGAAGGAGAGCATTTCCTGATGAGTAAAGAGGAAATCGAGAATAAGATCGCAACGTATACAGGCGGGCAGGCAGCAGAGCAGTTGATATTTGGAAGTATTACAACCGGGGCATCCAATGACATCGAGCAGGCAACGAAGCTGGCAAGAGGAATGGTATCCCGGTACGGCATGAGTGAGGATTTTGGCATGGTGGCGTTGGAAACGGTGACGAACCAGTATCTGGGCGGGGATACCTCCCTTGCGTGTTCGGAGCATACTGCGTCACGGATTGATGATCAGGTGATGCAGGTAGTAAAAGAAGCACGCGCAAAAGCAGACCGGATTCTTCTTGAGAATAAAGACAAGCTGCATGAGCTTGCGGAGTATTTGATTGAAAAAGAGACGATTACAGGGGAAGAATTTATGGAGATACTGAATCGTTAGAGAGTAACAGTTCAGCCCAGGGCTTTGCACTGGCTGCAAAGCCCGTAAGAACAAGTGGCGGTTGAAAAGAAACCAGCCCCTTCGCAGAAGGCGAACTTTAAATGGGCTGGTTTCCGTAACAGATTAGCTGAAGGCTGAACTGTTACGTTAGGGAGTAATGTGGGAAATCCTTTTCTTGCAAAAATGAGAAACCCGCTGTATACTGGTTTTTAGTCGGCTTGGCTAAAAAATGCTGCAGCGATCCTGCCTTTCTCTTGGTTTCTGGATTTCTGCAGCATTTGGAAAAGGCTTAATCCTGAGGATTTTGCCTTTTCTTTTTGCTGTATGGGAAGCTTTAGCGTGTGAGCGTTCGGGAGAGGGGAATACGATGGAAGAAAAGCAGCGGAAAAATTTAACGGAAGGCGGAATTTTACGCGTATTAACGGGGCTGGCTCTGCCGATCATGGCCTCGTCTTTTTTGGCGACGGCATATAATATCACGGATATGGCCTGGATCGGCCGTCTTGGTTCTCAGGCGGTGGCGGGTATCGGAGCCGGCGGTATGTATGTGTGGCTGTCCCAGGGCCTGTCTGCACTGGCCAGAATGGGAGGCCAGGTGAATATGGGACAATGTATAGGCCGAGGCGAGGAGGAAAAAGCGGTTCATTATGCGGAAGCGGCTATGAAGCTGGTCTTTTTGTTTGGAATCCTTTTCGGAGCGGTCTGTGTGATATTTACGGCTCCGCTGATCGCCTTTTTTGGAATGCAGGATGCCGGCGCAGTTGCCTGCGGACAGGTGTATTTGAAAATTTCCTGCGGGCTGATCCTGTTTTCTTTTCTCAATCATACATTAACCGGGCTGTTTACCGCACAGGGAAATTCCGTGACGCCGTTTCGGGCAAATCTGATCGGACTGGTGCTGAATATGCTGCTGGATCCCATTCTGATCTTTGGACTTGGGCCGTTGCCGCGGCTTGAGGCGGCAGGAGCGGCAGTGGCTACGGTGGCGGCTCAGGCGGCAGTAACAACGGTACTGGTACTGGAGCTGAGAGGCACAAAAAAGCAGAGACAGAATCGAAATCTGCTGAGGGAAATGCACCTGCTGCGAAAAACAGAGGCGGTATATTACCGTGAGGTCTTGCGTATCGGCATTCCAACTGCAATACAATCCTCTCTTTACTGCATGATCTCCATGGTGCTGACCCGGATGGTGGCCGGATTTGGCTCCGGGGCGGTTGCAACCCAGCGGGTTGGCGGACAGATCGAATCCATATCCTGGAATATGGCGGAGGGTTTTGCTTCGGCCATGAATGCATTTGTTGCGCAGAATTATGGCGCAGGAAAAATGGACCGGGTAAAGAAGGGATATCGTCTGTCCTTCGTTACGGTCAGCCTGTGGGGAATGATCGTAACCGTGATCTTCCTTGTATTTGCCGGTCCTCTGTCCGGCCTGTTTTTCCATGAAGCGGAGGTACTTCCCATCTCAGAGGGTTATTTTCGGATTGTGGGCCTGTGCGAAGCTTTTATGTGTGTAGAATTAATGTCCATCGGTGCGATTTCGGGTTTAGGGAATACAAAAAGCTGCAGTGTGATCAGTGTGGTGCTGACCGGGCTACGGATTCCACTGGCACTGCTGCTGGGGAATACTGCGCTTGGCGTGAAAGGAATCTGGTGGGCGCTGACTGTCACCAGCATTATGAAAGGGATTGTTTTATATCTGTTTTTTTGGAAGCAGTGCAGGAAATACGAAGGGAAAGAAAGGCTGGCATAACAGGAGAGAGTATGCTATAATAATCAAACTTTTGTGTAAGGGATGAATGATCAGAGAAATGAGGAAAAGAAGATGTTAAAAACACTGCAGAAGAAATTTGTGGGAGACCGGAAATTCTACGCAATGGTACTTGGCATTGCGGTTCCGATTATGATCCAGAATGGAATTACCAACTTTGTCAGTATGCTGGATAATATTATGGTGGGACAGATCGGGACAGAGCAGATGTCCGGTGTGGCCATTGTAAACCAGTTGATTTTTGTATACAATCTCTGTATCTTTGGTGGATTGTCCGGAGCGGGAATTTTTACCGCCCAATATTTTGGGCAGAAGGATGATGAGGGAATCCGGCATACGTTTCGGTATAAGATATGGATGGCGGTGATTCTGACTGTTCTTACGATCCTGCTATTTTTGGGGGCAGGAGAAACACTGATCCGGTTTTATTTAAACGGCAGCAGTGACGGAGGAGATCTGCAGGCCACTCTGATTTATGGAAAAAAGTATCTTTGGGTAATGCTGCTGGGACTGCCGCCGTTTATGCTGGTGCAGATTTATGTCAGCACCTTAAGGGAATGCGGAGAGACACTGCTTCCCATGAAAGCAGGTGTTACGGCAGTGCTGGTGAATCTGCTGTTCAACTATCTGCTGATTTACGGTAAATTCGGTTTCCCGGCGCTGGGAGTCGTGGGTGCCGGGCTGGCGACGGTTCTGTCCCGCTATGTGGAGACAGCGATTGTCCTGATCTGGACGCATACCCATAAGGAGAAGAACAGCTATATTGTGGGTGTATACCGCACCCTGAAGGTTCCGGCGGCTTTGATAAAAAAGTTTATAATCAAGGGGGCTCCGCTGCTCTTAAACGAAACTCTTTGGGCCTCTGCCATGGCCATGCTGACTCAGTGCTATTCCGTCAGAGGCCTGAGTGTGGTGGCCGGATTGAATATTTCCAATACCCTGAATAATGTGTTTAACGTAGTGTTTATTGCCATGGGAGATTCGGTTGCAATTATTATAGGGCAGCTTCTTGGGGCAGGTAAGATGAAGGAAGCGCGGGATACGGATAATAAGATGATCGCATTCTCTGTATTTTGCAGTATGGTGATGGCAGGAGTGATGCTTTTGATTGCTCCGCTGTTTCCCCGGATCTATAATACAACGGATGAGGTTAGGTCTCTCGCTGCCCGGTTTATTATGGTACAGGCTGTCTTTATGCCGCAGAATGCCTTTTTGCATGCTTCTTATTTCACACTGCGTTCCGGCGGCAAAACGATTGTTACGTTTTTGTTTGACAGTGTCTTTGTATGGTGCGTCAGTGTGCCGATCGCCTTTTTCCTGAGCCGGTTTACGGATATGAATGTGGTGTACGTTTTGGCGATGGTTCAGATCGGCGACTGGATCAAATGCGTAATTGGCTTTATCCTGGTGAAAAAAGGAGTATGGCTGCAGAATATCGTAAGTACTTCATGACAAGAGAGGGCAGGAATATGAAGATATTGATTGTTGAGGATGATGCCGGGCTTAGCCGGGGGATTTCCTTTTCCCTTGCGCAGGAGGGCTATGAAACGCTGACCGCCGGCTGCGCAAGGGAGGCATTGTCGAGTTTTTGGCGGAATCTTCCGGACGCCGTATTACTGGATCTGAATCTTCCGGATGGGGACGGAATTGACCTGTGCCGTCAGATGCGGGAGACATCGGATATTCCCATTCTGATGCTGACGGCCCGGGATCTGGAAGTGGATGAACTGATGGGACTAAAGAGCGGTGCAGATGATTACATAACAAAGCCCTTCTCCATTTCTGTGCTGAAGCTGCGCCTGGAAAAGCTTCTGCGGCGCAGGTCATGTGGCGGCGGGCCGGAGCCGGAGCGGGTGCTTGCGTCCGGGGACATCCGGCTGAAGGTGCAGAGCCTGCGGGCCTATCAGGGAGAGACGGAGCTGGAGCTGAGTCTCACGGAGTTCCGGCTTCTTCAATATTTTCTGGAGAACAAAAACCAGGTGCTTTTAAAGGAACAGATCCTGCAGCATATCTGGGATACGGATGGAAATTTTGTGGAAGAAAACACGCTTCCTGTGAATATCAGCCGTCTGCGTAAAAAGCTGGGGGAACATTATATCCGCACCATACATGGCATGGGTTATCTTTGGGAGGATATGGGATGAATGAGAAAATGATCTGTATGATTCTTGCCGCCGCATTGGCGCTGTGTGTAACAGCGCTTATTGTCTGGGCGGCATATTTTTTTCTTCAGTGGAAAAGGCTGGAAGAGATTCTGGAGGAATTTCAGCGTGGAATAACAGAAGAGGATGAGAAAACCCGGGAGCAGGAAATGCCGGGACGGAACAGAAGCCTGTCTGCCATGCGGCGGGATGTGCAGGAAACAAGAGAATCCCGCCTGATCAGCCAACTAAAGCAGATCTTAAAGAATGCTTCCGGCAGAGAAAGAAAGGCTGTGGATGAAAAAAATCAGGTGATGGAGCTGATTTCAGATCTGTCTCATCAGCTAAAAACACCGCTGGCTAATATTGTCATGAATATGGAAATCCTGGAGCAGGATACATTAAGTGAAAAACAGCGCCGGGAGTTTCTGGAGCGGACCGGGCAGCAGGCCAAAAAGATGGAGTGGCTGATGCAGACTCTGCTGAAGGCCTCCCGGCTGGAAAACGGTATCATAGATTTTGAGGCAAAGAATACGGGGATCCGCAAGACGCTTGCCCGGGCAGTGGGAAGCGTTTACGCACAGGCAGAAAAAAAGAAGATCCGGCTGGAGGCAGAGGAAGTCCGGGATTTTTCCCTGTATCACAATCCGAAATGGACAGCGGAAGCGATAGGAAATATTCTGGAAAATGCGGTGAAATATTCACCGGAGGGGTCCACGGTAAAAATCACACTGTCCAGGCTGGAGCTCTATACCAGGATCACAGTTACAGATCAGGGAATCGGAATCCCGAAGCAGGAACAGAACCGGATCTTTCAACGGTTTTACCGGGGCAGACAGGTGGATCAGGAGGAGGGAAGCGGCCTGGGGCTGTACCTGGCGCAGTTGATCCTCCAGAGTGAAAAGGGCTATGTGACAGTTTCTGCTGCGCCGGGAGGCGGCAGCAGCTTTTCGATATTTCTTCTGAACCGGGGATAGTTCCGTTCCGGGAAACGGAGAAAGCCTGCCGCAGCTTAAATCTTACAAAACTGTCAGAAACCTTTTTCGTATTGTCAGAGGCCTGTAAGAACCGGGTGATATGATAAGGATAGCAAATGGGT
>JAUNON010000053.1 GCA_030537145.1 Lachnospiraceae bacterium | reverse complement strand
CAAAAGGAGCCTGCTCACACCTGAATCACGTTCTTACGTACCTGAGCAGCTAAGTACTCAGGTACTGTCTGAACAGTAACCCTTTTCTTCCTGTTCAACCGGTTAAAAGATCTATGCCTGCATTATAAGCTTTTTTTTCTCCCTTGTCCATGTTAAACCGCTATTTGATTTTTTAAACGCTTGCACTTCTTTTCCTTATTGGATATAATTGCAAAGGAATGAAATGTAACAGTTCAGCTTTCAGCTGAACTGTTACAATGATTTTACTTATGAGGGCTGCCGCAAGAAGCAATTTGCGGCTTCCTCCGGAAAGAAAGGAATCTGAAATTATGATACTTCAGGAAACACTCCCGCAAGAAACTCACCGCCGGCTCGCCGGCATTTTGGTACATCCCACCTCCTTCCCCTCTCCATACGGTATTGGGGATCTGGGAAAAGGAGCCTATGATTTTATTGATTTTCTGGAAGCCTCCGGCCAGCATCTGTGGCAGGTACTCCCTCTGGGGCCCACCGGTTTCGGAGACTCTCCTTACCAGGGCTTCTCCGCTTTCGCCGGACAGCCGCTGCTGATCAGCCCGGATAAGCTGTTGGAAATGAATCTGCTTACAAGAGAGGATCTTCAGAATATCCCGGAATGGGATCCCCGAAAGGCTGATTACGGTACCGTAATCCCTTATAAGACAAGGCTCCTGAAAAAAGCCTTTCAGACCTTCCACCATACGCCGGATAAGACGCTTCTGGAAGAATTTGAGCATTTCTGCGAGGAAGAAAGCGGATGGCTGGATGACTACAGCCTGTTCATGGCTGGCAAGGACGCCCACGAGGGCCGCTGCTGGCTGGAATGGGAGGATGATCTGAAAACCCCCACTCCCTCCGTATGCGCCAAATGGAGAAAGGAATTGGCGGAGGAGATCAAATACTACCAGTTTATCCAGTTCATTTTCCAGAAGCAGTGGAGTGAGCTTCGGGATTACGCCCACGAACATGAAATTGAAATTATTGGCGATACCCCGATTTTTGTATCTCTGGATAGCTGTGATGTCTGGGCAAATAAAAAGCTGTTCCAGTTAGATACCAAGGGATATCCCACCAGCGTTGCGGGCGTACCGCCAGATTATTTCTCCGCCACCGGCCAGCTATGGGGAAATCCCCTTTACGATTGGGATTACCATAAGGAAACCGGATACCGCTGGTGGATCGACCGGATCCGCCGTCAGTTGACCATGGTAGACCACCTGCGCATCGACCACTTCCGCGGGTTTGAAGCCTACTGGTCCGTCCCTGCCGGCGAAGAAACTGCCATCAACGGAGAATGGATCAAGGGGCCCTGCGAGGATCTGTTCCTGGCAATCCAGAAGGAGCTTGGCAAGGATCTCCCCATTATTGCGGAGGACCTGGGCGTAATCACTCCGGAGGTGGAGCAGCTTCGGGATATGTTCCAGTTCCCCGGCATGAAGGTACTTCAGTTCGGCTTCGGCGATATGAAGGATGAAACCTATATCCCTCATTTTTACACCACGCCCAACTGTATCTGCTACACCGGCACTCATGATAACGACACCACCATGGGCTGGTACGCACAGCAGCCGGAAATTGTCAGGGACCGGATCCGCCGTTACGGCAATACGGACGGAAATATGGTAAGCCTGGATTTTATCCGCTTCTGTTTCGGCTCCATCGCTCAATACGCCATTTTCCCGCTTCAGGACCTGCTGCTTTTGGGCAGTGAAGCCCGCATGAATACTCCAGGGGTAGCCGCAGCAAACTGGACCTTCCGCTACACCGCCGATGCTCTGACGGAAGAACGGAAAAACTGGCTTTTAAAGACCACGCAGCTTTACAACCGCTAGGGGAGGACGGATTATGATTCGATTAATACTGGCGCTTCTGCCGGCCCTGCTTTTCCTGATTCTGACTCTGCCGTTATCCTTTGCAATCTGGCTGATTCAAAAATGGAAGCCGGGAGCCGGCGATCAGCTCCAGCTTCGCATGGTGCAGTGGATTTTTAAGGTGATGCTGTGGATATCCGGAGTAAAAGCCACCGTGATCGGGGAGGAAAATGTTCCGAAGGATCAGGCGGTGCTTTACATTATCAATCACCGCAGCTACTTTGACATCCTGCTGACCTACTCCCGCTGCCCGCGCCTTACCGGCTATATTGCCAAAAAGGAGATCGGACGTGTTCCGCTGCTCGCCCTGTGGATGCGGCGGCTGCACTGCCTGTTTCTGGACCGGAAGGATATTAAGGAGGGCTTAAAAACCATCCTGGCCGCTATCGACTACGTGAAGTCCGGTATTTCCATTGCTATTTTCCCGGAGGGAAGCAGAGGGCGCTCCGCCGATGAGACGGAGCTTCTTCCCTTCCACGAGGGCTCCTTCAAGATTGCCCTGAAGTCCGGCTGCCCCATCATACCGGTATCCATCAACCATTCCTCGGCCATTATGGAGGATCATATGCCCTGGATCAAGGCGGCTCATGTGGTGCTGGAGTACGGCGCCCCAATCTATCCGGAACAGCTCTCCAGAGAGGAGAAGAAATTCCTGGGGAAACAGGTACAGGCCATCATTCAGGATACGCTGAAGAAAAATCAGCATATGATCGTGCAGAAAGGGAACTAAACTGTCTGCCGCTGTGCTGTTTCTACAAAAAGGGCTGCCGCAAAACCGATTTGCGGCAGCCCTTTTATAAGTTTTGAAAATGCTTTTTATTCGGCTTCTTCCCAGCCTTCCGTCTCGTCTACCTCTTCTGTTCCCTCTGCTGCTTTTTCATATTCCTGCAAAATCAGCTCCTGGATCCACCCTCTCGCTTCGGAATTGATGGGATGAGCAATGTCCCGGTACTGGCCGTCCGCCGTCTTGCGGCTGGGCATTGCCACGAACATTCCCTTTTTTCCTTCAATTACCTTCATGTCATGAATTACAAATTCATGATCCAGCGTGATGGAAACATGGGCCTTCACTTTGCCTTCCTTCACAGCCTTCCTCACCCTAACATCCGTAATCCTCATTTGCCACACCCTTTTTCATACCTGCTCTAAAGCACGTATCTTTCGTTTGACTCCACCACGACCTTGATGCCATCCTGTCCGCTGTGATACGTGTTGGCACGTATTGTATCCCGGCTTTCCACGATACAATTCTCCAGATGGACGTTGTCCCCCAGATATACATCATTCAGCACGATGGAATTTTTGATTACACAGTTTTCTCCTACAAATACCTTCTTAAATATCACAGAATTTTCCACATATCCGTTGATGATCGAACCGCTGGAAATCAGACTGTTCTTCACCTCGCATCCGGGATTGTATTTTGCGGGCGGCAGATCGTCCACCTTGGAATAAATGTCCGGATACTGACGGAAGAAATAATTTCTTACCTCCGGCTTCAGGAAGTCCATGTTCGTCTGATAATAGGACTCTACCGAAGCGATATTGCTCCAGTATCCGTCCATCTTATAGCCGTAAATTCTTTTTACATCCTTGTAGCGGATCAACACATCACGCACCAGATCAAATCTGGCCTCCTGCACGGATTTCTCCAGCAGCTCGATGAGCTGTCTCCTTCTTACCACATAGATCCCGCAGGAAATCGTATGAGATGTGGCCGCCATGGGTTTTTCCTCAAACTGCTCAATCCGGCAGTCCTCGTTCATCTTAAGCACCCCAAAACGGGACAAATCCTCGGTCCCCGGAACATCCTTGCAGACCACAGTCACATCTGCCTTCTTGGCGATATGATATTCCAGGACTTTATTGAAATCCAGCTTATAAATTCCGTCGCCGGAGGCAATTACCACGTACGGCTCATGACTGTTCTTCAGGAAATCCAGATTTTGATGAAGCGCATCCGCCGTTCCCCGATACCAGAACCCGTTATCTGCAGTCACCATTGGCGGAAATACGAATAAGCCCCCCTGCTTTCTTCCGAAATTCCACCATTTGGAGGAGTTCAGGTGCTCGTTCAGCGACCTGGAATTATACTGAGTCAAAACCGCAACCTTCTGAATATGGGAGTTTGACATACTGCTAAGTGCGAAGTCAATACTCCGGTAGCTGCCTGCGATCGGCATGGCAGCAATGGCTCTTTTGTTTGACAATTCTTTCATACGATAGCTGTTTCCGCCAGCTAAGATCATACCTACTGCTCTCATGCCACCACACCTGCCTTATCTAAAGTCTCGCCGCTTTCCAGCACTCCGCCCGGATAATCCTCCGGCAGAGTCTTTCCTGTCACAGCGGTATTTTTCCCGATCTTCACATCAGCCGGGATTTCCGTATTTTCTCCGATCACTGCCAAGCCGAAGGAGTATACCTTTGGCTTCAGCTTGTTGGGTACATCCTCCCCGATGCCCATCACGACCCGGGGGCCTACCACCGCATTCTCTGCTATGATCGCTTTTTCGATCACCGCATTTTCTCCGATCACCGCTCCCTGCATAATGATGGAATCTCTCACCACCGCACCCTTTCCGATCGTAACGCCGGGGCCGATGATAGAATTATATACCTCTCCATAAACCTCCGTGCCGTCGCTGATCAGGCTGCGGTACACCTTTGCATCCGCCGCAACATATTGGGGCGGGATAATGTCGTTCTTGGTATAGATTTTCCAGAACTCCTCGTACAGGTTAAATTCAGGGATGATATCGATCAGCTCCATATTTGCTTCCCAATAGGAGCCCAGTGTTCCCACATCCTTCCAGTAGCTATTGTACTCATATGCCACCAGAGTTTCCCCCTTACTGAAGCAGTAGGGAATCACATGCTTGCCGAAATCGCAGCCCTCCTGTTCAGACAGCGTCACCAGAGCCTCCTTCAGCGCCTTCCAGTTGAAAATATAGATACCCATGGAAGCCAGGTTGCTCTTGGGCTGCTCCGGTTTCTCCTGAAATTCCGTAATCCGTCCCTTTTCATCCGTCACCACAATACCGAAACGGCTGGCCTCCTCCTGAGGCACCGGCATCACCGCAATGCTGACATCCGCATTGTGAGACTTGTGATAATCCAGCATCACCTCATAATCCATCTTATAAATGTGATCTCCCGAAAGAATCAGTACATAATCCGGATTATAGGATTCCATATATGCAAGGTTCTGATAAATCGCATTCGCAGTACCCGTATACCACTCTGTCTTGCCCACCTTTTCATAAGGCGGAAGCACCGTCACTCCTCCGATATTTCGATCCAGATCCCAGGGGATCCCAATTCCAATATGAGAATTCAGCCGCAGCGGCTGATACTGGGTCAGCACACCTACCGTATCTATCCCGGAATTGATGCAGTTACTAAGCGGAAAATCTATGATACGGTATTTTCCGCCAAAAGCCACTGCGGGTTTTGCAACTTTTGATGTCAGCACGCCCAGGCGGCTGCCCTGACCGCCCGCCAGCAGCATGGCGATCATTTCTTTCTTAATCACACTATCACCTCTCGCTGTACAAATTTTGTGTTCTCATTATAACACAGGACTTTTGATTTGTGAACATATTTTACAATATTTTACAAAGTTTCGCTCTGCTTTTGTTGCAAATCACGATTTTCCTTCCCGAATCCCCCGTTCCGTCTTTTTATATTCTGCTATTTCTTTCGATATAATTCGATATTTTTTTGTGAATTATATCCAATTTTTGCAAGAAACTCTTTCTTTTTGCATATAGTAAGTGTATACTAGATCAGAACATCATTATTCAGAAAAACGAGGAGATTCCAAATGTATCAGATAAATTTTAATCAGCCGGTATCCGTACATTTTATCGGTATCGGCGGCATCAGCATGAGCGGACTGGCTGCTGTTCTTTTAAAAGAAGGCTTTGCGGTATCCGGCTCCGACGCCAAAGAATCCGATCTGACCCGATGGCTGATAAGCAAAGGCGCCTCTGTATTTTATGGCCAATGCGCAGAAAATATTCGCCCGTCCACAGATGTGGTAGTCTATACTGCGGCAATTCACCCGGACAATCCGGAGTTTGCAGCCGCCAAACAGGCCGGCATCCCTATGCTGACCCGTGCCGAGCTTCTGGGACAGATTATGAAAAACTACGATATGCCCATTGCCGTTTCCGGCACCCACGGAAAGACCACCACTACCTCTATGCTGGCCCAGATCATGCTGGCTGCCGACATGGATCCCACCATTTCCGTAGGCGGCATCCTGAAAGCGATCCAGGGAAATATCCGGGTGGGCAGTTCCCAAAACTTTGTTACGGAAGCCTGTGAATATACCAACAGCTTCCTGAGCCTGTATCCGAAAATCAGTCTGATTCTGAATATAGACGCAGATCATCTGGACTTTTTTAAGGACCTGGAGGATATCCGCCATTCCTTCCGCCGCTTTGCACAGCTTCTTCCGGAGGACGGAATCCTGATTATAAACGGGGCCATTGACCGCCTGGAGGAGATCACCGGAGGCTTAAAATGCACCGTAATTACCTACGGTACTCCCGAAAGCGATTATTACGCCGAGCACATTACATACAATGAACTGGGCTTTGGCAGCTTTGATCTGAAAAAGAGAGGGGAAAAGCTGGGGCATTTTGATCTGAGCGTCCCCGGTGAGCATAATGTCAGCAACGCGGTAGCTGCTCTGGCCGCTGCAGACCTGCTGGGTGCAGCCGAAGCCTCCATGTACAAAGGCCTGCTGTCCTTTACGGGAACCGACCGGCGTTTCCAGCGGAAGGGAGAAGTGGGAGGCGTTACCATTATTGATGATTATGCCCACCATCCCACGGAGATCCGGGCCACACTGAAGGCAGCCAGAAATTATCCGCACCAAACCGTCTGGTGCGTGTTCCAGCCCCATACCTACACCCGGACGAAGGCTCTGATGGATGAATTTGCCGATGCCCTTACGCTGGCCGACAAGGTCGTGCTGGCCGACATCTATGCAGCCAGGGAAACCGATGATCTGGGCATCAGCTCCCGCACCCTTCAGAAAAAAATTGAAGAAGCAGGAGGCTGCGCCTATTACTTCCCCACCTTCAATGAGATCGAAAATTTCCTTTTGGAACATTGTGTCCACGGAGATTTGTTGATAACTATGGGGGCCGGAGACGTGGTAAATGTGGGAGAACACCTGCTTGGACGATAGTTATCCACATTATCCACATGCTTATGCACATTCCTCGTGCAGGACATGTGGATTTTTTGTGGGCTTTTTGTGGATTTCTTGTGGAAAAGAAATTATTCTATTTCTCTCCGCCCTGTGTTATACTGTACCGGTAGACAAAGGAGGAAGATCCGAATCATGAAGCTTCATCTGCCCCCGCAGGACGGGGTTACGATTGTAGAAAATATATTTATTGACCAGTATATGCCAAAGGCAAACGGGGAATACGTTAAGCTCTATCTGTATCTGCTGCGCTGTGCCGGCAGCGGAAAGGAGCTTTCTCTTTCTTCCATCGCAGATGTGCTGGAGCACACGGAAGGAGATGTAAAACGGGCGCTGTCCTATTGGGAAAAGCTGCGGCTTCTGGACCTGAAATATGACAGCAAGGGCAGTCTGTGCGATATTCTTTTCCGGAGGGATTCTGCCGGAGCCGAAACGGCCGCATCGCTTTCCCCTGCCTGTGCATCCAAAGAAGCTCCGGAAAAGGAAGCCTCCGGCGGACAGACCGAGAGCGGCCATGTTCCGCCCAAAACCGCTCTTTCCAGAGACAGAAAGCGGGAGCTGAAGGAGCAGGAGCAGATCCGTCAGCTTATTTTCGTGGCGGAGCAATACTACTCCCGTCCTCTGACCTCCACAGAGCAGTCCAACCTGCTGTATTTTTACGACACACTGCACTTTTCCGCAGATCTGATTGAATATCTGAGTGAATACTGCGCTTCCAAGGGAGCCAACGGCCCCCACTACATGGAAAAGGTGGCTCAGGAATGGTATCGGGCCGGCATTTCCACCGTGGCGCAGGCGAAGGAAACGGCAAACCTTTACAACAAAAATTATTTTACGATTTTCAATGCTCTGGGCATCAAGGGGCGCAGCCCCGCTCCCCCGGAGACCGAATATATGAACCGCTGGCTGGATACGTTCGGCTTCTCCATAGAGATTATTCTGGAGGCCTGCTGCCGCACCATCCGCCAGACCCACCAGCCGAATTTCCAGTACGCAAATAAGATTCTGGAGCAGTGGCACAAAAGCGGTGTCCGCCAGTTATCCGATATCCGGAAGCTGGATGCCGCACATTCAGAAAAGAAGAAGCGGGACGCAAAGCCTGCCCCCGGCCCTTCTTCCGCCAACCGTTTTAACAATTTCCCCCAGCGCCAGTATGACTGGAACCAGTTGGAGCAGCAGCTTTTAAATGCCCAGAACAGAAAAGAGGGATAAGCCTTGGGACTTAGCAATACACAGTACGACACGATTATGCGCCAATACAGCAAGCGGCAGTTGGAAAACCGGCGCCTGCTGGAGCAGCACCGCCGCACGGCCTATGAAAAAATACCGGAGCTTGCCCAAATCGATCAGCAAGTATCTTCCGAAAGCGTAAGCTGCGCCAGAAGCCTTCTCGAGGATGGAGCCAACGGCACCGCAGCGCTGAAGGAACGCCTGCAGGCCTTGTCCGCCAGGCGGGCCGCACTGCTGAAGGACAATGGCCTTCCGGAGGATTATCTCCAGATGCACTATACCTGTCCGGACTGCCGGGACACCGGTTATCAGGACGGAAAAAAATGTCATTGCCTCCGTCAGTCTGCCATCGATCTTTTCTATACTCAATCCGGCATGAAGGAGATTCTGGCAGAGGAGAACTTTGCCCACTTCTCCTACCGCTACTACCCGGAGGATCTGATTCATCCGTCCACCGGCGTCAGCGCCAGGGATATGATGCGGGCCACTGTGGCCGCCTGCCTGCGCTACATTGATGAGTTCGACAGTCATTTTTCCAACCTCTTTTTTTACGGCGGCACCGGACTTGGAAAAACCTTTCTTTCTCACTGCATTGCCAGGGAACTGATTGAGCGGGCTCATTCTGTTATTTATTATTCTGCCTTTGAGCTGTTCGATTTATTTGCCCGCAGCTCCTTCGGAAAGGAAAATACCTGGGACGGGGCCAGAGAATATGTATTTGACTGCGAGCTTCTGATCATTGATGATCTGGGAACAGAACTGACCAACAGCTTTGTCTCTTCCCAGCTTTTCCTGATCCTGAATGAACGGATTCAAAAGAAAAAGAGCACCATCATTTCCACGAACCTGCCCTTGTCCACCTTTGCGGAGACGTATTCGGAGCGGGTTTTCTCGCGGATCACAAGCTGTTTCCAGATTTTTCAGCTTTTTGGAAATGATATCCGGCTTCAGAAAAAACTGGACGGCACGGCTTGACCGTGCCCGGAAGTATGGTAAAATAATGTTAGAGTTCAACTTTAAGGAGGATTTCCATCATGCAGTCTGCGGAAGAACGAAACCTGGATGCCTTTCCTGTGGGGACACTGGGGATTATCGCTTTAGATAGCTGTAAAAATCTTGGAGAGAAGATTAATTGTCACATTGTACAATGGCGCCAGGAACGGGAGCATGAGCACAAAGGCTCTCCGCAGCTTATGGAATACGCCCTGGACAATTATCTGGTGAAAACCGCCGTTCCCCGTTTCGGTACCGGGGAAGCAAAAGGCATGATTTACGATTCGGTACGGGGAGATGACCTTTATATCCTGGTGGATGTATGCAATTACAGCATTACCTATTCAATGAACGGTGTGACCAACCGAATGTCTCCCGATGACCACTTTAATGATCTGAAACGCATCATTTCCGCTATCGGCGGAAAAGCAAGAAGAATTACGGTAATTATGCCCTTCCTGTATGAAGGCCGCCAGCACAAACGCTCCTCCAGAGAATCCCTGGACTGCGCCATGGCGCTGCAGGAGCTGGTTCACATGGGAGTAGAAAACATCATAACCTTTGACGCCCATGACCCGAGAGTTCAGAATGCCATCCCGCTTCACGGCTTCGAAACCGTTCAGCCGGTTTATCAGTTCATCAAGGGACTGTTTAAAGCCGCTCCGGATTTCCCCCTGAGTGCGGACAAGCTGATGATCATCAGCCCCGATGAGGGCGGCACCAGCAGAGCCGTTTACATGGCCAATGTGCTGGGTGTGGATATGGGAATGTTTTACAAGCGAAGGGATTATACCCGAATCGTAAACGGACGCAACCCCATCGTAGCCCATGAATTTCTTGGCTCAGACGTGACGGGGAAGGATGTGGTCATCATTGACGATATGATTTCCTCCGGAGACAGCGTACTGGAAGTGGCTTCGGAGCTGAAGCGCCGCAGCGCCAGACGGATTTTCATCTGCGCTACCTTCGGGCTCTTTACCAACGGGTTGGACAAGTTCGACGAGGCCTACCAGAACGGTCTGTTTTACGCACTGCTTACCACGAATCTGGTATACCAGACGCCCGAGCTGCTGGCAAAGCCCTACTACACCGGCTGCGATATGAGCAAATTCATTGCCTTAATAATCGACACGCTGAATCATGACGGTTCCATGAGCGAGCTGCTAAACCCCATGGATCGAATCAGCAATTTCCTATCCAAACACAAAAACTAACACAAGTGCCAAAGAGGGGCTGGCGCAAAATCCGATACAAAACGTTGTAAATCGGATTTTGCGCCAGCCCCCTGATTATGCCGTATGCGAAACCAAAGCGATCTCCGGTTCTTTGTCAGCGGGGAAGCTCACAGGCAGCAAACCCCCGCAGCATTTTAATTTCTTCCGCATATCCTTCCAATTCATTGGGCGTTTCCAGATAGAACGGGATCCCCTGCAGGCAGGGATGGGTAATGATACGCCGAAAGGTCTCTCTTCCCAGAGAGCCCTGCCCGATTTTCTCATGGCGGTCCTTATGGCTTGCAAACGGGTTTTTCGAATCGTTCACATGCACTGCTTTCAGCCGCTCCAGTCCGATTACCCGGTCAAATTCCTTTAGAACCCCATCCAGATCCTGCACAATATCATAACCCGCATCATAAACATGGCAGGTATCCAGGCAAACTCCCATTTTTTCCTTCAGCTCTACCCGTTCCAGAATAGCTGCCAGCTCTTCGAACCGGCTCCCCACTTCAGATCCCTTCCCAGCCATCGTTTCTAAAAGCACGGTAGTACGCTGCTCCGGTCTCAGGATCTGGTTCAGCACCTGGGCAATCTCCTGTATTCCCTTCTCCACTCCCTGCCCCACATGGCTTCCGGGATGGAAATTGTAGCAATTTCCCGGCACATATTCCATGCGCTTCAGATCATCCTCCATGGTCTGCAGCGCAAACTCCCGGACATGCTCCTCTGCGGAGCAGGCATTTAATGTATACGGCGCATGGGCCAGGATCCGGAAGATCCCCTGCTCTCTGGCATAGCTCAGAAATTTTTCCACATCCTTCTCATCGATGGCCTTTGCCTTGCTCCCTCTGGGATTCCGTGTAAAAAACTGAAAGGTATTGGCTCCGATGGAAACCGCCTCCCTTCCCATATGGTAAAAGCCCTTTGCCGCCGATAAATGGCATCCTATTTCAAGCATTTCGTATCTCCCTTCTGATCCTGTCCAGAATCTCTTTTTCCCGTTTCTGACAGGTAAACAGAATCACCTGCCGCCCGCTGTACTCCAGCCAGCGCATAGCCGCCTCCAGCCGCTCATCGTCATACATGGCAAAGGCCTCATCCAATACGATGGGCAGCGGCCGGCCGCCGCTTAAGAGATCCCCTGCGGCCATCCGCAGTGCAAAGTAAATCTGGTTCATAGTCCCGTAGCTGACCTGACGCAGGTTCAGCAGCCGGGAAGGTGTATTCACCTTCACCTGCTGCTTCTCATCCAGTGCAATATGGGTATAACGCCCTTCCGTCAGCGCCTCCAGCAAGACAGAGGCTCTGTCTCCAAAATCCGTTCCGGCTTCCCGGAAAATCCGCTGGGACAGCTCCTGAATCCGCAGCATGGCCAGCTCCACCGCCTCCACCTCCCGGTCATAGGAGTGCAGGCCTTCCCTCTGGCGGTAAAGGCTCTCCAGCTCCTCCTCCAGCGTTTCGATTCTTGTCTGTCTTTCCCGCTCCTGACGTTCCTTTTCCTCCCGGCTCCAGATCCGGCGGCTCTTTTCCATCCGCATCTGCTCTTCCAGAGCTTCCCTGCTTTCCTGCTCTCCCCGGCTTCGGACCTCCGGCCCGTTTTCCATATCCGGTTCCTCCTGTCCGTCAAACCAGAAGAGCTTCCGGCTCACCCTTTTCCAGAACGAATCTGATTCCCGCCGTTTTCGTTCTGCTATTCTTCCCCCGCCGTCCGCTTTCTGCCGCAGTGAAAAACGCACGGTCAGACCAAAGAGGATCAGCAGCCCAACGCCTACTGCCGTCAGGCCCGCTCTTGCCGCCAATCCGGACGCAAAAACACCGCAGGCCAGCCCCAGGCATCCTCCGGTAAACAGCAGCAGCTTCAGCCAAAATAAAAAACGGTCGAAAAAACCTGCTTCCGAATTTCCTGCTTTCCCCCTCTGCTCCGTCTCGTCCCCACTCAAAGCACTCCGCTTTCCGGTTCCCTGCTCCAACTCGTCCCGATGCAAGGCACTCCATTTTCCGGTTCCCTGCTCCGGTCTGCCGGCAGCATCCTCTGCCCCTTCCCGAAGCCCTTCTTCTGCAGGTTTCCCGGTTTGTTCTCCCTCCATCCGGCGGCTCTCCTTCTCCACATATTCCATCTCAAGCTGCCTGCGGGAGATTTTCTCATCCAGGATTTCCTGCTCCTGTTTCTTTTTGCGCTCCAGCTCCTTCTTCTTTCCCTTTAGCTGTGCAAGCGCTCTGCTCACATCCAGATCCCCGTCCCCGGTTTCCTGAAAATTCAGCATGAACCTCTGAAGCTCCTCCGCCAGCCCCGCATCCGTTTCACTCCCTGCCTGAGGGATAAAAACCGTATTCCGAAAGGCCGCCTCACTCATTCCCGCCAGCAGCCGGGAAATATCCTCCTGCTGTGCAGACAGCTCCTGTCCGGTGGTTTCGCAGATCAGGCGCACATTCTGTTCATTCTTATAAAAATTCCGTTCTATGCGGTAAACGGTCCCCTGGTCGCTTATCCGCATACTTCCGGCGAAATAAGCCGGATTTTCCCAGGGCTGACGCAGCAGATACTCTTCCCCCTTCCTGCCTCGTCCGGGCTCTATCCCAAAAAACATGGCGCGGATGAACGCATGTATCGTTGATTTTCCGGTTTCGTTTCCGCCGTAAATAATATTCACTCCAGGAAGCAGCTTCATCCTGTGTTCCAGAAATTTCCCGAAATGCTGCAGATTCAGTTCCAGGATCTCCATTTTTCCTCCCCTTCTGATGCCTGCGGAATCCAAAACCGCAGATCCTTCCGATGCTTTCCTGCTGCCGAAGGGCAACCGGCCAACACGTAAAATTGCTATTTTCCGTTGGAATACAGCAAGGCCTCCAGACCGTACTGCAGCGCCCGCTCTTCCGTCAGACTGCGCTCGTGTCCTTCAAAGCTTTCGATATATCTTCCGATCATCTGCCCCCGGTACTTTGCCTTAAGCTCCTCCAAATGAAAGGCCGGAACCGTGCCGTCCTGCACCTCCAGCACCATGCCGAATTCCATCAGCTTCTCCAGGTCAAAATGCATCTGCGGATCACGCTTTCCCTGAAGAAAAACCCGGTAAATATGCTGCCAGCCCTGCTGCTCGATCTGCTTCTCCAGCTTATCCCGCAGGGAAAAAGTGGTATCGGCTTCCTCTGTTTCCAGCGTAAGGCTCCGATATTCCCGTTTGGCTTTCGCCACAAATTCCATCTTTACCCGGCCCTTTTCGCACTGTCCCAGAATATAGCCGTGAGGGCCGAAATCATTGCAGTCGATGGGCGAAAGAGCGCCTGCGTAGGCTGCCCGATTCGGAAGCACCACCTGGGGCTTATGGATATGTCCCAGGGCCACATAATCAAATCCGCTTTTGGCCAGCCCCTCCCGGCTTATGGGAATATGGGAAAAATCCCCGCCATGGGCCAGCAAAATATGATGGAAGCCGTTATCGGCCGGCCGAAGTTCGTCATACAGCGGCTCCGTAATTTCCTGCCGGTAATAGCTAAGGCCGTAGACCTCTGTGCTGATCTCCGGAAAGCGCACGCATTCACACTGTCTGGAAAACAGGCAGGCTACATTTTTACTCCAGGGAAACGTCAGATAAACAGAATCCGGCCGCAGATAGTCATGATTTCCTGCAATCAGCACTACCCTGGTCCTGTTCAGGGTGGAAAACAGATAATTTACTTCCTTCAGCTCCGCCGCAGAGGGCTGCCGGTGAAACAGATCCCCGGCAATCAGCAGCAGATCCACCCGGGCCCTGGCCGCATCGGCCACCGAGCTGCGGAAGGTATCCCAGATTTCCTTTTGCCTGCTTTCACTCCAATCCGACCTGCCGTCCGGGGCCGCCCCCAAATGGACATCCGCCATATGCATAAATCTCATAGCACTCTTCTCCTTATGTCGTTTTCAGACCATGCACTCCTCTTTCCGCAGCGCGCTCCCGGCCGCCGCTGTTCCCCCTCTTTTTACATAATTATGAAGTATATCATAGAATTCGCCTAAAATCTATGGTATACTCAATTTCATAACAAGCGAAAAGTTATTTCGGGAAGGAGAAAGCTTATGGGAAAAATCACCAAAGAATTTAAAGAGTTTATTATGCGGGGGAATGTCGTAGACATGGCAGTCGGTGTAATCATCGGCGGGGCTTTCAGCAGTATCGTCAGCTCTCTGGTAAATGATATTGTAATGCCTGTTATCACGTTGATCACCGGGAAAATCAGCTTTACCGATCTGTTCCTTGCTCTGGACGGAGGAACCTACAAGACTCTGGCGGAGGCCCAGGAGGCCGGCGCTTCCGTATTCGCCTACGGCAATTTTATCCAGACGGTGGTAGAATTCCTGATCATCGCATTCGTGATCTTCATGGTAATTAAGGGACTGAATAAGCTGCACAAGCCGGCTCCCGCTGCGGCTCCCACCACCAAGACCTGCCCTTACTGCAAGTCTGACATACATATCGATGCCGTAAAATGTCCTCACTGTGCATCGGAGCTGGAGGCCTAGTCTCCGGGGCAGCAAATCCGGTCATTCAGGTTTCTTTGTTGCCGGATCCATGAACCGGAAGCGGCCGAAACAATCGGCAGCTTCCGGCTCACGGATTCCAAAATTCATCTCAGGACCGGAACCTGATTTCACCGGTCCGGTCATCCATACTCTCCACAATCGCCAGGGATTCTACCCGGATCCCCTTGGCGCGGATCACATCTCCGCCTCTCTGGAATCCCTTCTCAATTGCGATCCCCACGCCCTCTACAGAGGCGCCTGCGCTTCGGATCAGATCGATCAGCCCGTCTACCGCACAGCCATTCGCCAGAAAATCATCAATAATCAGGATATGGTCCTCCGGATTCAGAAATTTCTTTGCCACGATCACATCATACACCTTTTTATGGGTAAAGGACTGAATTTTCGTTTTGTAGATCTCGCCGTCCAGATTTATACTTTTTGCCTTTTTTGCGAAAACCACCGGGACACCGAAATGCTGCGCCACAACACAGGCAATTCCGATGCCGGATGCCTCTATGGTCAAAATCTTATTAATGGGGCAGCCGGCAAACAATCTTTTAAACTCCTTCCCCATCTCGTTAAACAGCTCCACATCCATCTGATGGTTCAGAAAGCTGTCCACCTTCAGCACATTGCCCGGCTTTACCACTCCGTCTTTTCGAATTCTTTCCTCTAAAAGTTCCATCCTGCAGGCTCCTCCTCTTTGGTTCTTTTCGATTAAGTATATCTCATTTTTTTCCTGAAAAAAAGAGTTTCTATTGCAAAATATCCAGAAGCTGCTCCGGATCGTCAATCAGGTAATCCGGCTGCAGTGCGGCCAACTGCTCCCTGTCCCGGAAGCCCCAGCTTACCAGCACGCAGGTCAGCTTTCCTTTTTTTGCCGTATGGTAATCCACCTCCGAATCCCCCACATACAATGCCCGCTCCTTTTGACTGTCCAGGATGCGCAGCGCCTCCAGCACGGAATCCGGCTCCGGCTTCCGGCGGATTCCCTCACGCTCTCCCACAGCCGTCTCAATGTTCTTGGCAAAATACTGCCGGTTCAGCTCCTTCACCGCTCCGTCGCCTTTATTCGAAACGATCGCCATCTTTACTCCCGCATCCTTCAGGGCTTGCAAAAGCTCCGGGATCCCGTCATAGGCTCTGGTCTTTTTCTGGCAGTGCTCCTGGTAGTAAGCTCCATATTCCTTTAAAATCTGCTCAAACTTTGGATTTTCCTCTCCCCCCGGAAGCACAAGGCGCATGAGCTGCCGGGCCCCATTTCCCACTGCCAGGCGCACCTCCTCCAGGGATTTTTCCGGATACTGATACTGCCGCAGGATAGCATTCACACTGTCCGCAATGTCATCCAGCGTATTCAAAAGCGTTCCGTCCATATCAAAAACCACGGTATCGTATTTCATCTTCTATTCCTCCCGCACAAAATCATCGATCTGCCTCAAAGACGTCCCGTTTAGCCAGGCAGTCCTTGTATTATAAAAGCCGGAAACTTTCTTTGTTTGAAGTTTCCGGCTTTTCCTACGGAGATGGTGGGAGTCGAACCCACGCGCCCTTGCGGACCTATCGCATTTCGAGTGCGACCTCTTACGACCACTTGAGTACATCTCCCCATCCTCGGGGCTGTTGCAAAATCAAAAAGCACTCTGCAAATCAGATTCTGCGGCAGCTTCCCTGTAAAGCGCTGACGTTGGTTATTGTAACATAGAATTTCTCTTTTTTAAAGTAATTTTTCATTCATTGGGGAAAAAATTTGTAACAGTTTAGCTGAAGGCTGAATGACCGGCAAAGCGCTTCCTTTCCCTCAGTTCCCGGAAAAATTCCGATAACATACTGCTGCACTCCTCCCGCAAAACGCCCCGGGTCACCTCCACCTGATGGTTAAACTCCGGCATTTCCAGAAGATTCAAGACCGAACCGGCACATCCTGCCTTGGCGTTCATACAGCCAATCACCGCTCTGGTGATCCGTGCCTGGACAATGGCTCCGGCACACATCTGGCAGGGCTCCAGCGTAATATAGATGGTACAGCCCTCTAGGCGCCAGTCCCCCAGCTTTTTGCTGGCCTTTCGAATCGCATTGATCTCCGCATGGGAAGCCGTATTCTTATCCGTATTCCTGCGGTTGTAGCCTCTGGCGATGATTTTTCCTTCATAAACAATGACACAGCCGATGGGCACTTCCTCCAGGGCATAGGCTTTCCTGGCCTGGGCCAGCGCCGCCTTCATATATCGTTCATCCTCCGTATACTTTCTCATCACATCAGCCTTTCTTCCTCCGGCCTGATCCGGCATACCTTCCTTTGCCTTGGCAGAAACACCAGAACGCACAGCCCGGCGGTCTTTTATCGGCAGGAATCAAAAAGCCGCTGCAAAATCAAATCCGTAAATCGAATTCTGCGGCAGCCAATTCCAAGCTCCATCTCGCAATTCTTTTTCCCGCGCACCTCCCTTCGACTGCCTGCCACAAACGTTACCTTTACAGTTAACTCGGCCCAGGCTGCCTTACGGCACACAGAAGGTTCTGCTTAGTGCTGCTCCGTTCCCGACCTGACACGGTTCACAGATTTCTGTTGCGCAAGACCCAGACGTCAACATCACTTATAAAGGGCAGCTTCACAACAAAACAGCCTCGGTTCGGTATGACCCCTGCTGTAGCGGATTGCAGGTACAGGGCACCGCTATCTCCCCGGCTGCGCG
>JAUNON010000129.1:2354-3575 GCA_030537145.1 Lachnospiraceae bacterium | reverse complement strand
TTCTGGCGGCGCAGAAGGGGCTGGGGTATTTGATTATTTACGGAAGTCAGGTATTCAGAAGTGATCACATACTGATATAATTCATAATCCGTAGTGCAGGAAAAAATCAGCTTCCTTCTCTGAAATTTGGCTGAAGAATGAATTGTATTCGCCGGATTCATCGGCTATAATTTAGGTAATGGACGGAGTCATTGATTGTGAAGTGAAGAACAAACCAGAATAAAATAAAGGAGATGAGAACTCTGATGGATCAGGAAAATCTGAAGAAAATTATGGAACTCAGGCATGAACTTCATGCCAATCCGGAGCTTTCCAATGAAGAAAAAGAGACCAAACAGAGATTGATGGGTTTTATCAAAGAAAATACGGATTTGCAGGTTGTGGATCGGGGACGCTGGTTTTATGCAGCATACATAAGTCCGAAAGCGGAGGCGGAGCCGATTGCTTTTCGGGCTGATTTCGATGCACTTCCTATCCAGGAGCTGTGTGAGCTTCCTTATGCGTCAAAGGTGCCGGGAGTTGCTCACAAGTGCGGACACGACGGACACAGCGCAGCCCTGGCCGGACTTGCTTTAGAGGTGGCACGCACGGGAGCAGACAGAGATGTCTATTTTATCTTCCAGCATGCAGAGGAAATCGGAGCCGGAGGAGAGGAAGCCGCAGGTCTGATTGAAGAAAAACAGATATCAAGTGTTTATGCATATCACAATATATCGGGATATCCGGAAAAAAGCATTGCAGTGCGCGAAGGCGTTTCCCAATGTGCATCCCGAGGCTTAACAGCAGTATTTACCGGGAAAAAATCACATGCAAGCCAGCCGGAGATGGGAAGAAACCCGGCGCTTGCGGTGGCGCAGACAATCCAGTATATGTACGATGTGCTGGATTCGGACTGCTTTGAAGGAATGGTACTCGGAACGGTGATCCATACGGAGGTGGGAACCAGGAATTTCGGAATTTCTGCGGGAAAAGGCGAGGTATCTATGACTCTGCGGGCCGTCTATGAGAAAGAACTGGATATTTTTGAAGCCAAGATGCGGGAGCGGGCTTGTGAGCTGGCTGACAGAGACGGGCTGAAAATAGAATTTATTGTGTCAGATCCTTTCCCGGAGACGGTCAGCCATGCAGAAAGTGTTAAGCTCCTCCGCAGTGCTGCAGAGGAGCTTGGTCTTGAAGTGATTGAGCTGAAAGAACCGATCCGCGGCTCGGAAGATTTTGGAT
>JAUNON010000129.1:0-2344 GCA_030537145.1 Lachnospiraceae bacterium | reverse complement strand
TATACAAGGAAATGTCCGGGAGCTATGTTCCATCTCGGAAACGGAACAGACTATGCCGCGCTGCATACCGGAGAGTACGATTTCAACGACCGGATTCTGGAAACAGCAGTCGATATGTTTGTATGTATCCTTAAGAAGCTTCCCGCATAACCTGGCGGCACATACCGCAGGGAGTACAGTAATCTTTGATTTTCCCGTCCAGGCCTCCGCAGATGACAATGGCATCAAATTCTCTTTTCACTTCAACACGGAGCAAGCACATAGCTGCCAATTTAGAAGAAATCTTCGGATGTTGTGAAAATGGAGACAAAAAAGGTGGCTTAATCGTAAAATTTCCACATAAACTGAATAAACGGTCTGTGGAGTTGGTGCATGAAGCGGGAAATGGAGGATTATGATTATATGAAGCATATGGAAATATTGTTTCAAATTGTCGATTTCCTATCAGAAGAAAAGTTGATCAGTCCGGACGAAAGAATGCGTTTCCTGACACTGCTCAGAGGAGATAAATTTTCGTGCCGGCAGCAGTAATCTACTGCCGCTGCAGCACGGAAGAGGAAAGTCAGGTAGATGCCCTCAGGAAACAGGTTATCGAGGCGGAGAACTGTGTGCGTGAAAATGGCTGGTTTTTGGCGGACCGGTATGTGGAGTCGAAAAGTGGTACTACATCGAAAGGGCGGGAGGAATACTGCCGCCTTTTCGATGATATGTCAGGTGAAAAATTTGATATTATTGTGATAAAGAGCCAGGACCGCCTGATGCGGAACACAAAGGACTGGTATATCTTTCTGGACCGGATGCTGAGCCAGGGGAAGAAGCTGTATCTGTATTTGGAGCGGAAGTTCTATTCAACAGATGATGCGCTGATTACAGGCATTAAGGCGATTCTTGCAGAGGAATACAGCCGGGAGCTGAGCAAGAAAATTGTAAATGCTCATAAGCACCGTCAGAAAAACGGCGGAAAGGTGATGCTTACCAATAAAGCATATGGGTTTCAAAAGCAGCCGGATGGAAGTGTGAGCATTGTGGAAGAAGAAGCCGATGTAATACGAAGGATTTTTCAGTATTGCGCATCCGGGTATGGAAGCCGGGCGATAGCAAATATGCTGCAGCAGGAGCAGGTTCTCTCGAGAAACGAAAAGTATATGACTGCTGCGACGATCCGGCGAATGATTCGGAATCCTCTGTATAAAGGAATCTTTGTAATGAACCGGCAGCACTTTGATTTTGAAACAAAGAAGGTCATACAGAATGAACCGGGTCAGTGGATTTTTCGAAAAGGTCTGGTCCCTGCGATTGTTGATGAGGAATTGTGGGAGCGTGCAAATGAAGCGATGTCAAAACGTGCTGTTCAGAACCATCGTGACGGAAGCTATGCAAAGGGCAGTAATCCGGGAAAATATCTGTTATCTGGCAAGCTGATCTGCGGAATGTGCGGGAGGCCGTATTACAGAGTCTGGAGGCGCAGCTATGCGGAACCGGAAAAAATAATATATGAATGGAAATGCGGCACCTATGTAGAGCAGGGACGGAGTAAACGAAACCGGAGAAATGGGGTGCGAAAGGACGGAACGGATACAAAAGGAGGCTGTGACAGCATTCACCTGGAGGAAGAGATTGTAGTTGGTTTACTTGAGCAGCTTGCGGTCAAATATTATCATATACAGCAGCAGGAAAAGGATGGGATTATTCAAAAGGCAGTTCAACTGCTGGAACAGACGCTGCAGAACAACGATTCCGGCATGAGTATGGCCAGGCTGGAAGAGCAGGAAAATGCAATGCATAAGAGGAAGGATCTTTTGCTTGAAAAGCTGCTGGACGGCATTATATCGGACGAAGACTACAGGGAAAAAAGCAGCAGTATAGAGAAAAAAGTGGATGAACTGCACCAGAAAAGGGAGGCGCTGTCCCGGCAGATCCATGAGCAGGAGCAGATTGCATACCGGCTCCGGGAAATAAGGAAGCGCCTGGAAAATGGCGGGTTTGAAAAGGCGGCAGTCGGGCAGATGCTCCGGAATATCAGCTGTATTGTGGTGCATGAGTGGCAGCTGGAGGTCCGATTTGATTCCATGCAGATTATGGGGCTTAGCAGCAGGCAAGGATTATTGCAAAATCCTGGAACGCAGTTTTCTGAATTTGTGGAATATCCGTTTCCGCCGGATACAGAAAAAGGGCGGATGATGGACCGGGTACGGATTTTGGAATGCTTAGAGGAAAACGGGAATCAGACAGCCGGCGACCTGGCAGCAAAGCTGGGGCGGACAAAGGGTATCATATGGAGCCGTATCAGGGAGTTAAAGAAACAGGGCTGCCTTCACTTTGAAGGGAGCGGAGGACATGGATA
>JAUNON010000011.1 GCA_030537145.1 Lachnospiraceae bacterium | reverse complement strand
TCACTTGTTCTTACGGGCTTTGCAGCCAGTGCAAAGCCCTGGGCTGAACTGTTACTATAAAATCGTATGTATCATAAAAAATAGTTGAAAAAAAGGCGGAAATATTATAGAATAAGAAAGAATATGGGGTTTGATACGGAATCCCTATCCGGATTTGACTGCCGGAATGAGTAATCGGATCATATGAAGGAGGAATATCATTATGATATCAGCAGGCGATTTTAGAAATGGCATTACACTGGAGATGGATGGAAATATTTATCAGATTATTGAGTTCCAGCATGTAAAACCGGGAAAAGGTGCCGCTTTTGTAAGAACAAAACTGAAAAATATTATCAACGGAGGCGTGGTAGAAAAAACCTTCCGTCCTACCGAAAAATTCCCGCAGGCTCGTATTGAGCGTGTGGACATGCAGTATTTATATTCAGACGGAGATCTGTACTACTTCATGAACGTGGAAACCTATGACCAGATCGCATTGAATGATGAGACCGTAGGTGATGCGCTGAAATTTGTGAAGGAAAATGAGATGGTTAAGGTATGTTCTCACAATGGAAATGTATTTTCCGTAGAACCGCCTCTCTTTGTTGAACTGGAAGTGACGGATACAGAGCCGGGCTTCAAGGGTGATACCGCTACCGGTGCCAGCAAACCTGCAACCGTAGAGACCGGAGCCGTAGTTATGGTTCCTCTGTTTGTGGAGACCGGAGATAAATTAAAGATCGATACCAGAACCGGTGAATATCTGTCCAGAGTATAAGGCTTTGGCTTGCGGTCGGTCTGGCTGACAGAATGAGGAAGAGAAAGGTGTTGTCCCAAAAGGATGGCACCTTTTTTGGTATTTCCGGATCAGAAATACCCGCTCACTTATTCATTGACGGATGCAGGGCTAAAGCATATAATGGAGCTACCTGAAACTGGAAAATATCTGAATTAAAGTAGCAGCGCCGGAGGGGATACTGCTTATGCGCAATTATTTTCGTTATATACCGAATGGAATCACGATGTTTCGCCTTCTGGGGGCAGGATGCCTGGCCTGGACGGCTCCTTTCTCATCGGATTTTTATGGAATCTATACCTTCTGTGGGATTACAGATGTTCTGGACGGGCTGACGGCCCGGGCGCTTCACGCAGAAAGCGAGCTTGGATCAAAGCTGGACAGCATCGGAGACCTGCTGTTTTACGGAGTGGCCGCCATTTTGCTGCTGCCCTTCCTTACCGCCAATCTTCCGAGGCTGATCTGGCAGGGTGTGTGGCTCATATTGGCCATCCGGCTGCTTTCCTATGGCCTGGCGGCTGTCCGGTATCATCGCTTTGCGTCTTTGCATACCTGGGCAAATAAGCTGACCGGCGCAGCCGTATTCAGCTTTCCCTATCTGATCCAGTGGATTTCAGTAAAGACCGCCGGAAGTATCGTAGCAGTCATTGCATTGCTGTCCTCCGTGGAAGAGCTGCTGATCCACATCACCTCGGCAGACTATTGCCCGGAGCGGAAAAGTCTCTTACAGCGTAAAAGAAAAAGAAGCAGCTAAAAAAGGCTGCCGCAGAATTTAAAATGCAGAAGTATCTGTATCCAGGGTGTTTGTATCACTGAGACATCTGTCCGAACCAGGTCGGATGAAGTCCGACATGGGCGAACAGATGTCAGGAAGTGCTCACAAACACCGGATACAGAACTTTGCAAAAGAAATTTTGCGGCAGCCTTTTTGCTGCAATTGGAAAGAGCTAAGCATCTTTTTCCTGCATATCTTTGTTCTCTGGTTTGTTCATATTTTTCTGGGCGGTGGAGAGCATCAGCTTGATTCGGTTTAGCTGGTTTACCTCGCTGGCACCGGGATCATAGTCAATGGCCACGATATTGGCCAGCGGATACTGCCGCCGGATTTCTTTGATGACCCCTTTTCCCACCACATGATTCGGCAGGCAGCCAAAGGGCTGTGTGCATACAATATTGTTGGTTCCGGAGTGGATCAGCTCCAGCATTTCGCCGGTAAGGAACCAGCCTTCTCCGGTCTGATTGCCCAGTGATACGATATCCCTGGCCATTTTGCCCAGATCCTGGATATGGGCAGGCGGATCAAAGTGATTGCTTTTTTCAAACTCTGCCCGGGCAGTCCCCCGCAGCATCTCCAGGAAGGAGTTTGCCATATTGGAGAGGGCGGCAGTGGACTTTTTCGTGCCCAGATTTTCTGCTTTAAAATTCTGATTGTAGAAACAGTAAAGGAGAAAATCCATCAGGTCGGGAACGACAGCCTCTGCGCCTTCCGCTTCCAGAAGCTCCACCAGATGATTATTTGCTGCCGGAAGGAATTTTACCAGAATTTCTCCTACCACACCCACCCGAGGTTTTTTCTCGTCTGTGATGGGCAGCCGGTCAAATTCCTGGATGATTTCCCGGCACAATTTCTTATATCCTGCATATGTAACCCTGGGGCCGGAAACAAATGCGATGCACTTCTTTTCCAGACGTTCATGCAGGGCATTGGCAGAGCCGGGCTCCTTTTCATAAGGACGCATCCGGTAGAGGCAGCGCATGAATATATCTCCGAATACCAGACCAAACAGAGCCCGCTTCAGCAGATTATAAGAAATCTTAAAGCCCGGATTGGACTCCAGTCCGCTGAGGTTCAGGGAAATGACCGGAATCTGTTCCATATTTGCCTTGCGCAGCGCCCGTCGGAAGAAGCCTACATAGTTTGAAGCACGGCAGCCGCCGCCGGTCTGGGTCATAATGATGGCCGTGCGGTCGGGATCGTATTTTCCGGACATCAGGGCATCCATCATCTGTCCCACCACAATCAGGGAGGGATAGCATGCATCGTTATTTACGAATTTAAGTCCCATATCCACGGCCTTCCGGTCATCCGCATTGACCACTACCAGATTGTAGCCGCAGGCATTGAAGGCCGGCTCCAGAATGGAAAAATGGATGGGGGACATCTGGGGGCAGAGGATGGTGTAGTTTTTACGCATCTCTTCGGTAAATACCACCGGAGTAATGTTGGAGGGATGAATTTCCCGTTTCGCATTACGTTCCTCCCGCACACGGATGGCTGCGATGAGGGAGCGGATTCGGATACGGGCGGCTCCCAGGTTATTTACCTCGTCAATCTTCAAACAGGTGTAGATTTTGCCCGAGCCGGAGAGGATATCGTTGACACAGTCCGTCGTAACCGCATCCAGGCCGCAGCCGAAGGAATTCAACTGAATCAGATCCAAATCATCCCGTGTTTTTACAAAGTTGGCCGCAGCATAAAGGCGGCTGTGGTACATCCACTGGTCCAGAACGATCAGAGGGCGTTCCACCGGGTTCAGGCCGGATACGGAATCCTCGGTAAGCACGGCGATCCCGTAGGAGTTGATCAATTCCGGAATGCCGTGGTTGATCTCAGAATCCACGTGATAGGGGCGGCCTGCCAGCACGATACCTCTTCGCCCTGTTTCTTCCAGGTATTTCAGGGTCTCCTGGCCCTTCTGGTACATCAGCTCTCTGGTATGCTCCAGCTCTTTCCAGCCTGCTTTGGCGGCAGCCGTAACTTCCGCAGCCGGAAGCTCCGGGAAGGATTTTACGAGCTGCTTCGTTACCGTATCCAGGCTGGTGAAGGCAATAAAGGGATTCTCAAAGCGGATGTTTTCTCCCCGCAGATTTTCCACGTTGTTTTTAATATTTTCCGCATAGGAGGTCACAATGGGGCAGTTGTAGTGGTTGGGCGCTTCCGGAAACTCCTTGCGCTCGTATGGAATGCAGGGATAGAAAATATATTTAATGCCCTGCTTGATCAGCCATTCCACATGACCGTGCGCCAGCTTCGCCGGATAGCATTCGGACTCGCTGGGGATGGATTCGATGCCCAGCTCATAAATCTTCCGGGAGGACGGCGGGGAGAGAATGACCCGGTATTTCAGGGCGGTGAAAAAGCGGAACCAGAACGGATAATTCTCGTACATATTCAGCACCCTGGGAATTCCCACAGTCCCCCTTACGGCTTCATCTTCTTCCAGCGGAAGGTAGGAGAAGAGCAGCTTATTTTTAAAGTCAAACAAATTGGGGATGTTATCCTTGTTCTTTTCTTTGCCGATTCCCCGCTCGCAGCGGTTGCCGCTGATGAACTGACGGCCGCCGGAAAAACGGTTGATGGTAAGGCGGCACTGGTTGGTGCAGCCCTTGCATTTGGCCATATGGGTGGTGAACTGAAGGGCATTGATCTGCTCAATGGAGAGCATGGAGGTTTCCTTTTCCGGCTTATACCGTTCTCTTGCGATCAATGCTGCGCCGAATGCGCCCATGATGCCTGCGATATCCGGCCGGATGGCCTCACAGCCTGCAATCCGCTCAAAGCTGCGCAGTACGGCATCATTGTAGAAGGTGCCTCCCTGGACCACAATATGACGGCCAAGCTCTGCGGCATCGGAAACCTTAATGACCTTATACAGTGCATTTTTAATGACGGAATAGGCCAGCCCTGCGGAAATATCCGCAACGGAGGCGCCTTCCTTCTGGGCCTGCTTTACCTTAGAGTTCATAAACACGGTACAGCGGGTGCCAAGATCAATGGGATGCTCCGCAAAAAGAGCGGCCTTTGCAAAATCCTGCACCGAATAATTCAGAGATTTTGCGAAGGTTTCGATAAAGGAGCCGCAGCCGGAGGAGCAGGCCTCGTTTAGCTGGACGCTGTCTACAGTCTCGTTTTTGATTTTGATGCATTTCATATCCTGACCGCCGATGTCCAGAATACAGTCCACCTCCGGATCAAAGAAAGCGGCGGCATAGTAGTGGGAAACGGTCTCCACTTCCCCTTCATCCAGCATCAGGGCAGCCTTGATCAGCGCTTCTCCGTATCCGGTGGAGCAGGAGTAGACGATCTGGGCCGTATCCGGCAGCAGGGAATAAATTTCCTTCATGGCCCGGATGGTGGTCTTTAAAGGGCTTCCGTTGTTATTACTATAGAAGGAATACAAAAGCGCACCGTCCTCGCCAACCAATGCGGCTTTCGTCGTGGTGGAACCGGCATCGATGCCCAGATAGCAGTTTCCCTCGTAGGTGCTTAGATCATCTGTGACCACGTTGTAGCCGTTCTGCCGTTCGATAAATTCATCGTAATCCTCTTGGGAGGCAAACAGGGGCTCCATACGGGCCACCTCGAATTCCAGCCTGATCTTGCCGGAAAGCTTTTCCAGCAGAGCGCTAAGCGTAGTCTGCACCTCCGGCTTTGCGTTCAGGGCAGAACCGATGGCCGCAAACAGATGGGAATTGTCCGGTATAATAGCGTGTTCCTCATCCAGCTTCAGCGTACGGATAAATGCTTCCCGAAGCTCGGATAAGAAATGAAGCGGGCCTCCCAGAAAAGCAACGTGGCCGCGGATCGGTTTCCCGCAGGCCAGGCCGCTGATGGTCTGGTTGACCACCGCCTGGAAAATGGAGGCGGCCAGATCCTCTTTCGTTGCGCCTTCATTGATCAGGGGCTGAATGTCGGATTTTGCGAATACGCCGCAGCGGGCAGCAATGGAGTACAGGGACTGGAATTGCTTTGCGTATTCGTTCAGTCCCGGTGCGTCTGTCTGCAGCAGGGAGGCCATCTGATCGATAAAGGAGCCGGTGCCGCCGGCGCAGATGCCGTTCATCCGCTGTTCCACGGTGCCTCCTTCAAAATAGATGATTTTTGCATCCTCTCCGCCAAGCTCGATGGCCACGTCTGTCTGCGGAGCGAAATGCTGCAGGGAGGAGGCTACGGCAATAACCTCCTGGACAAACGGAATTTCCATGTGATTGGCCAAAGTCAGGCCGCCGGAACCGGTGATGACCGGGCTGACTGCCAACTCGCCTAATTGGTCCATGGCTTTTTGGATCAGAGAAGCCAGAGTCTCCTGAATATTTGCATAGTGCCGTTCGTAATCGGAAAACAGCAATTGTTTGTCTGCATCCAGGACGGCTATTTTTACCGTTGTGGAACCGATATCGATTCCAAGCGTATGTAAGGTTGTATGAGCCATATTCTTACTGAGCTGCTCCATGATGCGGAAGGAGCAGTTTCTAACCTCCTTTGTTTCAGTTGCCTGCATTCGCAGAATTGTCAGCAGCGCTCTTTTTCTGTATTCGTATATTTTCTTCTTTGCAGAATGAAAATGGATACTGTGTTATTGGACGAGCTGATTTTTGAATGATTTATTGACAGATTCTGCATTTTAGATTCAAGTCTACATTATACGACATAATATGAAAAATTTCAAACCTCTTGCATTATTAAATTATTCCATATATACTAAAAAATGTGTGAAATCTTATAAAACGAGGAAGAAAATTTGTGAGATTGAGAAAGGCGAACGGACTTCATGAGTAAAAATTACACGCTTTTAAAAAAAGACGGAAATGCAAAAAGAGGGGAACTGCGTACCGTGCACGGTGTGATTCAGACCCCTGTTTTTATGAATGTGGGAACGGCGGCCGCCATTAAAGGCGCAGTCTCCACGGAGGATCTGCGGGCCATTGGGACGCAGGTGGAGCTGTCCAATACTTACCATCTTCATGTGCGGCCCGGCGATACGATCGTAAAAAAGCTGGGAGGCCTGCACAAATTTATGAACTGGGAACGGCCTATTCTGACGGATTCCGGCGGCTTTCAGGTATTTTCTCTGGCAAGCCTGAGGAAGATTAAGGAGGAGGGCGTTTATTTCCAGTCCCATATCGACGGAAGAAAAATCTTCATGGGACCAGAGGAAAGTATGCAGATCCAGTCCAATCTGGCTTCTACCATTGCCATGGCCTTTGATGAATGCCCTTCCAGCGTGGCGGACCGCACCTATGTACAGAATTCCGTAGACCGCACGACCCGCTGGCTGGCCCGCTGTAAGGCGGAAATGGCCCGCCTGAATCGTCTGGAGGATACGATCAATAAAAATCAGATGCTATTCGGCATCAACCAGGGAGCGGTTTATGATGATATCCGGATCGAACATGCAAAGCGGATCACGGAGATGGATCTGGACGGCTATGCCATCGGCGGGCTGGCCGTGGGAGAGACGCATGAGGAAATGTACCGGGTGATTGAATCCACGGTTCCCTGGCTGCCGGAGGACAAGCCGGTCTATCTGATGGGCGTGGGCACTCCCATCAACATTTTGGAGGCGGTGGACCGAGGAGTGGACTTTTTTGACTGCGTATACCCCAGCCGGAACGGCCGCCACGGCCATGTCTATACGAATGACGGAAAGCTGAACCTGTTTAACGCAAAATATGAGCTGGATGAACGCCCCATTGAGGAGGGCTGTCAGTGTCCGGCCTGCCGGCTTTACAGCAGAGCCTATATCCGTCATTTGCTGAAGGCAAAGGAGATGCTGGGAATGCGCCTGTGCGTGCTTCATAACCTTTATTTTTATAATCATATGATGGAGGAAATCCGGGAGGCGATAGATGCCGGAAATTATCAGACGTATAAACGGCAGAAAATCGATCGTTATATGGGAAATAATAAATAAAATTTTTGAAAAATACTTGATGAATGCTGTTAAATTGTGTATGATTGTAATAATGTCTTGTACGGACAAGTAAAGAATTTCAGGAGGAAAACAGGAATGATGAATTTATTGACGGAAAGTGCGCAGGCCGGAGCCGGTACAGGCGGCGGATTAATGCTGATGGTGATTTACATCGTTATTATCGGTGGGGCTATGTACTTTTTTGCCGTTCGTCCTCAGAAAAAAGAGCAGAAGAGAATGACCGCTCTGCTTGCATCCATGGAGGTGGGCGATGTTGTAGTGACCACCAGCGGTTTTTACGGAGTGGTGATTGCCCTGGAGGATGAGGATTGCATCGTAGAATTCGGCAACAACAAGAACTGCCGGATTCCCATGAGGAAATCTGCGATTGCAGAGGTTGAGAAGGCATCTGACGGAGCTGCGGAGGCCGCAGAGGAGACCAAGGATACCAAAGAGCTGAAGGTAAAGAAATAAAACAGAAAAAACAGGGGCTGCCGTGAAATCAGATTTTACGGCAGTCCCTTTTTCTCTCACGGGAAACAACTTGTTGCCTTAAAGTGCAAAAGTCTTTGGCTTTTCTATTGAGAGAAAAGCCCTGCGGGGCATAGAAAATTGACCGGAACCGGTCAGTTATCGCATTCAGCCTGGGAGGAATGGATATTTTTTACGGTTCGCAGAACATAATGAGTACGGGTAAGACGGACACCAGAACAGTCCTTGATCCGGTTGTGGATCTGTTCCAGATGATCCGAGGACTTGCAGCAGATCTTCAGGAGGAAATCGAATTCCCCTGTCAGATAGTAGCACGCAATGATGTTGGGATTTTCATTTACCTGCCGGATAAAATCATCATTATACCGGGGATGCTCCATGCTGATCTCCATCAGGACCGTGATGTCATTTCCTAGCCTGGCATCATCGGTAATGGCTGTATAGGACTGGATGATACCGGATTTCTCCAGCTTTTTAATGCGTTCAATCACTGTGGAAACCGACAGATGAATATTTTTACTGATGTCAGAAGCGGTCTGACGGGCATTTTTCTTTAATTCGTTTAAAATCTGATAATCTAACTTGTCCATGTTATCTTCCTGCCTAATCAAAATTTATGCTGCTGTTTCCATTTTGCCCGGCAGCATATTTGTTTTATCTCCTAGGAAATACCTTGCTGCTTTCTTTCCTCGCAAATAATTGCTATCAGTATATCACATTTTCGACACTTTGGGTTGAAATATCGTAAAAAATACATTAAGATAGAGGATAAAGTGTTTTGGGAACCCGAAACGATATGGAAAGGAATGAAAAGAATGGGACATAAGATAGCAGTTATTCCGGGAGACGGCATTGGCCCGGAGATTGTCAGAGAGGCGCAGAAGGTGCTTGACGCTGCAGGAAAGAAATATCAGTTTACTTTAGATTATACGGAGGTGCTGATGGGAGGCGCTTCCATCGATGTGCATGGGGTGCCCTTGACGGATGAGGCGATTGAGACAGCCAGATCCAGCGAAGCGGTGCTGATGGGTTCCATCGGAGGAGATGCGAAAACCTCTCCGTGGTATCAGCTTCCTCCCAATTTAAGGCCGGAGGCAGGGCTTTTGAAGATCCGGAAATCCCTGAATCTGTTTGCCAATCTCAGACCGGCTTATTTGTACGAGGAGCTGCGGGCAGCCTGTCCTTTGCGGGAGGATATCAGTGCGGCAGGCTTTGATCTGCTGATTATGCGGGAGCTGACCGGCGGCCTCTATTTTGGAGCACGCCATACGGTGACGGAGGATGGTGTGCGTAAAGCGGTGGATACGCTGGAGTACAGCGAGACTGAGATCCGCCGGATTGCCGTGAAGGCATTTGATATTGCAAGAAAGAGGCGCCATAAGGTATGCAGCGTGGATAAGGCGAATGTGCTGGATTCCTCCAGACTGTGGAGAGCAGTGGTGGAGGAAGTGGCCGGGAATTATCCGGACGTGACGCTGGAGCATATGCTGGTGGATAATTGCGCCATGCAGCTTGTGCGGGATCCCTCCCAGTTTGATGTGGTGCTGACCGAGAATATGTTTGGCGACATTTTGTCTGACGAAGCCAGTATGGTCACAGGATCTATCGGAATGCTTTCTTCCGCTTCCCTGAATGAGACGAAGTTTGGACTGTATGAGCCGAGCCATGGCTCGGCGCCGGATATTGCCGGGAAGGATATTGCCAATCCCATTGCCACCGTGCTGTCCGCTGCTATGATGCTGCGCTATTCCCTGGATCTGGATGAAGCGGCGGACGGAATGGAACGGGCCGTGAAGCAGGTGCTGGCAGAGGGATACCGTACCGGAGATATCTGGTCGGAAGGATGCACAAAGGTAGGTACGGCGAAAATGGGTGATTTGATTGCAGAGCGTATCTGAGATAATGATATAGCCGGACAGGAGGGCAGACCTTATGTCCGGCAGATTAGGAGGAAATATGAAGAGTGATGCTGTAAAAAAAGGAATTCAACAGGCACCGCACCGGTCTTTGTTTCATGCGCTGGGCCTGACAAAGGAAGAGATGGATAAGCCCCTGATCGGCATTGTCAATTCCTATAATGAGATCGTACCGGGACATATGAATCTGGATAAGATTACGGAGGCTGTAAAGCTGGGCGTAGCTATGGCAGGCGGTGTTCCCCGTGTGTTTCCGGCGATTGCTGTCTGCGACGGCATTGCAATGGGACATGAGGGGATGAAGTATTCTCTGGTGACAAGAGATCTGATTGCGGATTCTACCGAGTGTATGGCCAGGGCCCATCAGTTTGACGCACTGGTGATGATCCCAAACTGCGATAAGAACGTACCGGGGCTTTTGATGGCGGCAGCCAGACTGAACATTCCCACCATATTTGTCAGCGGAGGCCCCATGCTGGCCGGCCATCTGAAGGGAAAGAAGAGAAGCCTTTCCTCCATGTTCGAAGCGGTGGGAGAACATGCGGCAGGCAAGATGAGCGATGAAGAAGTAGAAGAATACGAAAATAATGTGTGCCCCACCTGCGGCTCCTGTTCCGGTATGTATACTGCTAACAGCATGAACTGTCTGACAGAGGTGCTTGGCATGGGCCTGAAAGGAAACGGCACGATCCCGGCGGTATATTCCGACCGTATTAAGCTGGCAAAGCATGCGGGTATGCAGATCATGGAGCTGCTGAAAAAGGATATCCGCCCCAGAGATATTATGACGGAGGAGGCATTTATGAATGCTTTGACCGTGGATATGGCTCTGGGCTGTTCCACCAACAGTATGCTGCATCTTCCGGCTATTGCCCATGAAGCGGGAGTGGAATTGAATGTGGATATTGCCAATGAGGTCAGCGAGCGCACTCCGAACCTGTGCCATCTTGCGCCGGCAGGCCCCACCTACATGGAGGATCTGAATGAGGCCGGCGGCGTATATGCGGTTATGAATGAGCTGACAAAGAAAAACCTGCTGAATCTGGATTGTATGACAGTCACCGGGAAAACGGTGGGCGAGAATATTAAAAACTGCGCAAACCTGAATCCGGAGGTGATTCGTCCCATTGACAATCCTTACAGCCAGACCGGAGGACTGGCAGCCCTGAAGGGAAATTTAGCGCCGGATTCCGGAATCGTAAAGCGCTCGGCCGTGGTTCCTGAGATGATGGTTCATGAAGGTCCGGCCCGGGTATTTGATTGTGAGGAGGATGCCATTGCGGCAATTCTGGGAGGAAAGATCGTATCAGGGGATGTTGTGGTCATCCGGTATGAAGGTCCGAAAGGCGGCCCGGGTATGCGGGAGATGCTAAATCCCACCTCTGCGATAGCCGGTATGGGACTGGGATCTTCGGTGGCCCTGATTACGGACGGACGCTTCAGCGGAGCTTCCAGAGGCGCATCCATTGGACATGTATCCCCGGAGGCGGCAGTGGGAGGCCCCATCGCTCTGGTGGAAGAGGGAGATATCATTAAGATCAACATTCCGGAGCACAAGCTTGAGCTGGCCGTATCGGAGGAGGAGCTGGCAAAGCGGCGGGCGGCCTGGACGCCGAGAGAGCCGAAGATTACGACAGGATATCTGGCAAGATATGCCGCCATGGTTACTTCCGGAAACAGAGGTGCTATCCTGGAACTGCCGAAGCGGTAAATAAGAGAGCAGCAGACGATTAATATTTGGAAAATAGAGAGTAAGAGGAGTCAGAGCATGAAGTTAAATGGTTCACAGATTTTGATTGAGTGTCTCAAGGAACAGGGCGTGGATACCGTATTTGGTTATCCGGGCGGCGCTATCCTGAATGTGTATGATGAATTGTACAAGCACAGTGATGAAATTACCCATATCCTGACCTCCCATGAGCAGGGAGCTTCCCATGCAGCGGACGGTTATGCCCGGGCAACGGGAAAGGTAGGAGTGTGTTTTGCCACCTCCGGTCCGGGAGCAACAAACCTGGTGACAGGAATTGCAACTGCTTATATGGATTCGGTTCCGATTGTAGCCATTACGGCCAACGTGGGTGTGTCTCTGTTGGGCAGGGACAGCTTCCAGGAAATTGATATTACCGGTATTACGATGCCCATCACCAAGCATAATTATATCGTAAAGGATGTGGCGGATCTGGCGGATACGATCCGCAGCGCCTTCCGCATTGCCAAGGAAGGACGTCCCGGCCCTGTGCTGATCGATATTACGAAGAACGCTACCGCTGATCTGGCTGAGTATACTCCTCAGATTCCGGAACCGGTAGAGCGCAGCAGCGGCTATATCAGGACAGAGGATCTGGATCAGGTGGTTTCCCTGATCAACCACTGCAAGAAGCCCTTTGTGTTTGTGGGCGGCGGCGCCATCATTTCCGATGCTTCAGAGGAACTGAAGGAATTTGTGGATAAGGTGCATGCGCCGGTAGCGGATTCTCTGATGGGCAAGGGTGCGTTTGACGGCACCAGCGATCTGTACTGCGGAATGCTGGGAATGCATGGCACGAAGGCTTCTAACTTCGGCGTTTCTCAGTGTGACCTGCTGATTACCATCGGCGCCCGGTTCAGTGATCGTGTGACCGGAAATACAAAGAATTTTGCGAAAAAAGCCAAGATTATCCAGATTGATGTGGATGCGGCGGAGATCAATAAAAACATTCCGGTGGATGTAAGCGTGATCGGCGATGTGAAAGAGGTGCTGAAGCGTCTGAATCCCAGAATCGAGGATCATAATCATGATGAATGGCTGGAGTATGTGAAAACGCTGAAGGAGAAGCACCCGCTGAAATTCGACCGGGAAGCGCTGACCGGTCCCGGAATTATCGAGGATATTTACAGAGAGACCAAGGGGGATGCGCTGATCGTTACAGAGGTTGGGCAGCATCAGATGTGGGCGGCTCAGTTTTATAAATATTCGAAGCCTCATACCTTCCTGACCTCAGGCGGCCTTGGCACAATGGGATATGGCCTGGGCGCCAGCATCGGAGCGAAAATCGGATGTCCGGACAAAACAGTAGTAAATATTGCCGGTGACGGATGCTTCCGCATGAATATGAATGAGATCGCTACGGCGGTCCGTTATCAGGTGCCTATTATCCAGGTGGTAGTCAACAACCATGTGCTGGGAATGGTGCGGCAGTGGCAGAATCTGTTTTACGGGCAGCGTTACGCCCAGACGGTGCTGAAGGATGCGGTGGATTTTGTGAAGCTGGCGGAGGCTATGGGCGCCGTAGGCATCCGGGTGGAGAAAAGAGAAGATTTTGCACCCGCTTTCCGAAAAGCCCTGTCTCTGGGACGCCCGGTAGTGCTGGACTGCGTGATTGACCAGGATGATAAGGTATTCCCAATGGTTCCGGCCGGCCATGCTATCGATGAGGCCTTTGACCAGGATGATCTGGAGCAAAACGGAAAGTAGGTAATGTTCGCTGGCATTTGGGCAGCGCCTGCCCAAATGCGGCGAAAATAATTGCGACATATATAAGAGGAGGATATGAAAAATGAGTCGAGTGTACAATTTTTCGGCAGGACCGGCAGTGCTGCCGGAGGAGGTACTGCAGGAAGCCGCTCAGGAGATGATGGATTACAGAGGAACTGGCATGTCGGTAATGGAAATGAGCCATCGCTCCAAGGCGTTTGATCAGATTATCCAGGAGGCGGAAGCGGATCTGAGAGATCTGCTGCATATCCCTGGAAATTATAGGGTCCTTTTCCTGCAGGGCGGAGCTTCTCTGCAGTTTGCCATGATTCCCATGAATCTGATGAAAAACCGGGTAGCAGATTATATCGTTACCGGCCAGTGGGCAAAAAAGGCTTATCAGGAGGCGCAGAAATACGGGACCGCCCATAAGATCGCATCCAGTGAGGACGAAACCTTTTCCTACATACCGGATTGCTCGGATCTGCCCATAAGCCCGGATGCCGATTATGTGTACATTTGTGAAAACAACACTATATATGGCACGAAATATAAAAAGCTTCCGAATACGAAAGGAAAGCTTTTGGTGTCCGACGTATCCTCCTGCTTTTTGTCAGAACCGATGGATGTGGAGAAATATGGTATCATTTACGGAGGCGTACAGAAGAATATCGGACCGGCGGGTATGGTGATCTCCATTGTCCGGGAGGATCTGATTACGGAAGATGTGCTTCCGGGAACGCCTACCATGATGAAATTCAAGACGCATGCCGATGCCAACTCCCTTTATAATACACCCAACTGCTACTGCATCTATATTTGCGGCAAGGTGTTTCAATGGCTGAAGTCCATGGGCGGACTGGAGGCCATGAAGGAGCGCAATGAGAAGAAAGCGGCTATCCTGTATCAGTTCCTGGATGAAAGCAGACTGTTTCGCGGAACAGTCCGCAAAGAGGACCGCTCTTTGATGAATGTGCCCTTTGTTACAGGGGATAAGGAGATGGATGCCAGATTTGTGGCAGCGGCGGAGGAAGCCGGATTCGTAAATCTGAAAGGCCACAGATCGGTGGGCGGCATGAGAGCCAGCATTTACAATGCAATGCCGGTAGAGGGTGTAGAAAAGCTGGTTGCGTTTATGAAAGCTTTTGAAAAGGAGCAGATGTAACCGGAAGGTTACGAAAAGATAGAAAAGAGGAGAATGAAAAAATGTATCAGTATACTTGTCTGAATGCGATTTCCCCGGTGGGCTTAGACCGCTTTACGGAGAATTACGGAAAGGTGGATGAAATCGGGCAGGCGGATGCCGTTTTGGTCCGCAGCGCTAATATGCATGAGATGGAGCTCCCGGAAAATGTGCTGGGCATTGCCCGGGCAGGCGCCGGAGTAAATAATATTCCGCTGGAAGAGTGCGCGAAAAAAGGAATCGTGGTGTTCAATACGCCGGGGGCCAATGCAAACGGCGTAAAGGAGCTGGTATTTGCCGGGATGCTGCTGGCAGCCAGGGATGTGGTTGGCGGCATCAACTGGGCAGCCTCCCAGGCCGGCAATGAAAATGTAGCCAAGGATACCGAAAAGGAAAAGAAAAGATTTGCCGGAAGCGAGCTTTCCGGAAAGAAGCTGGGAATCATCGGTCTGGGTGCCATCGGCGTACTGGTGGCTAATGCGGCTACCCATCTGGGTATGGAGGTGTATGGATATGATCCCTACATTTCGGTGGATGCGGCCTGGAGCCTGTCCAGGAGCATTAAGCATATCAATGATGTGAACCAGATCTATAAAAACTGTGATTACATTACGATACATGTGCCGCTGATGGAAAGCACGAAGAACATGATTAATGAAGCGGCTATCTGCGAGATGAAGCCCAATGCGGTGATTCTGAATTTTGCCAGGGATCTGCTGGTGGATGAGGATGCGGTGCTGAAGGCTTTGGAAGAGGGGAGGATCCGCAAATACGTATCTGATTTCCCCAATACAAAAACCATCGGAAAGCCGGGTGTGATCGTGGTGCCTCATCTGGGGGCCTCTACTGCAGAGTCGGAGGATAACTGTGCAGTTATGGCAGTCAATGAATTGATGGATTTTCTGGAGAACGGAAATATCCGCAATTCCGTAAACTATCCAAACTGCAGCATGGGTGTCTGTGAGACGGCGGCGCGTGTGGCGATCTATCATAAAAATGTGAAGAAGATGATCAGCCAGTTTACCGGCATTCTGTCGGATACCAATATTGTAAACATGAGTAATACCAGCCGGGGAGAGTATGCCTATACTCTTCTGGATCTTGAAGATCAGGTTTCCGCAAATACGCTGGAAATGCTTAAGGGCATAGAAGGAGTGCTGCGGGTGCGTGTCGTAAAATAACAGAATAGATAAAAGGAGCTGCTGCGAAAGCGATTTGCAAAGTTTTGCCTAAGTGATAGGAACCCCCTGGATACAGAAACTTTTGCGTTTGATTTTGCCGCAGCCCTTTTTGCATCATAAACCAGGGAGCTGGAAAGATCCGTGCGCATCAAAGCCCTGCGGGCAAATGATGTTTGTACCATAAAATTATGAAGCGAGGAAGAAAACGATGGCAGAGATAAAAGCATTCTGTGGAATCCGTCCGGCGGACGGACTGGCTGAGAAGATCGGGGCGCTGCCCTATGATGTGTATAACCGGGAAGAGGCAAGAAAAGCAGCTCAGAAAAACCCCCTTTCCTTTTTAAATATTGATCGTCCTGAGACCCAGTTTGAGGCAGGACACGATATGTATGCCCCGGAGGTCTATCAGAAGGCGCACGATATGCTTTGGGACATGGTGCGGGACGGAAAATTTGTCCGGGAGGCAAAGCCCTGCTATTACCTGTATGAATTGACGATGAATGGGCGGTCGCAGACCGGAATCGTAGCCTGCGCATCCATTGATGATTATCAGAACGGTATCATTCGTAAGCATGAAAATACCAGAGCGGAAAAGGAGGAGGACCGGATCCGCCATGTGGACGCCTGTGACGCCCAGACCGGCCCGATTTTTTTGGCGTATCGGAAAAATAAGATTCTGGAGGCTGCGGTAAAGCGTGCCAAAGAAAAAGCGCCGCTGTTTGATTTCACCTCGGAAGATGGAATCACGCATCGGGGCTGGATCATTGATGAGGAAAAGGAAAAAACAGCCATCGAAAGGGCTTTTGCCGGAATTGAACGGATTTATATTGCGGACGGCCATCACCGGGCGGCTTCGGCAGTGAAGGTAGGACTGAAGCGCAGAATGGAGCAGCCGGGGTATGACGGGACGGAAGAATTTAATTATTTTCTTTCCGTGCTGTTTCCGGACGAGGAACTGATGATCATGGATTACAACCGGGTAGTGAAAGATCTGGACGGTTTGACCGAAAAGGAATTTCTGGATAAGATCAGCAAAAAATGCATTCTGACACCGGAGACGCAGGCAGTTCATCCTGTCCGGAAGGGCCAGATGGGCATGTACCTGAAAAACCGCTGGTTCCGTCTGGATATGAAGCCGGAATTTTGTACGGATGATCCTGTGGAGGGCCTGGATGTGGCCTTTTTACAGAGGGAAATCCTCCTGCCGGTTTTGGATATCCGGGATCCGAAAACAGACAACCGGATCGATTTTATCGGAGGAATCCGGGGACTGGAAGAGCTGGAGCGGAGAGTACATAAGGATTGTGCCGTGGCCTTTGCCATGTATCCCACATCCATCAGTGAATTGTTTGCCGTGGCGGATGCACAAAAGCTGATGCCGCCAAAATCTACCTGGTTTGAGCCCAAGCTGCGCAGCGGCCTGTTTCTGCATGCATTGCGCTGAGATTCTTTAGTGAGATTTTCCCTTTAAATCGGGGTCCAGAATTGATTAAGGGCCCAGATTTAAGGGGATTTTTTACTTTTTCCATGGATTTAGAATTGAGAAGGGAGAAAAAAGTTACGTTGATGAAAATGGATACTGTGTTATTAGACGGGCTGATTTTGGATCAACGTACCAGTATGTGGCAATAATTGCCTGAAATTTGATGGGTGTATGGTGTTTTACAAAAATTGATGCTAAAATGAAAACAGCTCGGAGGGAGGATTGGGAGGAATTGATTATGAAAAAGAAAAAAAGGCGCAAAAGGAAAATATGGATGGCCATATTGGCTGTATTTGCAATCTTGCTTGCTATTGCCGGCGGATGGTATGGACTTCAAATTCATTCGGCCCATAGGCTTTTGATGCGGATGCAGGATATGTCCTTTGACGAGCTGCTTCAGGAAGCATTAGCGGGAAAAAAGGAAGCAAAAGTTACGGTCGGCGTGATAAAAGACGGACAAATGACTTATGAGGTCTACGGCTCTGATGCCGTGGCTCTTGATCAGACGGAATATCGGTATGAGATAGGTTCCATTACCAAAACGATGACCGCCGCATTAATTGCGCAGGCAATACAGGAAGAAAAGCTGTCTCTTACAGATACGATTGACAGATATCTGGAGCTTCCGGATGGAAAAGTGTATCCCACAATAGAATCGCTGCTTACACATACCTCCGGACTGGACGGATATTATTTTGAATGGTCCATGCTGCCATATTTGATTCATCCGGAAAAAAATCCCTTCCAGGGAATAACAGCGGAAGATGTGGTTCAGGAATACCAGGAGACGAAGCTGAAAGAAGAAAAGGAATACGGATTTGAATATTCCAATTATGGGTTTGCTTTGCTGGGCCTTGTGCTTGAGAAGGTATACGATACCGATTATACGAGCCTTCTTAATGGATATCTGCAGGAAGAGCTGGGAATGAGAGATACTTATGTGTCAAATGGTGATGCGGATTTTGACGGTAATTGGATCTGGGAATCGGATGATGCATATATTCCGGCGGGAGCGGTGGTATCTGACATTACGGATATGCTGCTGTATGCAGATGCGCAGCTTGGAGAGGATTCTGTGCTGACCATGTGTCATCAGCCTTTGAAGCAAATAAATGCTGCTGATAAATGGGAGCGGATGGGCGGCTTTGGGATAAATGAAGAGGGAATGAGCTGGATGATTGATAGAGAAAACGGGATTATCTGGCACAATGGCGCAACAGGTGTGCATACCAGCTATCTTGGCTTTTGCCCGGAGAAGAATACGGCTGTAGTGGTGTTGGCCAATTTGAGTCAGAGCGAAACCATTGAGACAACATCGATTGGATTTAAGAAGTTGATGGAAATATCGCAGTGACCGATTTTGGCTTGCCGGATTGAGAACAGAGAGCTGCAGGAAAAGAAAATGGAGGAGAACGGATATGCTTGATATAAGTAAATTTGAATGGACAAGAGAACCGGAGCGTTTTACAGTAAATGATAATGGAATTGAAATAATTACCAGACCATATACCGATTTGTGGCAGCGGACCTATTATCATTTCAGAAATGACAACGCCCCGGTTTTGCAGATGAAAACCAAAGATAAATTCTTTTCTTTTATTGTCAAAACGGAATTTGAAAGTAAACATCGTTTTGACCAGTGCGGAGTCGTGATGTATCTGGATAGCGATAACTGGTTAAAGGGTTCCATTGAATATGAAAACGAAGAATTCCAGCATCTGGGCAGTGTTGTGACCAACCATGGATATTCAGACTGGGCGACAACTGCGATTGACGCATCCATCAAGTCTATGTGGTATCGTTTGAGCCGCAGAGAAGATGATTTTTGTATTGAGTGCTCACAGGACGGTATCCATTTTTCACAGATGCGAATATGCCATATGTGGGACGCAGCAGATGAAATACAATTTGGCATATATGCGTGCAGCCCGGAAAATTCATCTTTTAAAGCAATATTTTCATGCATGGAGGTTACGGAATGTAAGTGGCTGGCGCATGATGGACAGCAGCCGGATGCGGAATAAATATTTATTGACAGTGCGGCTGCGGCGGTTACGAAATCTTTCGCTTTTTGGTTGTAATTTACGATTGCCGATGGTAGAATAAAGTCATACTGGTGTACGGGAGGGGTGCCATATGAATGAAAAATTATATGATATGATGGATTGGGCGGAGATTGAGGCGGTTGTATATTCGGAGAAGGATAACCCTCATGATATTCTCGGGCCTCACGTAACGGATGAGGGCGTGCTGATTCAGACCTTTATTCCCACAGCGAAGGAAGTCACGGTGGAAATTGAGGGTATGAAAAAAAGCTATCCCATGGAGCTGGAGGATGAGACCGGATTTTTTGCCGTGCTGATTCCGAAAAAGAAAGTGCCGGAATACAGGCTGAAGGTGACATTCGATGACGGCAGTGTGAAAAAATGCATGGATCCATATGCCTTTGCGCCCCAGATCACCGAAAAAGAAACAAAGAAATTCAACGCAGGCATCTGTTATGATATTTATGAAAAGCTGGGAGCCCACCCTATGACCATAAACGGAGTGTCCGGTGTCTATTTTGCCGTATGGGCGCCCAATGCGCTGCGGGTCAGCGTGGTAGGGGATTTTGTGCTTTGGGACGGCCGACGGCTGCCTATGCGCAGGCTGTGGGATTCCGGAATCTTTGAACTGTTTGTGCCGGGCCTTTCGGAGGGTGCGGTTTATAAATATGAGGTGAAAGCAAAAGGCGGACTGACCTTCCTGAAGGCAGACCCCTATGCCAATGCGGCAGAGCTGCGTCCGGCTACGGCTTCGGTGGTAGCTGATCTGAGGGGCTTTGACTGGAACGATGAAAATTGGCTGAAGGACCGGAAGGAAACTGATACAAAGAAAAAGCCCATGTTTATTTACGAGCTTCATCTGGGTTCCTGGAAAAAGCCGGAGGACGGGCGCAGGTTTTATAATTACCGGGAGCTGGCCCCCATGCTGGCGGACTATGTGAAGGAGATGGGATATACTCATGTGGAGCTGATGCCGATTATGGAGCATCCCCTGGATGCTTCCTGGGGCTATCAGGTGACAGGTTATTATGCGCCCACCTCCCGCTATGGCTCCCCCAGAGATTTTATGTATTTTGTGAACTATATGCATGAGCAGGGGATCGGCGTGATCCTGGACTGGGTTCCGGCCCATTTCCCACGAGATATCCACGGACTGTCTGGTTTTGACGGCACCTGCCTGTATGAGCATTTGGATCCCAGACAGGGCTCCCATCCCCATTGGGGCACGCTGATTTATAACTACGGCCGGCCGGAAGTAAAAAATTTCCTGATTGCCAATGCACTGTTCTGGGCAAAAAAATATCATGTGGATGGGATCCGCATGGATGCGGTTGCTTCGATGCTTTATCTGGATTACGGGAAAAATGCAGGAGAGTGGATCGCCAATATATACGGAGGCAATGAAAACCTGGAGGCAGTAGAGTTTTTTAAGCATCTGAATTCTATTTTCAGAAAACAGGCGGACGGGGCAGTTCTGATTGCCGAGGAATCTACTGCCTGGCCCAAGGTGACCGGAGCGGTGGAAGAGGACGGCCTGGGCTTTGATTATAAGTGGAATATGGGCTGGATGAACGACTTCCTGGGCTATATGCAGCTAGATCCGATTTTCCGGGGCTATCATCACGGAGAACTGACCTTTAGCATGATCTATAATTACAGTGAGGATTTTATTCTCTGCCTCTCGCATGATGAGGTGGTGCACGGCAAGGGATCTATGATCGGCAAGATGCCCGGGAAACGAGAGATGAAGTTTGCGAATCTGCGTGCCGCCTATGGATTTATGATGACCCATCCCGGGAAGAAGCTGCTTTTTATGGGACAGGATTTTGCTCAGTTCGATGAATGGTCAGAAGAAAAGGGACTGGAATGGGAGCTTCTGGAGTATGAGGACCATCAGAAAATGCAGAATTATATGAAGGCGCTGATGCAGCTTTACAAGGGATCCCCGGCTCTGTATGAAATGGATTTTGATTCCTGCGGCTTTGAGTGGGTCAACTGTATTTCGGCCAATGAAAATATGCTGGTGTTCCTGCGGAAAACAGAAAAGGAAGAGGATATGCTGCTGGTGGTCTGCAATTTTTCACCCCTCACCTACGATGACCGCAAGATCGGTGTGCCATTCCATGGAAAATACAAGGAAATATTTAACAGCGATAAGCCGGAATTCGGCGGCAGCGGCGTTACGAATCCCAGAGTAAAGACATCGAAAAAAGAGGAGTGCGATGACCGCCCGAATTCGATTCGCATTAAGGTTCCTCCAATGGGAATTTCTGTTTTTAGCTGTACGCGGGTAGAAGAGCCGGCGTCTCAGAATGCAAAAGCGAAAGCCAGGCAAAAGAAGCAGGCTGCAAAGCCGGGAACAGCGGGAAAGAAGGCTGCAGGCGCAAAAAAGAGCCTGAAAGAGGAGCTGGAGCAAAAGATAGCAGAAGAGGAGAAATAAAGCTTGGAAGATAAGAAAAAGGCTGTGATGCAGGGACATGTCCATACCCATGTACGTCCGGACGGGACCGTTTATGAACACGTTCATACCCATGGGGACGGAAGCGAAGGACATTCCCATAATCACACACATACCCATGAAAATACAAAGGCTGTACTGAACCGGCTTTCAAAGGCCATCGGTCATTTGGAATCCATCAAAAAAATGGTGGAAAGCGGCCGGGACTGCAGTGAGGTGCTGATACAGCTATCCGCAGTAAAATCTGCCATCAATAATACCGGAAAAGTGATTTTGCAGGATCATATTCAGCACTGTCTGGTGGATGCGATTGAGAGCGGCGATATGCAGGAGATTGAAGAATTGAACCGCGCCATCGACCGCTTTATAAAATAAAAAAGTGTGCGGTGCCGCAGAAGCATCGGATAAAGCCGCGAGCGGACAGAGCTGCTGTGGGATATTTGACTGAGAGGATAAAAAAGATGCGCATACAAAGCAAAAAGGTATGGATCGGCGGGCAGTTTCTGCCTGCGCAGATTGAGATAGCGGACGGAAAAATCAGCCGTATTTATGAATATGGAGCGGGATCCTGTGAGGCAGATTATGGAGAGGACAGGATTCTGCCGGGGTTTATCGACATTCATACGCACGGCTCCTACGGATACGACACCAATGACGGGGAACCGGAAGGCTTAAGAGACTGGATGGCCCGGATACCGGAAGAGGGCGTGACGTCGATTCTTCCCACCACGGTAACGCAGATGCCGGAGGTTTTGACGAAAGCGGTCTCCAGTGTGGCGCAGGTGATTCGGGAAGGCTATCGGGGGGCGGAAATTCTGGGCATTCATTTCGAGGGCCCGTTTCTGGACATGAATTATAAGGGAGCCCAGCCTCCGGAGGCGATTGCTGCAGCTTCTGTTGCGCAGTTTCAGAAGTACCAGGAGGCGGCAGAAGGATGGATCAGATATATTACGCTGAGTCCGGAGCATGATGAGGACTTTGCTCTGACCCGTTACTGTGCTTCCCATGGAGTAACGGTGAGCATGGGCCATTCCTCGGCCACCTATGAGCAGGCCAGAATGGCAGTTGCAAATGGAGTGACTTCCATGACGCATGTATACAATGGAATGACGCCCTATCATCACCGCAGGCCTGGTCTTGTGGGGGCGGCCCTGCGTATGCGGGATCTTTACGGTGAGGTGATCGGGGACGGGCACCATTCTGATCTGGCTGCCCTGAATGTGTTTTTCCAGGCGAAGGGCCGCAATCACGGCATCCTGGTTACAGATTCCCTGCGGGCGAAGCATTGCCCTCCGGGGGGAAATTATCAGTTAGGCGGTCATGATATCGAGATCGGAACAGACGGCCTGGCGCGGCTGAAGGGTACCGATACGATTGCAGGAAGTACGCTGCGGATGAATGAGGGACTGCGCATTTTAATTGAGGAAGCGGGTGTTCCGCTGGATGCGGCTATTTATGCGTGTACCTGGAATCCGGCCTGCTGTATTGGCGTAGCAGACAGAAAGGGAAAAATCTGTGCGGGCTACGATGCGGATCTGACGGTGCTGGCGGCGGATTATTCCGTAACCGGAACCTATTGCAGAGGCGTACTGTTTTCGTGAATCCATCCTGCTTTGACACGGATCTGCCGGCAGGCTGCTTCCATCAGAATACTTCCATACAGAATGCAGGCAGGAAGGTCAGATGCGGGACAAGGGATGTGAGTGCAAAGCCCGTAAGAACAAGTGACGGTTGAAAAGCAACCAGCCCCTTCGCCGAAGGCGAATTTTAAATGGGCTGGTTTCCGTAACAGTTTAGCTGAAGGCTGAACCGTTACGGAAAATGCGAAAAAAATAAAAAAATGCTTGCAAATTATATGGAATGTATATATAATAGCTTCGTTGGCAGTTTTGTCAAGCCGGAATGGCTCAGTTGGTAGAGCGACGCATTCGTAATGCGTAGGTCGTGGGTTCGAGTCCCATTTCCGGCTTTTTTTGATTCTCAAAAAATTTTCTTGTCATGAATTTGGTAATGTAGTAGTATAAAAGTTAGACAATTATGATAGCAGGACATATGAAAAAATTACCTGTTTGGGAGATAAAATAGTATGGTGAGCAGAAAGATAGTAATTTCAAATTCTACCGGACTGCATGTACGGCCTGCCGGGATTTTGGCGAAGGCGGCGGAGCAGTGCAGTTCCAGAGTAGAGCTGATCGCAGGAAATAGCATTGCAAATTGCAAAAGTATTCTGAATATCTTGTCCATGACAGTCAGGTGCGGAGATGAGGTGGAGCTTTGCTGCACAGGTCCCACGGAAGCGCAGGATCTGGAATACATGGTGCATGTGATGGAAGAGGAATTGGAAAAGTAAAACGGGGGAAGAGAGATGAAAAAAACAGCACTTGTTATTATGGCAGCCGGTATCGGCAGTCGGTTCGGAGGTGGGATTAAGCAGCTTACTTCATTTGGACCGAACGGCGAAATTATTATGGATTATTCGATTTACGATGCCGTGAAAGCCGGGTTCAATAAGATTGTATTTGTGATTCGGAAGGATCTGGAGAAGGATTTTCGGGAGATTATCGGAAACCGGATCGAAAAAGAGATTGAGGTGGAGTATGCGTTTCAGGAGCTGACGGATCTGCCGGAGGGATTTTCGGTTCCGGAAGGAAGAAGAAAGCCATGGGGGACAGGTCAGGCGATTCTGGCCTGCCGGAAGCTTATAAAGGAACCCTTTGCGGTAATTAATGCGGATGATTATTATGGAAAAGAGGCCTTTGTTCTGGTTCACGATTATCTGGTGAATCAGGAGGGAAGGAAGGACGGCGTTTTTCCCGTGTGTATGGCTGGGTTTATCCTGAAAAATACGCTGTCAGATCATGGCGGAGTGACCCGCGGGATCTGCCGTGTAGATGAAAACGGGGAATTGGCAGGCGTGGATGAGACCAGGAATATCATTAAGGTGCCGGAAGGCGCAGCGGTTTTGCAGGAGGACGGTACCCGGCTTCCCATTGATTCGGAAAGTCTGGTTTCTATGAATATGTGGGGATTTACGCCGGATTTTGTGGAAGAGCTGGAGACCGGTTTTGTAAGGTTTCTTTCCGGCTTGGACGAGAATGCTGAAAAGGCGGAATATCTCCTTCCGACGATTATCGATCAGATGCTGAAAAAGAAGCAGGTGGAGATTACCGTTCTTAAGACGACGGATAAATGGTTTGGCGTGACCTACAAAGAGGATGTTCCCACGGTAGTTGCTGACTTTAAGCGGCTTTTGGAAGAGGGAGTATATCCTGCAAAGCTGTGGAAGTCATAAACTGTTTGCTTCGAGGAATAGAAAAGATGAAGATTGGTTTTGATAATGAGAAATATCTGAAAATCCAGTCAGAGCACATAAAGGAACGAATCAGTCAGTTTGGCGATAAGCTGTATCTGGAGTTCGGCGGGAAGCTGTTTGATGATTTTCATGCCTCCCGGGTGCTTCCTGGCTTCGCACCGGACAGCAAGCTGAGAATGCTGATGCAGCTTTCGGATATGGCGGAGATCGTAATCGTGATTAGTGCTGCAGATATTGAGAAAAATAAGGTGCGGGGAGATCTGGGGATTACATATGATGTGGATGTGCTGCGGCTGATCGGAGAGTTTGAAAGCTGCGGACTTTTTGTGGGAAGCATTGTGATTACGCATTATACCGGACAGAGCGGCGCCAGAATCTTCAAAGAAAAGCTGGAAAAGAAGAATATCCGGGTTTATCTGCATTATATCATAGAGGATTATCCTTCCAATATTCCGCTGATTGTCAGCGAAGAGGGTTTCGGAAGAAATGACTATATTGAAACCAGCCGGCCGCTGGTGGTGGTTACGGCGCCCGGGCCGGGCAGCGGGAAAATGGCTACCTGTCTTTCCCAGCTTTATCATGAAAACCTGCGGGGGATACAGGCGGGATATGCAAAATTTGAGACCTTTCCGATTTGGAATCTGCCCCTGAAGCATCCGGTAAATCTGGCTTATGAGGCGGCTACGGCGGATCTGAATGATGTAAATATGATCGATCCCTTCCACCTGGAGGCCTATGGGGAGACTGCGGTGAACTATAATCGGGATATCGAGATTTTCCCGGTGCTTTCAGCGATTTTTGAAGGAATCTATGGGGAATGCATCTATAAATCACCTACCGATATGGGGGTGAACATGGCGGGAAACTGTATCATTGATGATGAGGCCTGCTGCGATGCATCAAGAATGGAAATTATCCGGCGTTATTACCAGGCCGTGAATAGGGCGGTCAGGGAAGAGACACCGGAAAATGAGGTTTATAAAATCAAACTGCTGATGAAGCAGGCAAAGATCTCTACCGATGACCGGAAAGTGACGGTAGCTGCGAAAAAAAGGGCCGAAGAGCTTGGAACAGCTACGGCAGCGATTGAATTGCAGGACGGAACCATTATTACTTCCAAGACGTCAGATCTTTTGGGTGCCTCGGCTGCCCTGCTGCTTAACGCTTTGAAATATCTGGCCGGAGTGGCGCATGATATACGGCTCATAAAGCCGGAGGCGATTATTCCGATTCAGGACCTGAAGGTCCGCTTCCTGGGAGGAAAAAATCCCCGGCTGCATACGGACGAGGTACTCATTGCCCTGTCCCTTTCCTCCTGCACTGACCGCAATGCAAAGCTGGCTTTGGAGCAGCTTCCCAAGCTGAAGGGGTGTCAGGTGCATACTTCCGTGATGCTGTCGGAGGTGGACACGAAAATTTTTAAACGGCTGGGAGTAGATCTGACCAGTGAGCCGATACAAACCGTAAAAAAATGGTACTAAATGGTATTAAATTATAAATTAGTAGTTGATTTTTTCTGAAAAGCTGTTATAATAATACTCGTTCTGATTACCGGGGTATGGCGTAGCTTGGTAGCGCGCACGGCTGGGGGCCGTGAGGTCGCAGGTTCAAATCCTGTTGCCCCGATCAGAGAGGAAAGCGTCAAAGACTTGAATATTCAGGTTTTTGGCGTTTTTTGTGATATTAGGAAAGTTTTCATTTTCCTAATATTACAAAAAGCCCTTCGGCAAACAATGCCGGTGAAAATTTGCAAAAATATTCTTGTAGGATACGGAAAATGGTAGTATAATGAAAAAGAAAACGGGGAGGTCGTTAGGCCTGAGAGTAAACCGAAAGGTTTTGACCCTTTGAACCTGATACAGATAATGCTGGCGCAGGAAAATAGGATGGAGCGGTACGGAAGAAAAATCGGTAAGATTTTTTGAAGTGCGTTGATCAGTTTGCCAGTGCGTCTGCACTGGCTTTTCTATTTTAAAGAAAGCCTCTGCCGCTCTGGAGGCAAACGATGCGCGGTTATTTTTTATGAAATCAGACAGACGGCAAAAGGATGGAGAACAGAGCATGAGGAGAAATATTTCGAAGGCGGCGCCGGCAGCGGTGATTTTGGGGCTGCTGGTGATATGGGAGCTGACAGTGCGGATCGGACAGATTCCGCTGTATGTGCTTCCTTCGCCCAGCGCAACGCTGAGAACCTTTGTGGTGGAATTTCCTGTGTTGCTGCGTCACGGTGCAATTACCGTGATGGAAGCATTGGCAGGAATGGGGATTGCTTTTTTAATCAGCCTTGTAATAGGCATTCTGATCGATGCCATGCCTACCTTCCGGAGGTGCATTTACCCGATTCTGGTGGTTACGCAGACCGTTCCGACAATTGTGCTGGCCCCGATCTTTATCATTTACATGGGCTTTGGCTATGCGCCGAAAATCCTCACTGTGGTGCTGATGTGCTTCTTTCCCATCGTGGTCAGCTTCAGTGACGGGCTGGGCCAAATGGAGGAAGGGTATCTGAACCTGGTCAGAACCTACGGAGGTTCCAGGCTGCAGATATATACCCTGGTGAAGATCCCGGCAGCCATGATATCGCTGCTGTCCGGATTAAAGGTGGCGGCTACTTACAGTATTAGTGGTGCTGTGGTGGGCGAATGGATCGCTTCCCAAAGCGGCCTGGGTTATTATCTGATCCGGGCAAAGAATGGGTATATGCTGGATAAGGTGTTTGCCTGTGTGGTGATGATTATCCTGCTGAGTCTTATGATGAACGGACTGGTAAAGCTGTTTGGTTTTGCCGTACTGCCTATGGAACGCCGCAGGAAAACCGGGAGAGGCAAATAGGAAGGTAAGCAGAAGAGAAATTAGAGAAGCAAATAGAAAAGCAAATAGGAAGGTAAATCGAGAGGAAAATAGGAAAGGAGAAAGTACTATGAAACACAATTGGAAAACAGCAGCGGCTCTGATGACGGCTGCATTTATGGCAATGGGAATGGGCACAGCGGCATTGGCAGATGAGGCCGGGGAGGCGGAAGAGCTGAAAAAGGTAACGGTGATTCTTGACTATGTGCCGAATACCAATCATACTGGTATGTATGTGGCTCTGGATAAGGGCTATTATGAAGCGGAAGGGCTGGATGTGGAAATCATTGAGCCTACGGACGGCGCTACGGCTACGCTGGTTGCACAGCAGAAGGGAACCTTTGGAATTAGTTATCAGGAGGATGTGACGATTGCGCTGACCTCTCAGGATCCGCTGCCGATTAAAGCAGTGGCCACCCTGATTCAGCATAATACTTCCGGCTTTGTAAGCCTGGCGGACAGCGGCATTGATTCGCCGGCTGATTTTGAGGATAAGACTTATGCAGGCTGGGGAGGTCCGGGAGAGTCGGCAGTTCTGGAGGCCTGCATGACTCAGGCAGGGGCCGATTTTTCAAAGCTGAGCATGGTGATCTCCGACGGAACCGGATTCGAGGCGCTGGGAAAAAGCTGCGATATTATGTGGTTTTTTGAAGGCTGGGACTGCGTCAATGCGGAAATGAACGGCTGCGCACTGAATTATATGGAACTGCGCCAGTTGGATGAGCGTCTGGATTATTATACTCCGGTTATCATTACCAGTGATGCGGTAATCGAGTCAGATCCGGAGATGGTAACCGCATTCCTGCGGGCTACGGCAAAGGGATATCAGGATGTGATCGAGGATCCGGACGGCAGTGCGGAAATTCTTTTCTCCCATGCACCGGATTATGATCTGGAGATGCTGAAGAAGTCACAGGAGTATCTTGCAGATAAATTTATGGAGGATACGGATACCTGGGGGTTGATGAAGGATGAGGTCTGGGATAATTATTCCGGCTTCCTGCAGGAATATGGGGTAATCGATCAGGCGCTGCCGGCATCGGATTGCTATACAAACGAGTTTCTGACGCAGTAAGGTATCTGATAGAGCGGAAGTTTGGGAAACCGTGCGGTGCTTTTCTGATGACCCGTGAAAACAGGAAAAAGAGTGAGGTCGAAATGAGATTAAATGTGAACAAGCTGAATTTCGCTTATTCAGACCAGAGGATTATCCATGACTTGTCTTTTGAAGTGAAGGATGGGGAATTTGTCAGTATTTTGGGCCCTTCCGGCTGCGGAAAATCCACGCTGCTGAATGTACTGGCGGGAATACGTAAGCCCCAGAGCGGCCAGATATTGATTGATGGGAAGGATACGGAGGGAATCAGCACTCATTTTGCCTACATGCCTCAGAATGACCTGCTGTTTCCCTGGAAAACGATTTTGGATAATGTGTGTCTGTATGGGGAAATCCATCATCAAAAAGAAAAAATGAGAGAAAAGGCCCGGATGCAGATGGCCCGGTTCGGGCTTGCTGGGTGTGAAGAAAAATATCCCGGCGAGCTTTCAGGCGGGATGCGTCAGCGGGCGGCTTTCCTCCGTACAACCTTGTGCGAAGCAGGGATCTATCTGCTGGATGAACCTTTTGGAGCGCTGGATGTAATTACCCGCAGTGATATGCAGGATTGGCTGAGGAATCTGTGCAGTAATCTGAAAAAAACGATTTTACTGGTGACACATGATACGGATGAGGCCATTTATCTGTCGGACCGTATTTTGATTCTGGGGGCTCCAGGGGAGGGAATCCGGCAGGAAATGGCTGTGACAGAGCCAAACCGGACCCGGGAATGGCTGTATGGGCAGGGAGAGCTCCGGGCAAAAATCCACCGCATTATTAAGGAAAAATAGTTTCTTTTCTGCAGCGGCAGCAATCTTGCGGGGACTGGTATGCGGGCTGTATTTAAGCTAATGCACAGAGGAGAAAAGATGGAGAGAAAGAAAGAGAATTCCTGTATTTTCGAAGTATCCATACCAAAGCAAATGCGCATGATTGATATGCATGCGCATTTATCATGCCTGGAGAAATACCCGATGGCAGATTTTTCCGGAAGAGAATGGGAGCTGGCGGCTGCGGAGGGAGCGGAGGAATTGAATTTCAGAAGGCAGGCGGGAATCGTTACCTGCTTCAGTGCGGGAACACCCTGGGAATGGGAGGCCATGCAGCAGTTTGGGGAAAGAGAGGAAATTCTGATAAGCTTTGGCATCCATCCCTGGTATGCTGACCGGTATCGGATGGAGGATTGCAGGGAATATTTTGATCATTGTGACTTTATCGGAGAAATCGGAATGGACTCTGTATGGTGTGAAGTACCGCTTTCGGTACAGAAAAGGCTGCTGGAGAAGGAATTGCAGCTTGCTGCGGAGCTGGGAAAGCCGGTGCTTTTGCATACGAAGGGAGAAGAGGCCAGAATCGGGGAAATGATTCGGGATTTTCCGGGAAAGGTATGTGTGCACTGGTATTCCGGAAGCGAAACGGATCTGGAGAAATATTTGGAAAAGGGCTGTTATTTTACCCTTGGCCCGGATACGGCCCGGCTGTTTCGCCAGAAGGATCAGGTGCGCTGCCGGATGCTGGAGGATATTCCGGCGAACCGCCTTTTTGTAGAAACGGACGGCATGGATGCGGCTGCCTGGGCGGAGGGTGCAGATTGCCTGGATCTGCAGGAGCTTCCGCAAATATTGGAAAGAAATATGGAATGTGCGGCGGTACAAAAGAAAGTAAGTCCAGAACGGCAGCGGTGGCAGATGTATGCAAATCTGCGGGAGTTTTTATCTGTTCCGCACCGGTGAAGCGCCCGGCATTTAAGTAACCGGATTTTGGAAGGGCAGAACGGCGGCGGAACAGAAATAGGAGGAACGGCTTGAAATGGAGAAGAATGAGATTTTTGTAATTTATGGGAAGCAGTATAAATCCATGACGAAGGAGCTTTTATGTCAGGCAGAGCTGGCAGAAATGATCGGAGACAGAAAAACGCTGGTGGGCATAAAGCCTAATCTGCTGGGCCAGGTATTGGCGGAGGAGGGCGGAACCACCCATCCCTGCGTGGTGGAAGGCCTGATCGAATATCTGCAGGAAAACGGTTTTCGGAATCTGGTGATGCTGGAGGGCTCCTGGGTAGGGGATAGTACCCGGGAAACCCTGAAATACTGCGGATTTGACAGGATTTCCGAAGCATATCAGGTCCCGTTTTGGGACATGCAAAAGGACCGATCCCGGAAGGTGGACTGCGGGGGGCTGGAGCTGAATATCTGTGAGCGGGCGTTGGAGGTGGGATTTCTGATTAATGTTCCGGTACTAAAGGGACATTGTCAGACCCGAATTACCTGTGCGTTGAAAAATATGAAGGGTCTGATTCCAAACAGTGAAAAACGCCGGTTTCACCGTATGGGGCTTCATGAGCCTATCGGCCATCTTTCAGCCGGGCTTCATCAGGATTTTATACTGGTGGACAGCATCTGCGGAGATCTGACGTTTGAGGACGGGGGAAATCCGGTGGAGCAGAATCGTCTGATTGCAGCAAGGGACCCGGTGCTTTGTGATACTTATGGCTGCCGTCTGCTGGATATTCCCCGGGAATCCGTTCCCTACATTTCGATTGCGGCCGGGCTTGGCGTGGGAAGCTGTGAACTGGAAAAGGCCAGAATTACGGTGTTCCTGGAAAAAACAGCTAAGGCGGGCATCACATATGTATGCGGAAAGGAAAGACAGGCGGAGACGGCCGGACCGGAAGATACCTGCGGCTGGGAAAAGGACGCAAGAGCAGCCTGTGCCGGCGGCTATCGGCAGGTTATGAAGCTGGCGGAAAAAGCGGAGGCAGTGGATTCCTGCAGTGCCTGTTACGGATATTTGCTTCCGGCTCTGCAAATGTTGGAAAAAGAAGGACTTCTGGGAAAGTTGTCAGAAAAGATCTGTATCGGCCAGGGATACCGGGGAAAAACGGGAGAGCTGGGGGTTGGAAATTGCACGCATCAGTTCCGTCATACCGTGTCCGGCTGCCCTCCTACGGAAATGCAGATTTACGAGTTTTTAAAAGACTATGTGGAAAAGAGAGAAGGGGGGCCGGTTGATAAAAAAGTTAAGAAAAAATGAAATCATCCCAGCAGCGTTGACGGAAAACATGGAATCCGATATAATGAAATCAGAAATAGGGCCGGGGAAAAGGCCGGGAACCATTTGGGAGGAAGCAGGGGTTAAGGCTGCGGAAGCGGGGAGTTTTCTATGAATATACTATTCTATTTGGTGCCGAAACATGAACTGGTGTATCTGTATGATGATTTTTCTGTGCGGCAGGCGATGGAGAAGCTGGAGAATCACAGATTTTCTTGTGTACCGGTGATTAACCGGAAAGGGAATTATGTGGGGAGTCTTTCGGAAGGAGATATTCTCTGGGAGCTGAAGGAGAAAAATATTCAGGATCTGAAGCAGACAGAGGAAATGCCGATCCGGCAGGTGAAGCGCTGCCGGGACAATGAGCCGGTGAATATAAATTGCAACATGGAGGATCTGGTGCTGACTGCCATGAATCAGAACTTCATTCCGGTGATCGATGATAACCGCATCTTTATCGGTATTGTTACCCGCAAAAGCATTATTTCCTACTGCTATGAGCAATACAAAAAAACTTGTTTTCAATAAGAGAAGTGCAGGATAAAATCTTTTATGGCTGCAGCGTGACGGGCTGCTTTCATAAAAGATTTTTTTATCTCACGGGAAAGACGTTGCTGCTTTAAAGTGCCAAAGTGTGCGGCTGTTAAAAGCTTGCGTTTTACGAATGATATGCCGGGCTGCGCAAAACAGGAAAATCAACGTGTCCGCATTGGAAACGACGTATGCTGCAGCGGATAAGGAATGAAAAGTGTAACAGTTCAGCCCAGGGCTTTGCACTGGCTGCAAAGCCCTGGGCTGAACTGTTACGAAAAACTCAAGAAATGTTGTGAAAGTCCCTTGTGTTCCGGAAAATATAATGTTAGAATAAAAATTAATAAGTTTGATACAAAATTGTAAAGAATAAGCATTTTTTCAGGAGGGCGGGAGAATTATTATGGAGCAGAGAATGAAGCGATGGGAGTCAGGAGGCGTTAGAAAAGTATGGTATACTTCCTTATTCGTGCTTCTGGCTGTATTTTTTATATCTACTACGGCGATGGCTGCGAAAGCCGGCTGGGTGCAGAGCGGAGGGAAGATCTATTACTATCTGACATCCGATGATCCTTCTGTGAATGGCAAGAAGGCTACCGGATTTCAAAAGATTGAAAAAAAATATTATTACTTTAACAGCAAGGGAGTGCTTCAGACCGGCTGGGTAAATACAAAGGACGGCTACCGTTATTTCCGTAAGACCGGAAGTATTGGAACCAAAGGAGCCATGTACACCGGGTTTAAGATCATCAACAAAAAAAAGTTTTATTTCGATAAAAATGGTGTGGTGGTTACCGGCTATACGCCTCTGAAGAATAATACATATTATTTCAGCAAAAGCACAAAGCTGGGTGAGCGTGGGCGTGCCCTGATGAAAACCTGGAAAACCGTAAACGGAAAGAAATACTATTTCGGTAAGGATGGCACGCTGTCGAAGAACTGCTGGGTGAATCATACCTACTATGTGGGCAGCGACGGACTGCGGCTGACCAACACAGTCACGCCGGACGGCTATCTGGTGGGCAGCGACGGAAAAAAGGTGGGAAACAATAAGGTAAACGGATGGGTGAAAATTAACGGAAAGTATCATTATTATGTGCTTTCCCAGCACAAATTCCTTGTTTCCTGCTGGAAAAAGATCAGCGGAAAATACTATTATCTGGATGCGGACGGGATACGTGTGACCGGATGGAAAAACATCGGAAAGTACCGGTATTATTTTAACAGCAAGGGTGTCAGACAGACAGGGCTGCAGACCATCGGCGGAAAGCTTTACTATTTTGATTCCAATGGCCGTCTCCTGAAGAATACAACCATAGACGGATACTCCATTGATGCCAATGGTGTGGCTACCCGGATCGCAAATACCAGCGATAAGCCGAAGATCCTGATTATTGCAGGACACGGACAGGGAGACCCGGGAGCGACCTCAAGCTGGGGGCAGGAGCAGAATTACACCAGGCAGTTTGCAAAGCTGATTTATGATGAGTTAAAGAGCAGCGGCAAGGTGGATGTGACTTATTATAAAAACGGCAGCTTAAGCTATGACTGCTATCAGCAGAATGCCAGGACATTGGGCTCCTCCGGTCTGGGCATCAGCGGCTTGATCACCGGAAGCGGGAAAAACAAGACCAGGACGCTGAACGGCATTAAGACCAATCCCAATATCCCGTTGTTTACAGAATATGACTATGTACTGGAGGTTCATTTTAACGCAAAGGGAAGCGGAAAGGATCCCCAGGGAGACGGACATTATACGGGTATCGGATTTTATATTAACAGCTACAAGAGTAAAACAACGCTGGAAAAGAACATTATCAGCAAGGTCAACGCATTGGGCTTCCCAAGCTGGGCCGGCGGAGTGCTTCGTTCCTCCACACTGTTTAATGCCAGAGTCTGCCAGGAGCTGGGAGTCAGCTACGGACTGCTGGAGACTGCGTTTATTGATGACGGAGATGATATGAAATTCTATACCAGTAAAAAGAGCAAGATGGCGAAGGCCGTATCCAATGCGATTATCGCTTATTACAGTTGACAAAGAATATAGAAATTGCTAGAATATGAAGAAGTTGCAATGACTTAAAATAAGCTGTCCGGATGAAACGAAAGTGTTGGAGCTCATTGGTGGCAGCCAGATTTCGAGGTAGATGAACATGAAGAAAAATTTATCGCTGCTGGTGGATAATACCTCCGGTGTTTTGAGCCGTGTGGCCGGCCTTTTCAGCCGCAGAGGCTACAATATCGAAAGTCTTACGGTAGGAGAGACGACGGATCCCCGCTATTCCCGCATGACGGTGGTAGCGGAAGGTGATGAGCAGATTCTGGAGCAGATCACAAAGCAGCTTGCAAAGCTGGTTGACGTGGTGGACATTAAAACACTGGATCCCGATACCAGTGTAAACAGAGAATTAATTCTGGTGAAGGTACGGGTAGAGGGTGAGCAGCGGCAGTCCGTGATCGCTATGGCGGATGTATTCCGGGGCAAGGTGGTAGATGTGGGGACGGATTCCCTGATCGTGGAGCTTACCGGACAGCAGAGCAAGCTGGATGCGTTTATCCGTTTGCTGAACGATTATGAAATTCTGGAATTGGCGAGAACCGGTATCACAGGCCTGAGCCGTGGCTCTGATGACGTACGTTATCTGTAGGAGCGGGGAACGGTTTGCGGGAGCTGCTGCGGTTTGGCGGCAGTGAAGGATCGATCGGAATGCCCGCCGGGTTTTCGGATAGATCAGATTTCCTGAGTTCACAGTAAAGGTTGATTGCTGTGTGCTCTGAAAATATATTTTATGAACAGAAGCGAGGAATAGAAAATGGCAGCTAAAATTTATTACCAGGAAGATTGTAACCTTTCTATGCTGGAAGGAAAAACGATCGCAGTTATCGGATACGGCAGCCAGGGTCATGCACATGCTCTGAATGCAAAGGAATCCGGGTGTCATGTAATTATCGGCCTGTATGAAGGCTCCAGATCCTGGCAGAAAGCGGTAGATCAGGGCTTTGAAGTATACACCGCAGCAGAAGCGGCGAAAAAAGCGGATATCATTATGATCCTGATTAATGATGAAAAGCAGGCGGACATGTATAAAAGAGATATTGAGCCGAATCTGGAAGAGGGCAATATGCTGATGTTTGCTCACGGCTTTAACATCCATTTTGGATGTATCGTACCGCCCAAGAATGTGGACGTTACGATGATTGCTCCCAAGGGACCGGGTCATACGGTAAGAAGTGAGTATCAGGCAGGCAAGGGGGTTCCCTGTCTTGTTGCCGTGGAACAGGATTACACCGGTAAGGCTCTGGATCGGGCGCTGGCTTATGCACTGGCGATCGGCGGTGCAAGAGCAGGAGTTTTGGAGACCACTTTCCGGACAGAGACAGAGACAGACCTGTTTGGCGAGCAGGCAGTGCTGTGCGGCGGTGTATGCGCACTGATGCAGGCAGGCTTTGAAACACTGGTAGAAGCAGGCTATGATCCGAGAAATGCATATTTTGAATGTATTCATGAAATGAAGCTGATTGTAGATTTGATCTATCAGTCCGGTTTTGCCGGAATGAGATATTCTATCTCCAATACCGCAGAGTATGGTGATTATGTAACCGGTCCGAAGATTATTACGGAAGAGACAAAGAAAACCATGAAGAAGATCCTGAAGGATATTCAGGACGGTACTTTTGCAAAGGAATTTCTTCTGGATATGTCTCCGGCAGGCCGTCAGGTACACTTTAAGGCGATGCGTAAGCTGGCAGCCGAGCATCCGTCAGAGAAGGTCGGTGAGGAGATTCGTAAGCTGTATAGCTGGAACGGCGAGGATAAGCTGATTAACAACTAATCCGGGTATATTACAGAGGATAAGATCAGGAGCCGCTGCAAAATCAAAAGGTGGAAGATACAGAAATTTCACGGTTTGTATTTTGCAACGGCTCTTTGTGTTTCTGCCGTTCTTGAACTTGCAGAAATTCTGTGATAGAATTGGAATGATATGATACGGGAGTGAAAAATCCCATTGTTGAGGAGGAATGATTTCATGGGAATGACAATGTCGCAGAAAATTTTGGCTGCCGCCGCCGGGTTAGATAAAGTAGAGGCCGGACAGTTGATTGAGGCTGATCTGAATCTGGTGCTGGGAAATGATATTACGTCTCCGGTGGCCATTCATGAAATGGATAAATTAAACAAAAAGACGGTATTTGATAAGGATAAGATCGCACTGGTTATGGACCATTTTATTCCGAATAAAGATATCAAATCGGCGGAGCACTGCAAATGTGTCAGGGAATTTGCCTGCCGGCATGAGATTACCAATTATTTTGATGTGGGACAGATGGGCATTGAGCATGCGCTGCTTCCGGAGCAGGGCCTGACGGTGGCAGGTGATGTGATTATCGGTGCGGATTCACATACCTGTACTTACGGAGCGCTGGGAGCGTTTTCCACAGGTGTGGGAAGCACGGATATGGCGGCCGGTATGGCTACCGGAAAGGCCTGGTTTAAAGTTCCTTCCGCACTGAAGTTCAATCTGGTGGCAAAACCTTCCAGGTGGGTCAGCGGCAAGGATGTTATTTTACATATTATTGGAATGATCGGTGTAGACGGCGCTCTGTACAAATCCATGGAATTTGCTGGAGAAGGCGTTGCGAATTTATCTATGGATGACCGTTTTACGATTGCGAATATGGCCATTGAGGCCGGCGGAAAGAACGGCATCTTCCCGGTGGATGAGAAAGCCATTGCTTATATGGAGGCTCACTCAAAGCGTCCCTACAAAATCTATGAGGCGGATGCGGATGCTCCGTATGATGCGGAATATACCATTGATTTGAGTGAATTGAAGCCGACCATTGCATTCCCCCATCTTCCGGAGAATACAAAGACGATCGATGAAATAACAGAGGATGTGGTCATTGATCAGGCGGTGATCGGTTCCTGTACCAATGGCCGTATTGATGACCTGCGCTGTGCGGCAGAGATTCTGAAGGGCAGAAAAGTGAAAAAAGGCGTGCGCTGTATTGTGATTCCGGCGACACAGCAGATTTATCTGCAGGCTATGGAAGAGGGACTTTTGAAAATTTTCATAGAAGCGGGCGCAGTGGTCAGCACACCGACCTGCGGACCGTGTCTGGGCGGATATATGGGGATACTGGCGGCAGGAGAACGCTGCATTTCCACCACCAACAGGAACTTTGTAGGCCGTATGGGACATGTGGATTCAGAAGTATATCTGGCCAGCCCGGCGGTGGCGGCAGCCAGTGCAGTGACAGGAAAGATTTCAGCGCCGAACGAATTGGGATTGTAGGAGGATAGGACTATGAAAGCACAGGGAACAGTTTTTAAATATGGGGACAATGTGGATACGGATGTAATCATTCCGGCCCGTTATCTAAATTCTTCGGATCCGAAGGAGCTGGCTGCTCATTGCATGGAGGATATTGATAAGGACTTTATTCATAAGGTAAAGCCGGGGGATATTATTGTGGCAGATAAGAACTTTGGCTGCGGATCCTCCAGAGAACACGCACCTATAGCGATTAAGGCGGCGGGCGTAAGCTGTGTGATTGCAGAGACCTTTGCGCGTATTTTCTACCGGAATGCCATTAACATCGGTCTCCCGATCATCGAATGTCCGGAAGCGAGTCGAGGAATCGAGCTGGGAGATGAGGTGGAGATTGATTTTGACAGCGGCATGATCTATAACCGTACGAAAGGTACGCAGTTTCAGGGACAGGCGTTTCCCGAATTCATGCAGAAGATCATCGAGGCGGAGGGACTGATCAATTACATTAACCGCAAATAGGAATTAGAGGAGGGAATCAGAATGAGAATTACGTTTTTTGCAGCAAAAAGCTACGACAGGGATTCTTTTAATAAGATTAAGGAAAATTATCCGGAGCTGGAGCTGGAGTATTGGGAAGCGGAATTGTCTCCCAAGACGGCAGCTTATGTGACGGACAGTGAAGCCGTATGCGCATTTGTCAGCTCTGATGTAGGCGGAGAAGTTATAAAGGTGCTTCATGACCGGGGCGTAAAGCTGATCCTGATGCGCTGCGCCGGGTTTAATAATGTGGATCTGGATGCAGCTACCAAATATGGAATCAAGGTAATGCGTGTGCCGGGGTATTCTCCGGAGGCAGTTGCGGAACATGCGATGGCGCTGGCTATGGCTGTGAACCGCCATCTGCATAAGGCATACGTGAAGGTGAGAGAGAATAATTTCAGTCTGCAGGGCCTGGTGGGAGTAAATTTCTATGGCAAGACGGCGGGCATTATCGGAACCGGAAGAATCGGCGCGGCAATGGCGCGTATCTGCCATGGATTTGGCATGAAGGTGATTGCTTATGATATGTATCAGAATCCGGATCTGGATTTTGTTACCTACGTGGATCTGGATGAGCTGCTGGCTTCCAGCGATCTGATCAGCCTGCACTGCCCGCTGATGGACAGCACCTACCATCTGATTAATCTGGAGACCATCAATAAAATGAAGGATGGGGTTATTTTGATCAACACCTCCCGCGGCGGCCTGGTAAAGACGGATGATCTGATTGCGGGCATCCGTGAGCATAAGTTCTTTGGCGTTGGTCTGGATGTTTATGAGGAAGAGACAAAGAATGTATTTGAAAATCACGAGGATGACATCCTGATGCATTCTACTACGGCAAGACTTCTGTCCTTCCCCAATGTAATCGTAACATCGCATCAGGGCTTCTTTACAGAGGAGGCTTTGGGAGCTATCAGCGAGACCACTCTGAACAATGCGAGAGCATATATAAAAGGAGAAACTGCCGGAACAGAATTGAATTAGATCCTTCGGAATGTATTCGTTAAAATGGCAGCTTCGATAGATGAGCACAAGAAAACTGCCGCAGAATCACAGAGCTTATTCAGAAAACAGCCTGTGGCTTCTGCGGCAGTTTTTTGTGTTCGTATCTGCTCACCATTTATTCTTTTTTCCATAAAATAAAATAAATTCATTTATAAGGAGTTTCTATGAGTAATCAGTATTCTTACGGTTGCGGCTACAATTACCGGCGCAGCTCGTCAAGAGAAGTATCCGGTCAGTGTTCCAGGGGAAACTGTTCTGCCAGATCCTTACAGACAGGGCAGCAGCCGATGCTTAGAACAGCTCAGGAATGTATGATGAGCTCTCAATGGCCGATTGCCATGGGTTACGTGCCGGTGCAGGTGTGGAGCCAGCCGGTGTCTCTTTGCAGAGGACTTCGGATGGGCACCATCTTTGCCGATTTAGATAAACCATTCTGCGGAAAAGGAGGTGCCAGGAAATGAGTACAATGGATCGAAATAAAATGGACCGGAATGCAATGCTGCAGCAGATCAATGAGGTCAGTTTTGCCGCTTATGATACCCTGCTTTTTTTAGATACCCATCCCAATGACCAGCAGGCACTGGAGTTTTATCGGGAGATGAGCCAAAAGCGGAATTCCGCATTGGAGGAATATGGCAGATTGTTTGGCCCCCTGACGATGGACTGTACCAGTATCACCAATGGCAATCGCTGGCAGTGGATCGATCAGCCCTGGCCCTGGGAAGGAGGTGCCTGCTAAGATATGTGGAATTATGAAAAAAGGCTGGAATATCCGGTAAACATCAAAACCCCAAATGCGAAGATCGCTCAGATTATCATAAGCCAGTACGGAGGCCCGGACGGTGAAATGGGAGCATCCATGCGCTATTTGTCACAGCGCTATACCGCACCCAACCGCACCACGATGGCTGTATTAACCGATGTGGGAACAGAGGAGCTGGCACATCTGGAGATGGTAGCCACCATTGTGCACCAGCTTACGCGCGATCTGACGCCGGAGGAAATTGAAAAATCCGGATTTGCTCCGTATTATGTGGATCACACGGTGGGCATCTGGCCCCAGGCAGCGTCGGGAATGCCGTTTAGCTCCAGTCAGTTTCAGTCAACGGGCGATCCGCTGACGGATCTGTTTGAGGATCTGGCTGCAGAACAGAAGGCACGCACCACGTATGACAATATCCTGCGGCTGGTGAAGGATCCGGAGGTGGCTGATCCGATCCGTTTCCTGCGGGCGCGGGAGATCGTTCACTTCCAACGCTTCGGGGATCCCATGCGAAATACGGTAAACAGTTGGGAAAGCCGAAGGCATTTTTTACTGAAAAAAACATCTGAAAAATAACATTAATAGTTGACAAAAAGTTTATGAATAGTATAATTTTTTAAGGAAAGAGTTTAGTAAAAAGTGATTTTTAGTTTACTATATAAGTCCGGAGCAATCCGTGGGCTTATATTTTTAGTGGTACCTGCAAAGCAGGCATGAAAGTTCAGGAAGCGGAAGAATAGAGTGAAGGAGACGTTATACCAATGGAACTGGATTATGTGAATGCCCAAATAGGTAAAAAGATAAAGGATCTGCGAAACCGTAATGGGCTGACGCAGCAGGAGCTGGCGGACCGGACGGAGCTGACGAAGGGGTTCATTTCCCAACTGGAGCATGGACAGGTTTCCCCCTCGGTGGTTACGCTGCTGGATCTGATCGAGTGTCTGGGAACAACAGCGTCTGAGTTTTTCAAGGAAGCAGTGGAGGAGCAGATCGTATTCACGGAAGAAGGTTTTTTTGAAAAAGTGGATGAAGTGGGAAACAGCATTCAATGGATCGTACCGACGGCCCAGAAATACCAGATGGAGCCCTTGCTGGTATCTGTGCAGCCTCATCAGAGTCTGGATGAAGATAAGCCCCATGACGGAGAGGAATTCGGGTATGTAATTTCCGGGAAACTGAGCCTGTATCTTGGGGATCAGGTTTATCATGTGAAGGCAGGAGAAAGCTTTTATTATCCGGCAAAGCGTAAGCATCGCATTGAAAATCCCGGCAGCCGCCCTGCAAAATTTATATGGGTGAGTACCCCGCCTATGTTTTAAAGGTTTTGGCTCCACAAGGAGCGGAAATGAAAGGGAGAAGCAGCGGCAGGCGCCCAGGGCGTGTTTGGCGAAGTATGATTTTGGAAGAATGGAGAGGGAGTCAGGATGGAACAGAGAGAAAACATTATTGAATTAAAGCACATTACCAAGACCTTTGAGGATGGTTTCCATGCAGTGGAAGATTTCAATCTGGAAGTAAAGCGGGGAGAATTTGTGACCTTTTTAGGCCCGTCCGGATGCGGAAAGACTACAACGCTGCGCATGATTGCAGGATTTGATATTCCATCAGAAGGAGAAATTTTGTTGAATGGAAAACCCATTACAAATCTTCCGCCTAACAAGCGGCCGATCAACACGGTGTTTCAGCGATACGCTTTGTTTCCTCATATGAATATTTTTGAAAATATTGCATTTGGCCTGAAACAAAAAAAGATATCCAAAGACATAATAGAGAAAAAAGTAAAAAAGGTACTGGAACTGGTGGATCTGGAAGGCTTTGAAAAACGTAAGGTTTCTACCCTGTCCGGAGGGCAGCAGCAGCGAGTTGCCATTGCCAGAGCTGTGGTCAATGAGCCGGAGATCCTGCTTTTGGATGAGCCTCTTGGCGCATTGGATTTAAAGATGCGCAAAGAGATGCAGCTTGAGCTGAAGGCCATGCATAAGGAATTGGGCATTACCTTTATTTATGTAACGCACGATCAGGAGGAGGCGCTTACCATGTCCGATAAGATCGTGGTGATGTCTGAGGGAAAAACACAGCAGATCGGCACGCCGGAGGATATTTATAATGAACCGAAAAATGCCTTTGTGGCGGATTTTATCGGTGACAGTAATATCTTTAACGGGATTATGACCGGACAACTGAAGGCGCGTTTCTGCGGCGGAGAATTTGACTGCGTGGATGATGTGGAGGAAGGAACTCATATTACGGCGGTGGTACGTCCGGAGGATGTGATACTGACGGCGCCTCAGGAGGGCACCATCAAGGGCGTGGTAACTTCCGTAATCTTCAAGGGCATGCATTATGAGATCACGGTAACGTCCGGCAAAAATGAAATGGTGATCCAGTCGGTAAAATCAGCAAAGCCGGGCGACCCTGTGGGGATAAGGGTTGAGCCGGATAACATCCATATTATGATTGCAGAGGATCATACGAATATTTTTGCGGTGGAGATCAATAAAAATCACAGGCTGGAGTACAACGATACCGTTCTGGATACCAGTCTGACGAAAATTATTAAGGGCAGCAAACGGACGGAGAGCGGAACGCTGGTGGATGCGGCGGGAGAAGAGATCGATCCGGCCAAGGTGAAAGTGATGGCGGCCATCGGCCCCAATGATATCAAAATGACGGATCATCAGGACGAAGGGCTGATACAGGGATATATCAGCAATCTGATCTATAAGGGCGACCATTACAGTTATGTAATCCACACGGAGCTGGGGCAGGATTTTGTGGTAAATGATGAATATCTGTGGAATATGGACGACCAGGTAGGGCTGATTATGCCGGTAGAGAAGATGACCTTTTCGGTTAAGAGATAAGGAGGGGGATAAATGGGTAAAATTTCATTTTCCAGAAAAAGCCTGGGTATCCCTTATGCGCTCTTTCTGGTGCTTTTTGTGGTGGCGCCGCTGTTTGTGCTGATTTACTACGCTTTTACCAATGGGCAGGGACAGCTTACGCTGGCAAACCTGACCGGGTTTTTTGCAAATCCCAATACGCTGGGAACGCTGTGCTACAGCTTTGCTGTTTCCGTAACGACTACGGCTGTGTGTCTGCTGCTGGCTTATCCTACGGCTTATATTCTGGCAAAGAGCAGGCTGAAGGCGAAATCCGTGATTGTGATGATCTTTATTATGCCTATGTGGATCAACTTTTCGCTGCGTATTACGGCTTTGAAAGAAATCCTGACGCTGATAGAGGGAAATCTGGCATATTATCCGTTTGCAAATGCAGTAATTGGTATGACGTATGATTTCCTTCCCTTTATGATCCTGCCGATCTATAATACGATCGTGAAACTGGATGAACCGCTGCTGGAGGCTGCCAGAGATCTGGGAGCCAGCGAAGCAGAGGCGTTTTTGAAAATAACGCTGCCGCTTTCCGTACCGGGAATCGTCAGCGGCATTGCCATGGTATTTCTGCCGGCAATGACAAATTATGTCGTGCTGGATATGCTGTATAACAGCACTTATATCATGGGAAGCCTGATCGGAAGCTATTTTGCGGCATATAACTGGAACGGCGGTTCTATGATCGCACTGATACTGCTGGTGATCATCTGCCTGTTTACGCTGCTGACCAGAGGGGCGGAGGAGGAAGAGAATCCAAGAGGAGGTGCTCTGTTATGATGAAAAAAGCATGGAAAGGTTTGGTAATCGTATTTGTGCTGCTTTTTTTGTATCTGCCGATTCTGGTTCTGGCAGTGTACAGCTTTACAGATGCCACTCAGATTGGTGCGATACGCGGATTTTCTCTGCATAATTATGTGACCTTACTTACGACCCCTGAGCTGAGGGATATGATCGTAGGAACGCTTTTACTGGCAGCCTCCTCTGCGGTCCTTGCTACGGTTCTTGGAACCATGGGAGCCATCGGTTCTTTTTACAGTGGGAAAAAAGTATCTTCCGCCATTTCCACGATGAATCAGGTGCCAGTAGTGAATGCGGATGTGGTGACTGGATTTTCCGTCTGCATTCTGCTTGTGGTGGTGCTTGGCATCAGTAAAGATACCTTTGTGCCGTTGATCATCGGGCATGTGACCTTATGTGCGCCTTTTGTATTTTTGTCGGTGATACCTAAACTGAAGCAGATGGATTCCAGCATTTATGAGGCAGCGCTGGATCTGGGCGCAACTCCGGCTGCGGCGCTGCGGAAGGTTGTGCTTCCCCAGATTTTCCCGGGTATTGTGTCTGGATTTGCCCTGGCGATTACGCTTTCGCTGGACGATTACTTTGTGGCAACGTATACAAAGCCGGCTACTTTTGATACCATCAGTACCTATGTGGTAAATGCCACAAAGGGTTCCCAGACTACGATTAAGACCGCCTTGTGGGCATTGTCTACGGTGATTTTTCTTGTGGTCATCCTGTTTGTGGCGCTGATGAATCTACAGGCGAATAAGGAGACGTCAGAAAGGGCAGAGGTATGATGAAGAAAAGAAACGGTAAAATACTTGCTGCATTTTTGAGCAGTATCGTGATGGGCATCAGTCTGCCGGCCGGGGCTGCGGCGGAGAGCGAAAGCCCGGCAAATGTACCGGAGGTGACTTTAAGAGTCTGCAACTGGGAAGAATACATCGACCTGGGCGGCTGGGACGAGGAAGAGGCTATCGACCTGGACAGCGGCGATATCATTGGTGTGAATTCCATGGTGGAGGACTTCGAAACGTGGTATTACGAAACCTACGGTATCCGGGTTCATGTGGAATACTCCACGTTTGGAACAAACGAGGATCTGTACAATATGCTTACGCTGGGAGATGTGTATGATCTGGTGTGTCCGTCGGAATATATGATCATGAAGCTGATGGCACAGGGACGGTTGGTGCCGCTGTCAGAATCGTTTTTCGATACGGAGGATGAGAACAATTATTATATGAACGGTGTGTCGCCCTATATTCGTTCGATTTTTGCGGAAAATGAGATCAACGGAGAGGCGTGGGGAAAATACGCTGCCGGTTATATGTGGGGGATCACGGGAATTGTCTATAATCCGGAACTGGTATCCGAAGAGGATGCATCCAGTTGGAGAATCTTAGATGATCCGGCCTATTACCGGCAGGTCACAATCAAAGATAATGTGCGGGATTCGTATTTTGCGGCAGTGGGAGCGCTGAAATCAGAGCTGCTGACGTCACAGGAATTTCTGGAGGATCCGGATTATTCCAGGAGGCTGGAAGAGGAGATGAATGATACCTCCCCGGAGACGATTGCATTGGTGCAGGATTATCTGCAGGATGTGAAAAAAAATGCCTATTCCTTTGAGACCGATTCGGGAAAGGCGGACATGGTGACGGGAAAGGTGGCTGCCAACTACCAGTGGTCCGGGGATGCGGTGTATACCATGGATCAGGCGGATGAGGACGATTTCACCCTGGCCTTTGCGGTTCCGCAGGAATCTACCAATATCTATTTTGACGGATGGGTTATGCTCAAAAGCGGCATCGGCAATGATGCGGCAAAGCAGCATGCTGCGGAGGCATTTATTAATTTTAACTCCAGGCCGGATAATGTAATCCGCAATATGTACTACATTGGTTATACTTCGGTTATTTCCGGAGGCGAGGATGAACGCATTTTTGAATATGCCGACTGGTGCTACGGAGCGGATGAAGAGGAAGAAGAGGTGATAGATTATGACATCTCATACTTTTTCACCGAGGAGGAGGGCAGCGGAGATTATATCATTACGGCGCCTGCCGAGCAGTCAAACAGACAGCTATCTGCTCAGTATCCCTCACAGGAAGCCATTGCAAGATCTTCAATCATGGTGTATTTTGATGATGAACAGAATGAAGCCATCAATCAGATGTGGATCAGCGTCCGCTGTTTTAATATCTATGATGTGCCGGTATGGGCATGGATCGTGATCGTGTGCGTCATTGCCGTGTTGGCAGTATTTATGCTGCGAAATGCGAAAAGAAGGCGATAAGCGCTGAGCGGCTAGGGGAACCCTCACTGTCTGAAACGTATGACCGTGAGGGTTTTTCGTTACTGTTCACTCGTACCTCGTTCCAGTAACGATTCGCAGGCTCATTTTAAGTTTTGCTTCGCAAAAGGAGCCTGCTCACACCTGAATCACGTTCTTACGTACCTGAGCAGCTAAGTGCTCAGGTACTGTCTGAACAGTAACGGTTTTTCCATGTCGGGACGATGCATATCAGATCGTACATACGGTAAATGGGGAATTTTTTGTCATAGGACAAAATGAAAATGGAATAGGTTTTACAAAAAAGGCGGTTATCGTATGTCCGAAAGAAAGGAATGCATGACTTTTTTTAAAATCAAGAATATTCATCCGGAAAAATCGGAAAAAGCAGTATCGGAAGCAAGAAGAAGTCTTTATGAGATATTTAAAAAATATCAGTAAAAGGAGATCGAAATGCCGGTTACTGCAATCTATGCAAGGCAGTCCATTGATAAAAAAGACAGTATTTCCATTGAAACGCAGATAGAGGCCTGCAGACGGGAGGCCTTCGGAGAGGAGGTGGAAATATTTTCTGACAGGGGCTTTTCCGGAAAAAACACCAATCGTCCGGATTTCGGCAGACTTATGGATGAGATAAAGGCAGATAGAATAGGGCGGGTGATCGTATATAAGCTTGACCGCATCAGCCGTTCTGTTTTGGATTTTGCAAAAATGATGGAGATCTTTGCCGAGAATCAGGTGGAATTCCTTTCCTGTACAGAACGGTTTGACACTTCCACAGCCATGGGGCGGGCAATGCTGAACATTGCGGTTGTGTTTGCGCAGTTGGAGCGTGAAACGATTCAGTTGCGTGTGACCGATGCTTATTACAGCCGCAGCCATAAGGGATACTATATGGGAGGCCGGGTTCCGTACGGATTTAAGCTGGAGGATACCGTCATAGATGGCATCCATACCTCCAAATTTGTTCCAGATCCGCAGGAAATGGAACAGATCAAAATAATCTACAAAACTTATTCCAGACCCGCCAGTACGCTGGGGGATGCCATGCGTGCTCTTATCGATGCCGGTTTTCTTACTACACGGAGCAAAGCCCCATGGAATACGGCCAGAATTTCAGAAATCATCCGGAATCCGGTGTATGTAAAGGCGGATGCGGATGTATACCGCTTCTATGCTGAAAACGGGGCCAATCTTATAAATCCGGCTGCCGATTATGCAGGTACAAATGGATTATTTCTATATAAAGGACAGGACGGATCCGGGGAGAAGTCCAAGCAGTATGACCTGAAGGGCCGGGATGTGGTTCTGGCACCGCACGCAGGTGTGATTGATTCAGAGGTATGGCTTATTTGCAGACAAAAGATTATGAGGAACCGTAAGCTGGCAACGGTACGCTGCGGAACCCGCAGTTGGCTGACGGGGAAGCTGAAGTGTAAAAAATGCGGGTATGCATATCAGGTTACGAAATCCGGGTCTGCGAAGGCCGGGAGATATTTCCAGTGCAGCGGGGCCCGGTACGCAGTGAAATGCAAAGGAGCAGGACATACCATTTACGCTGCTGAGTTTGAAAATTATATTTTAAATCAGATTAAGAAAGAGCTGGAGAATTTTGGTTATCTGTCGGATGAAAGGAAGCAGAAGGATCCAAAAACAAAGGAATACGAAATCCGAATAGCAGAGCTGGAGAGAGAGATTGAAAATCTGCTGAACAGGGTAACTTTTGCGAATGAAACATTAATGGGATATATTAATGAGCGCATAGAGGCTGCGGATGCGGAAAAACAGGAGCTGAAAAAGAAAATCGCAGAAGGAGCTGCAAATCATGCCGCCGGAGAAAGAGATCGGATCACCGATTATATAAACAAATGGAAGGATCTGGAGCTGATGGATAAACAGAGGATTGCGGATATTCTCATAGACAGGATCGAGATAGGGGAAAATGAGATCCTGATTTTCTGGAATATCTGAATTTCATGGCGGCCGGTTGTAAAGCCGGAAGTGTTTGAGGCGGACGAAAGATGCACCGCTGCGCCTGCGGAACATAGCCGGGCATTCTTTCGGAAAAGCTGCGCCGCCGGGAGATTCCGCTTACAGAGGTACGCTTCGGGGAAGCGCTTCGCTCCGTGCAGGATGAACTGGACAGCAAGAATTTCTATGCATTTAATCTCAGCTTTGATGCGCCGGTTTCCTGCCCTCCCTGTGACAAATAGAAAAGAAAAAAGCAGAAAGGCAGCAAAAGCCTGTGGTTAAGCTGTACTTCAGGCGGTTTTTCAAAGAAGAGCCGTTCCCGGTATTTTCATGCATACCGTATGAAAATACCGGGTGGAAGGAGGCGTAAACGTAACAGTCCAGCCCAGGGCTTTGCACTGGCTGCAAAGCCCTGGGCTAAACTGTTACGCATGAGCGGCAATGGAGAAAATGGGTGGAAATATAATAGAAAATGTGTTATAGTATGGTTTATGCGGCAGGGACGCACTTAAGAAAGCTGGGATGATATGGCAAAGGATTGGAATACGGCGCAGCGTCCGAATGGCAGCGGCCTTCGGAAAATATCGGGAAAAAAGAAGAGCGGAGTGGGCAGGGATTATTACGACTATAATCTTCTGGCTGCAGTTATTCTGCTGACCTGCTTCGGGCTGGTGATGCTTTACAGCACCAGCGCTTACGAGGCTTCGGTGAATTATGAAGGGAACAGTACGTACTTTTTTACCCGGCAGGCAGTGATCAGCATTGTATGCTTTGGCGCACTGCTGTTTTTCTCTCAGTTTGATTATCATTTTTATGCTCGTTTTTCTTATTATATATATTTGATTTCGATTGTCTTGCTGATTGCTACAAAATTTATCGGACGGGAGGTAAACGGAGCGAAGCGCTGGATTTATTTCGGCCCTATCTCCTTTCAGCCCGCAGAGCTGGCAAAGCTGGCGGTGATTATGTTTTTACCCTGTGTGATCATACAGATCGGGAATCATATGCGGGGATGGAAAGCACCGGTGATCGTGCTTGGCATTGGAGGCTTTGCGGCGCTGTGCACGTATGTTTTTACCCAGAATCTAAGCACGGCGATCATAATTGCCGGAATTACGGCTGTTCTGATTTTCATTGTCCATCCGAAAACGGTGCCTTTTGTGATTGCCGTGGCGATCATAGCAGTTGCGGCTGGTTTGGTGGTATGGATGGTGGCAAGTACTGCTGCTACGGGAGGAAGCTTCCGCTTGAGACGAATCCTGGTCTGGCTGGATCCGGAGGCATATTCCAGCGAAGGCGGCTATCAGGTGATGCAGGGGCTGTATGCCATTGGCTCAGGCGGCTTTTTCGGCAAGGGCCTGGGAAACAGTGCCCAGAAGCTGGGGGCGGTGCCGGAGGCCCAGAATGATATGATCTTTGCCATCATCTGTGAGGAGCTGGGCGTATTTGGTGCGGCCATGATTATTCTGCTGTTTGTTTTTTTGCTGTACAGGCTGTTCTTTATTGCGCAGAATGCGCCGGATCTGCTGGGCTCACTGATTGCGTCCGGGATTTTTGTACATATTGCGCTGCAGGTAATTTTAAATATTGCGGTGGTAATTAATCTGATTCCCACCACCGGCATTACGCTTCCTTTTGTCAGCTACGGAGGGACGTCCATTGTATTTTTGATGGCGGAGATGACTCTGGCATTGAGTATATCAAAACAGATTGAATTCCGGTAGGAACCATTTGTACGAGGCGTTTTGCAGCGGCCCATCAGAACGATGTACCGGGCTGCACGGAAAAAGTTAGACAGAAATAATGATTTAGGATAATGAAGGAGAATGAAAAAATGGCAAACGTAAAAACAAGATTTGCGCCCAGCCCCACAGGCCGGATGCATGTGGGAAACTTAAGAACTGCATTGTATGCATATCTGATTGCGAAGCATGAGGACGGATGCTTTATGCTGCGGATTGAAGATACCGATCAGGAGCGTTATGTGGAGGGAGCAGTTGATATTATTTACCGCACACTGGAAAAGACCGGGTTGCTTCATGATGAGGGGCCGGATAAGGACGGCGGTGTGGGACCCTATGTGCAGAGTGAGCGCCAGAAGGAGGGAATTTACCTGAAATATGCCAAAGAGCTGATCGAGAAGGGAGAGGCTTACTATTGCTTCTGCGATAAGGAGCGGCTGGAGTCCTTGCGGCAGGAGGTGGCAGGGAAGGAAATCGTGGTTTACGATAAGCATTGCCTGCATCTGTCCAAGGAGGAGATTGAGGAAAAGCTGGCAGCGGGTATTCCGTATGTGATCCGTCAGAATGTGCCCCGGGAGGGCACCACGAAGTTTGTGGATGAGATCTACGGTGAAATCGAGGTTCCAAATGCGGAGCTGGATGATATGATTCTGATTAAATCCGACGGATATCCCACCTATAATTTTGCTAACGTGGTGGATGACCATCTGATGGGAATTACCCATGTGGTTCGGGGAAATGAATATCTTTCCTCTGCACCCAAGTACAACCGTTTATACCATGCCTTCGGCTGGGAGGTTCCGGTATACGTGCATTGCCCGCTGATCACCGACGAAGAGCATCGTAAGCTGAGCAAGCGCTGCGGTCATTCCTCCTTCGAGGATCTGCTGGAGCAGGGATTTGTGACGGAGGCGATTGTAAATTATGTGGCGCTGCTGGGCTGGTGCCCGGAGGATAATCGGGAAATCTTTTCTCTGGAAGAGCTGGTGAAAGCCTTCGATTACCGCCATATGAGCAAGTCTCCGGCAGTATTTGATATTCAGAAGCTGAAATGGATGAACGGTGAGTATATTAAGGCGATGGAGTTTGACCGGTTCTATGAGATGGCTCTTCCCTATCTCCGGGAAGTGATTACAAAGGATTATGACATGAAGAAAATCGCTTTGATGGTAAAGAGCCGTATAGAGATTTTCCCGGATATTGCCGGACTGATCGATTTCTTTGAGGCGCTGCCGGAATATGACACCGCTCTTTACACGAATAAGAAGTGGAAAACCAACTCGGAAAAATCGCTGGAAGTGTTGAAGGATCTGCTTCCGGTTTTGGAGGCGCAGGAGGATTACAGCAATGACGCCCTTTACAGTGTGCTAAAGACCTATGCGGACGAGAAGGGATATAAGGCAGGATTTGTGATCTGGCCCGTGCGGATAGCTGTGTCCGGAAAGCAGAATACCCCTGCAGGCGCTACGGAGATCATGGAAGTGATCGGAAAAGAAGAAACTCTTCTTCGTTTTCAGAAGGCGATCGAATTGTTAGAAAACTAGGAGCATCATGCATATTACACAAGCACAATCACGGGCTATCGCCCATGGAAAGGGGCCTGCCATGGTATTGGCAGGCCCTGGTTCCGGAAAAACCCTTGTTATTGTAAATAGAACAAAATATTTGATGGAGCAGTTGGGGGTCCGGCCGGAGGAGATTCTGGTCATCACCTTTACAAAGGCTGCTGCCGTCGAGATGCGGGAGCGCTTTGAACGCCTTATGGGCGCCAAAAGCCGTGTGACGTTTGGGACTTTTCATGCGGTTTTTTTCCAGATTTTAAAATATGCGTATCATTATACGGCAGAAAATATTCTGAAGGAGACTCAGAAATATCAGATTCTATCGGAGCTGACTTCTCAACTGAAGCTGGAGCATGAGGATGAAAAGGAATTCCTTTCGGAGCTGGCGGCAGAGATCAGCCTGGTAAAGAATGAGCAGATCCGGCTGGAGCATTATTATTCCACAACCTGCTCTGAGGACGCCTTCCGGAAGATTTATCTGGGTTATCAGGAGCGTCTCAGAAGAAGCGGCCGGATTGATTTTGATGATATGCTGGTTTATTGCTATGAGCTTTTCCGGCAGCGGCCCGATATTCTGGCACAGTGGCAGCAGCGTTTCCGGTATATTCTGGTGGATGAATTTCAGGATATTAATCCGCTTCAGTATCAGATAGCCAGAATGCTGGCAGCGCCCCAAGACAATCTGTTTATCGTAGGCGATGATGATCAGTCCATTTACCGGTTCCGGGGGGCGAAGCCGGAGATTATGCGCAGCTTTCCAAAGGATTATCCTAAGGCGGAGGTGGTGGTGCTGGATCAGAACTTCCGTTCCGCAAAAGCGATTGTGCAGGCATCCCAGCAGGTGATTCGGGAAAATAAAAACCGTTTTTCCAAAGAGATCCATTGCACGCAAGAGGAGGGAGAACCGGTAGAGATCCGCTGTCTTTCCAATCAGGAGCGGGAAGCCGGTTATCTGATCAAATGCATCCGGGAATCCGTAAAAAGAGGAGTTCCTTATCATAAGATAGCCGTATTGACCCGGACGAATGTGGGCGGCCGTTTTTTTGCGGAAAAGCTGATGGAATTCCAGATCCCCTTCCGGATGCGGGATACGATGCCCAGCCTGTATGAACATTGGATTGCAAAGGATGTGTTTGCTTATATCCGCCTGGCAATGGGGATTCGGGAGCGGAAGGACTTCCTTCAGATTATGAACCGGCCAACCAGGTATATCAGCCGGGAATGCGTGGACGAACCCCGGATTTCTTTTGACCGGCTGCGTATGTGGTATGAGGAGAAGCCCTGGATGGTGGAACGGCTGGATCTGCTGGAGGAAAATTTAGAGCGCATGAAACGGATGATGCCCTATGCGGCCGTCAATTTTATCCGCCATGGCATGGATTATGAATCCTATTTGAAGGAATATGCCGGACAGCGGAAGCTGAAGGCAGAGGAGCTGCTGGAGGTACTGGAGGAGCTGCAGGAAAGCGCCAGAAATTTTAAAACCTTTCGGGATTGGTTTTCCCATGTGGAGGAGTATCAGCGTACGCTGGAGGAACAAAGGCGAAAGGATACAAAGGATGAGGATGCCGTTGTATTCTCCACGCTCCACAGTGCGAAGGGGCTGGAGTTCGAGGAGGTCTTTATTTTGGATGTGAATGAGGAAGTGATTCCCCATCGGAAGGCCTATCTGGCGGCAGATATAGAAGAAGAAAGGCGTCTTTTTTACGTGGGCATGACCCGCGCAAAAAAACGCCTGCATTTGTTTTACATCAAAGAGCGCTATGGAAAGCGCCTGGAGCCCTCCAGCTTTCTGGAAGTGTTTGATTTTCCGGAATAAGCTGCATACCTATTTGCCTGTCCCGGCTTCCGGCTCCTATGATTCCTCTTCTTCATAGACCAGGTCATCAAACTCCTGGTCATCCAGCCACTGGTCAAAGCCATCGGAAGCAGCCTCATACTCTTCATCATCTTCGATGTTTTCCAGAGACGGTTCGCTGTTCTCGCCTAAGGTAAAACGATAAAGATATACCTCGCCGTCCTCATTTTCCCCTTTTTCATTCAGAGGGAGCAGTGCGATATAGTCTCTGCCTGCCGCTTTATAAATGGTCAGGATCGCACATTCCACATCCGTACCGTCATCCAGATTTAATGTGACGGTAGCGCCATTTTCGCCGTCCGTAAAACAGTTAGAGTCACAGCCGGAGCAGTTGCCGCTGCATGAATTATTGTCGCTCATTTTTCGTACCTCGCATTTTATTTTCCAGATTGTCCAGGCAGAACCCGTTGCCTGTATATGGATACACTTTATCAAATGTACGGGGAAAATGCAAGAACTGTTACGAAAGATTTGTAACTTGGGGTAGGAAAATGGAAACAGAAATGTTATACTAATCATGGATTACCCGGCTGAAGTATTTCTGCCGGGTTCTTAGGCGGAGAGGAGGAAGGGATTGTGAAAATGATTTCCTGGAATGTAAATGGTCTAAGGGCCTGCATTCAAAAAGGGTTTCTTGATTTTGTGAAGGAAATAGATGCGGATATTTTCTGCATTCAGGAAAGCAAGCTGCAGGAGGGACAGATCGAGCTGGAGCTGCCGGGATACGAACAATACTGGAATTATGCCCGGAAGAAAGGATATTCCGGTACGGCTGTTTTTACAAAGCAAAAGCCGCTGTCCGCTGCGTACGGCATAGGGATAGAGGAGCATGACCAGGAGGGCCGTGTGATTACGCTGGAGTATCCGGAGTTTTATATGATTACGGTTTATACGCCGAATTCTCAGAACGAGCTGGCCAGGCTGGATTACCGTATGAAATGGGAGGATGATTTCCTTCGCTATTTAAAGAAGCTGGAGGAGAAAAAACCGGTGGTATTCTGCGGGGATCTGAACGTGGCCCATGAAGAAATAGACTTGAAAAATCCGAAAACAAACCGGAAAAATGCCGGATTTACGGATGAAGAGCGGGCAAAGTGCACGGCGATGCTGGAAGCGGGCTTTATTGATACGTATCGGTATTTTTATCCGGAGCAGACGGGAGTCTATAGCTGGTGGTCTTACCGTTTTAAGGCCAGAGAGAAGAATGCAGGCTGGCGAATCGACTATTTCTGCGTTTCTGAGTGTCTGAAGGAGAAGCTTAAGGGGGCTGCAATTCATACGGAAGTATTTGGCTCAGATCATTGTCCGGTAGAATTGGATATTGACTTGTAGAGGGAAGGGGAACAGAAGCGTTGTCAGAAAAGAACAGACAGAAAATTTTAGCTTCAGAAGGAAAATATCGGGGACTGGGAGCATGGACAGAGAAAGACGGGATCACTTTTTCTGCCGCAGCGCCGTCAAAAGAGCCGGTAAGCCTGATTTTATACCGGAAGGGGACGGAAGAGATTGCAGAGGAGATTCCCTTTCCGGACAGCGGTTATTCCGGTGTTGTGCGCACGCTGAAGGCGGCGATTGCACCGGATAAATACGAATATAATTTCCGCATCGGGCAGAAGGTAGTCGTTGATCCGGCTGCCAGGCTGGTAACAGGAAGCCCGGTATTCGGCGACCGGGCGCACAGGGGAGAGCATCAGCGTCGGGCCGGCTTTGTAAAGAAGGGATTTGACTGGAAGGAAGATCAAAAAGCGCTGCGGATCCCTTATGAGGATGGGATTCTTTATCACCTGCATGTAAGGGGATTTACAAAACAGAAAAATTCCAGAGTCCGGCATAAGGGAACCTTTCTTGGTTTGCAGGAGAAGCTGCCTTATTTGAAGGAGCTGGGAGTGAATCAGGTGCTTTTGATGCCGGCTTATGAATTCGATGAGATCATGAGGGAGCCGGGCTGCGGCACTTCCCTGATGGAAGTGGAAAATCAAAAGGGCGGCCGCATCAATTATTGGGGCTATGTTCCGGGCTTTTATTTCGCACCGAAGCAGTCCTACTGCGCAACAAAGCAGCCGGATGTGGAATTTAAGACGATGGTGCGTACCTTTCATGAAAACGGAATAGAAGTGCTGATGGAGTTCGCATTTCCGGATCCGCTGAACATGAATATGGTAAGTGATTGCCTGACCTGGTGGGTGCAGGAGTATCATGTGGACGGTTTTTCACTGCTGATGAATCAGGAGGCTGCGAATCAACTGGCCGGAAATCCTGTGCTGAGAAAAACAAAGCTGCTTTCCGGCTATTTTCCTTCAGACCGGATCTATCCTTCCGGAAGGGGGCATGACTTCCGAAATCTGGCGGAATGTAATGAGGGATTTAAAATAACCGCCAGAAAGCTTTTAAAAGGGGACGAAAATCAGCTATCCGGCTTTGTGGACCGTGTCCGCTACAATCCTAAGGACAGCGGGGTGGTGAATTATATTACCGGCCACGACGGCTTTACACTGATGGATCTGGTATCCTATGACAAAAAGCATAATGAATCCAATGGAGAGCAGGGAAGAGACGGGGCTGCCTGTGAGTACAGTTGGAATTGCGGGGCGGAGGGTCCCACAAAAAAACGGATGATCAACAGGCTGCGTCTGCGTCAGATGAAAAATGCCTTTGCCATGCTGCTGCTGTCTCAGGGAACGCCTATGCTGCTGGCAGGGGATGAGTTCGGCAATTCCCAGCAGGGAAATAATAATCCCTACTGTCACGACAGTGAGCTGACCTGGGTTGACTGGAGCAAAGAAAAATCGGGCCGTGAGCTGACGGATTTTGTAAAGAAGCTGATTGCGTTCCGCAGGGAGCACCGTATTCTGCATATGGAAAGGCCATTGCTTGGGGCGGATACGCTTTCCTGCGGATATCCGGATTTTTCCTGTCATGGGAGCCGGGCCTGGTATGGCGCTTTTGAATATCAGAACCGGCATGTGGGTCTGATGTACTGCGGAATGTATGCAGGGACCCGGGAGTTTGTCTATGCAGCCTATAATTTTCACTGGGATCCGCAGACACTGGCTCTGCCCAATCTTCCGGAGGGTATGGCCTGGTCCTTAAGGCTGGATACGGCGGACACAAAGGGAGATCCTGAAACAGAGGGAAATGGTTTGAAGCTGATACAGGGAAGAGAGATGGAGGTTCCCGGACGCAGTGTTCGGGTGCTTGTATCGGAGAGCTTGCCTGAAATGAAAAAAACAAAGCCTTCGGATGAACAGAAAAAAACAGAAACAGAAATCATATCAGAATAAGGTAGTGAAGTAAAATGGAAAAAAGACAGATTAGCAGCACACAAAAAAGGGTAATAAACGGGCAAATTACTCTGGATAAAGCGCTGGGACATTTTCGGACGATTACAGAGCATAAGCTTCAGGTGATGCAGCATTGCTTTGCTGTGGGGCTGTACTATCAGGGAATTATGCATGATATGTCCAAATATACGCCGTCAGAGTTTTTCATGGGCTGTAAATATTATCAGGACGGAAAGAGAAGCCCAAATAACGGGGAGCGGGAAGAAAAGGGATATTCCTCTTCGTGGATGCATCACAAGGGAAGAAACCGGCATCATTTTGAATTCTGGACCGATTATTCTCAGAAAATCGTTCCGGGACAGCCTCCTGTGGTTCCGGTACAGATGCCCAGGAAATATGTGGCGGAGATGCTGATGGACCGTATTGCGGCCTCTAAAATTTACTTAAAGGGAGATTATACCCAGCATGAACCGCTGAGGTATTTCGAGCGGGGAAAGAGCCGGCAGTTGATGCACCCGCAGACGGCTAAGGAGCTGGAAGGAATGCTGAAAATTCTGGATAAACGGGGAGAACAGGAGTTATTCCGTTTTGTTAGGGACTATTATTTAAAAGGGTATCCGATGTAAGCGTGCCATATATTGACTTTAAATCTTCAAAATGATAGAATTTATAAGAAAATAAGTGCGGACAGAAGAATTTTGGCACAGATGGGAGCGCAAAAATGATAAACGGGAAAAAAGTGTTATTCAGTGGTATGCAGGCTACCGGAAACCTGACGCTTGGGAATTATCTTGGGGCATTAAAGAACTGGGTAAGCCTGGCAGATGAGTATGAATGTTATTACAGTGTGGTGGATCTGCATTCGATTACGGTCCGGCAGGATCCGGCAGTGCTGCGCAAGAGAGCCAGGGCGCTGCTGACCTTATATATTGCGGCAGGAATTGATCCGGAAAAAAACTGCATTTACTATCAGTCTCATGTCTCCGGCCATGCAGAGCTGGCATGGATTTTGAATTGCTTCACCTACATGGGTGAGCTGAACCGGATGACGCAGTTTAAAGATAAGGCGGCAAAGCATGCGGACAATATTAACGCAGGCCTGTTTACCTATCCGGTGCTGATGGCGGCGGACATTCTCCTTTATCAGGCAGATGTGGTTCCGGTGGGAATTGATCAGATGCAGCATCTGGAAATTACCAGAGACATTGCCCAGCGGTTTAACGCAATCTACGGAGATGTATTTACGATTCCGGAGGCGTATGTGGGCAAGGTGGGGGCGAAGATCATGAGCCTTCAGGATCCCTCAAAGAAAATGAGCAAATCCGATGAGAATCCCAATGCCAGTATTTATCTGATGGATGATCCGGATACGATCCGCAGAAAGTGCAAGCGTGCTGTGACCGATTCCGAAGGCATTATTCTGTACCGGGATGAGCAGCCGGGGATAAAGAATCTGCTGGATATTTACTGTGCATGTACCGGAAAGACAGCGGAAGAGGCAGTGAAGGAATTTGAAGGATGCGGTTACGGCCAGCTTAAGGAAGCGGTAGGCGATGCGGTAGTGGCTGCGCTGGAGCCGCTGCAGATCCGTTTCAGGGAGCTGGAGAAGGATAAGGCGTACATTGACAGTATTATCAAGAACAATGCGGAACGGGCTGCTTATACGGCAAACAAGACCTTGCGCAAGGTGCAGAAGAAGATTGGTTTTCCCGAACGGATTCGATAATACGGTACAGGAAGAGCTGCAAAAAAATAAAAGAGATGGTGCAGAGGGATTGTTGCCGATGGTGATGATCCCTTTTTTCGTGCAACGATGCGCACGGATGCGTGATGTATTTTATTGCTGCGCAATACGCATCCGGCGCAAAAAGCCGCTTTGCAACCGCTGGTTGACAGATTGACAGCCCTGATTGGTGGTATGCAACCGTCTGAAATTGATACAATAGGCTCAGCAGTTCTGAGATAGAAGCTGCTAAGAGTGCTTTCGGCTAAACAAAAGAATCCAAAAAAGGGTTGGAAAGAGAGGAGAGAAAGAAGCGGTATGATATTAGCGGATAAAATTATGGAGCTTCGAAAAAAGAACGGGTGGTCCCAGGAGGAGCTGGCAGAGCAGATGCACGTGTCACGGCAGTCGGTGTCAAAGTGGGAGGGAGCCCAGTCGGTTCCGGATCTGGAAAAAATATTGCAGTTGAGCCGGATCTTTGGTGTCAGTACGGACTATCTGCTGCGGGATGAGCTGGGAGAGCCAGAATATACAGCAAATGATTTTGGACTGGAGGAAATGACGGGGCAGGGAGCGGTGCGGCGTGTCTCTATGGAAGAAGCAAATGAATTTCTTAGGGTGAAAGAAAGTACGGCAAGACCGATCACCGCGGGAGTATTTCTATGTGTAATATCGCCCATATGCCTTCTGCTGCTGGGGGCGGCATCGGATACCGGACGGTATGGCATTTCCGAGAATTTTGCTGCAGGGATCGGATTGACCGTAATGCTTTTACTGGTGGCTGCTGCCGTAGCTTTGTTTGTATCCAGCGGATTAAAGACAGGAAAATATGAGTATCTGGAAAAGGAGGTATTCGAAACAGAATACGGCGTGGACGGCATGGTAAAGGAGCGTCAGAAAAGGTATCATGACAAATATAACCGTCAGACAGTTATCGGCATTTGCGTCTGCATTCTTGCAGCAGTTCCCTTGTTTGCCGGCATGGCAATTTCAGAAAACGATCTGCTGCTGGTCTTGATGCTAAGCATTACCCTGCTGCTGGTAGGTATTGGGGCAGGGTGTATGATCTTGGTGGGAATTGTGTGGGAAAGTATGCAAAAGCTGCTCCAAGAGGGAGATTATACCAGACAGAAAAAAATCAAAAGGGTGAAGCTTGGACCCATTTCTGCAATCTACTGGATTCTGCTGACTGCACTTTTTCTTGGCTGGAGTATGGCCGCAGACAACTGGAGGCAAAGCTGGATCGTCTGGC
>JAUNON010000128.1 GCA_030537145.1 Lachnospiraceae bacterium | reverse complement strand
AATTAACATTTCGTGGTATTTTTTTGCCCGTCTATAGCACCAGTCCTAACCGCTCCATCTGGCGCAAATGCTCCGTACCGGTGGTCATGATATAGATGCGGGTCGTGTTGATGCTGCTGTGCCCCAAAAGATCCGCCAGCTTTGCGATGTCCTTTTCAATCTTGTAAAACATTCGGGCAAACAGCTTGCGTAGGTTATGGGGGAACACCTTGCTAGCGACCACGCCCGCCGCCTGGCACAGCTTCTTCATCTTCGCCCAGATGTTGCTGCGGTCCAGAGGATTCCCGTTTTTCGTGATGAAAATGGTTCCTTCTTGGATTCCGTTCTTTTTCGCCCAGTCCAGCAGCTTCTTTTTCAGTTTTCCCGGAATCAGGATGGTGCGTGTCTTGCCCTTGTTGCTGATCTCGATTTTTCCTGCCTGAACAGCCTCCACGGTAAAGAATTGTAGTTCCGACACCCGGATGCCGGTGCCGCAGATAGTTTCCATGACCAGCTGAAGCTGGGGCTGATCCTTTGCCGCATCCAGCAACCGTAGATATTCCGCCTTACTCAGTTCCTTTTCCTCTGGGCAGTAGGTCTGGCGCTGGAACTTCAGGTTTTTCACCTTACAGTTCTCCAGCCCCAGAAAGCACAGCAGGCTGTTGACTCCTGCCAGCATGGAATTGATGGATCTGGCTGTATATCCTCCTTCCGCCAAGGATTCCTTCCATGCCATGACCAGTTCCTTTGTCACTTCACTGTTTCCCGCAAAAACGGCAAAGGCACGTGCATCCCGAAGGTATTTGCCTGTCGTCGCCTCACTTTTCTCCTCCCGCAGCAGATAAGTGCGGAATGCTTTCATGGTTTCTTCTTTTAATACCCTGTTTCCCATTTTCGTTTCCTCCTGTAGAATCAATATGAACACAACAATGTGTTGTTCATATTGTACCCAATTCCGCAAAGATACCAGCGGAATCATCCGTATGATTCTATCCGGCCGTATGGGCAACATATTTCCTGAAACCCCAAATATTTTAGTCAACAAACAAAAAGAGAGTGTCCTACTCAAATTTCACTAAGCAGAACACTCTCTTTTTTTACATTGTATCCTTTTGTCGTATCAACTCGTAATGGTTATTCCTGAAAAACCCTGGACGATGGCGGGCTTTTCCCTGTACTTTACACACCTTTTCCTTTTACTGCACCAAACGGTAGAAGTAAAGCCATTGCTGGCAAGAAGCTGTCGGAACATCCACTGATACCTTTTTGTATCATCGTCGATTTCCCTGCTGCTAAAAAAGCCATCGTACACAACAAACAATGAGTTGCTCTTTGTTGACGCACTATCCTTTTGATAAAAACAGCAGGGAAGCTACTATTCGTGTAAAACTCACATCATCCAAATTTTCCTTCAGACAGACTTTGTGTATAGCGATTAAACCCAAAATTCATTTGTAAGCGTCGAGTTCTTTCGCAAGTGCTTTTATAACAACATCCGGTGTTGGAACAGAGCCGTCGGGAGATATCTTCCTCTGCATGGCGATGTTCTCCGAGGTTTTCTCCGGGTTATTCCATGCCTGTTCAATAGCATACTGCATCTCCCGTCTGACTTCTTCCACAGATGCCTTATGTGCTTTGGCAACCTTCCGGTATATTTTTCTCATGTTCATCTATATACATCTCCATTTAGACCAGTATCACGGTCAATATTCTGATTTAGTCTAGCATACAATATAGAAAATTGCAACCTATACTGGTCAACTTTTAAAGACTCATGCAGACAAAAAGGGAAGTGGAGTGATTCGGATGGAACAAAAACTAAGGCGCGACCGTAACATGGGCGCAAATCTGCGCAGCCTTCGATTGGAACACGGGCTATCACAGGAAAAGCTATGTGCCAAACTGCAGCGGCGTAACTGTGATATCGGCAGAAGCACATACGAAAAATATGAATCAGGAGAGCTGAATATCCGTATTAGTGTACTGATCGCCCTGCGTAAAATTTATGGATGCAGCTACGACGACTTCTTTGCGGGCTTGGACGAGGAAGATTATGGCTGCTGATATTTCCTCTCTCTGCCGTAAGGCTGTCCGGACGGCCAAACAAGCTTTGCTACAATATCCGCCTCCCTCACAAAGGGATCGTCCCAGTATCGGGAATCGTAAGAGTTTTGTGTATTATCTCCCAGCACAAAATAGCAGCCTTCTGGTACCATCAAGGTCTTATCTTCCCGATCCGGCTGCTCCAGACTTGCCATATAGGTCAGCTCATCCAGGTTTATGATATCTCCGGATACTGCAGCAATACGCTTTACCAGCAGCTTCCCGCCATACTCAAAAATGATCACGTCCCCCGTTTCCAGAGAAGCATGTACCCGGATGCCTATGATATAACTCCCCCGCGGCAGGGTCGGCTCCATGGATTCAGTAGGCACATACCCAAATAAAAATACAAACTTCATGAGCAAAAATATGGCAATCATAACCATTACCGGCACCGCCCATCTCCTTACAAGCTTCCAATTCTTTATCATGATGACCTCCAAACAAAAAAAGCGGGATGCCAAAAATCAAACGATTCTCAGCATCCCTTTATTTTTCTTTCACAGTACGATATGATAGGCTGCAGCCAGTGCCTTTGCCTCCGGCTGGTTCCTTAGGAACTTCCTTGCCTTGGATACCCATGCGCAGACCAGCTTGTCCGATGCGCCCATCTGCTCGCCAATCTCCCGGCTGGTATATCCCTCCGCCATCAGCTTCATGGCCTCAATGCCTTTGACAGTGGAAGGTGGAGCCTCTGCCTTGGCTTGCTTCAACACTTGCTCCAAATCCGTCCGGACATTCACCTGCTCCTCTGAAAACTCTTGCTCTGCCGGTATGTATGGAAGCTCATCACAGGCAAACTCCTTTACCTGCCGCCTTGTTGCAGAAATCAGGGCATCGCAAATTTCATTCCAAATCAGCCGGTAGGCGTAGGTCGAAAAAGTACCGCCCTTATCAGTCACCGCCGCCTTGCATAGCCCGATACAACCGATCTGGAAGAAATCATCGTAACCGAAAATTCCGATCTGGTAGGGAACATGGAGCCTGTCATGGATAACCCTATGTACCAGGCCGACATTATCTTCGACCTTCCTCTGCTGTTCTGCTGTCAAAAGCATACGGCCGCACCTCCTTCTATTTCCCGAAACGGGTATCCCTTTCTCTTAGAATTTCGCTGCTCCAGTAGCTTCCGGCTTTCCTCGATCACCTGCTTACAGTAATACTCGCCCAGATACCCGATATGAGCCTGCGATAATGGTGCGCAAATCAGATCCGCCAGCCACTGGTAGGCGTCCTGTTTGCTCATCATACCGGATTGGTGGAGCTGATCGAAATAATGATGGGCCGTCCGCCGCAGAGTGCGCAGTTCATGGTTCGCCATTGTCCCCACAGGAATATTAGTTCCAGCATGAACCCGGACATAGGCATCGCACTGCGGATAATGGCTGCACACATACAGCATAGTCCCGTTGCTGTTATCACGATAAATACCGTCCGCACTCCGATAAATCACCGGCGCTCCGCAATAAGGGCAGCGCATCCTGCTGATCTCCAATCCCTTTCTTTTCTTTTTGTTCTGTTTCTTCATAATCTATTTCACCTCCGTCTGGATAAAAGAAAAAGCCGGAAGGTCTGCAAAAA
>JAUNON010000052.1 GCA_030537145.1 Lachnospiraceae bacterium | reverse complement strand
TCTACGTTTTGCCCAAAAATCAGTGCACCTTAAACGGGTGCTGAATAGTTACCTTTGTTTTATTATAGTAAAGGCGAAGTCGGAATGAGTGAAGTAACGATAAATTTAAGTGCAAAGCTTACGCAGATGATTTCGCATACGATGCTTGTCCAAATGGCAAAAAACATTAAGGAGATTCGTGCCAGACTGGAATTACAGTAATGAAGAAGGAAAAGTGCTCGAAGGGTAATGCAATGGCAGATGAAATTTGCCGGAAATCAACGGGGAATAATGGATATGAGAAAAAAACTGGTGCGGAACGGATCAGGTAAAACGGTCCAGTCTTTGGAACAGCTCGCCATCGATAGCGGTAATATCATTGATCCGGATTTCTTTTCCGCCGGATATGCCGTTTGGGGCGTACAGGATCACGCTCCTGCTATAGGGGTCAATCGTTTTTACGATGCCGGAGGCGGTGAGATAGACTCCGCCGTCCTTCCGGGAATCCGGGAGAAAGTAGGTGAATGTGACGACGTTCTTTTCCCGCAGATGCTCCAGAATCATCTGCAATTTTTCATCCAGCGCATTTTTTTCGTTTTCATCTAATTCTATTTTTTCGTCCGTCAGCCGGGCGGTTTCCTTCACATGGTCATCATAGCCGGTCAAGGCTGCAAATGGACTGAACTGGGCAGCGCGGTCATGATTGCTCATGTGCGGTCTGGATACCGATTGATGGTGGGGAAGGTGGAGCATATCATCGTATCGATGGGGATTCTTGTTCATGTCTGCCTCCTGTTTGCGGGATATGGTGCGGTTTATGCTTTATGACCGCCGATTTGCCGGTTACGCTCTCTGGCGGTGGCGCCCTCCTGCAGGCTCGTTCCTTTTAGAATTGCATTTTTTCCAAATTTTTTCTGAATGCTTAGAGCGGCCTGCTGCAGCCGTTTTTCCTTCTCCAAAGCGGCCTGCTCCTCCTTGCGCTGTTTTTCCAGAGCCTCATAGTCGGTGAAAAGGTCGAGCTGTTGGAACATATCGGTCTGTATCGCCATTTCTTCCTTAAAAACCCGGCTGGCAGTGATATTGAGCCGCCGAATCAGCAGATTTTTGTCTGTGATCCGGTCATACAGCTCCATCACAGCGTCTATAATTAATTTGGTGGAGCTGCACTTCCTGCTCAGATTTGCCGTGCCGTGAGCATGTTTGGGTACTTTACGTCCGTAATGGTCGGTAGTTACCGGACCGTTGTAGTTTCTTCCGGTCCCGGAGGGCGCCAGACTCTCCCTGTCATATCCCACAGTCAGAACTAACTGGTCAGTGACCAGTCTCTTATCCACAAGATCCAATACCAGTGAGTCTGTCATTTCCCGAACCACCAGCTTTGCTTTTTCAAAAGTATAAGGACAGTGGAGCACCTGGCCCGAGCCAAGGCTGCTGCTTTCCGGCTGATATGCTTTGATGTCTGCAATGGTGCAGGGCTCCCAGCCCCAGGCGTGGTCGATCAGCAGCTCCGCATTGATGCCAAAGAGCTTGTAAAGCAGCTCCTCATTGTGATAATCATTTTTACCTCCGATGGAGCAGCGGGCAATATCGCCCATGGTAAAAAGTCCCGCAGCTTCCAGTTTTCCGGCATATCCCCGGCCTACCCGCCAGAAGTCTGTAAGCGGCGTGTGGGTCCAGAGCAGCTCCCGGTATTTCCGCTCATCCAGTTCTGCGATTCGTACCCCGTCCTTATCAGGAGGCACATGCTTTGCCACGATATCCATCGCTACCTTGCAGAGATAGAGGTTCGTTCCAATGCCGCCTGCGGCGGTGATGCCAGTCGTGTACAGCACCTCCCGGATTATGGTTTTGGCCAGTTCATGGGCAGTCATGCTGTAGAGGGAAAGATAGTCCGTCACATCCATAAATACCTCATCAATGGAATATACATGAATATCCTCCGGCGAAATGTATTTCAGATAGGTATTGTAAATTCTTGTGCTGTAATCCATATAAAGCTGCATTCGTGGAGGAGCAATAATATAAGAAAGCTCCAGGGACGAATCCCTTGTAAGCGCTGCAGCATCAAATGAAGCAGAAGAGAAGGAATAGCGGCCGTTTTCCGTAGGGACGGCTTTTCCCTGGCGGACGGCGGCAGCGAGCCGCTGGGCGTTCACCTCCCGAACCCTTTGAATCACCTCAAACAGCCGGGGGCGGCCCGGAATGCCGTGCGCCTTCAAGGAAGGGGATACGGCAAGGCAGATGGTTTTTTCTGTTCGGGAGGAATCGGCGACGACCAGATTGGTCGTCAGCGGATCGAGATGCCGCTCGGCACACTCTACGGAGGCGTAGAAGCTTTTTAGATCGATGGCCAGGTAGGTTCGGTTTTCCGGCATTGGCTCTGCGCCTCCTTTCTGCGGGAATAGGATAAATTAAGCGGTTTGGCAACTGGATAGCTGCCCCGATTTTATGCATGATTCTGATTAATTCAGGACTCGCCCTATAATAATAAATGTGTGCTCCGGGCGGACATCCACATCACAGTCTGCCCGTTCTCGGTTCAGGGAAATCAGGTCAATTTTCGGCTTTATAATGCCTTCGCTGGTGGTATACCTGCAAAGCTCCTCTTCGGACGGAGCAGATTCGGAGTACTGTTTTATATAGGCATTATCGTCGTAGACAAAAACACCGATCTCTCCGGGAGAAAGCTTCCGGCACTGCTCCACAAAAACCACCTGTCCGGGAACGTAACGGGGCAGCATACTGTCACCGGTTATGCGGATGCCGAAATCCGTATGCTCCGGCACATTAGAAGGGGAAAACTCGATCAGGTCATAATCCTCGCCTGTCAAAAAAGAACCGGATCCTGCGGCAGCAGGGGTGGCAAAGACCTTCACCGGGATCGTTTTACCGGGAGAAAACGACTTCCCGGCACGGCGGCTTTTTGCCTGGTAATTTCCGGAAGCGATCAGCGTTTCCTTAAACAGCCGGAGCAGGTTCAGTCCTTCCTGACTCAGCTCAGGGGAATAATTCTCCGGCTCCGGGGTTTTATCGGTAAAATACTTCAGGGGATCCTGAATATCAAGCATCTGGCACAGGGCGAAGAGCTGGTAAGGATTAGGCAGAGCGTCGCCTTTTTCCCATTTGCTGATGGCGCCTGAGCTGACCGTAATATGATAATCCAGAAAGTCTTTTGCCAGATCCTTTTGGCTGCGCTTTTTTTGCTTCCGGGCTTCCGTGATTTTTTTCCCCAGGATATTGTTATTCCGCAGATTATCTGCGTCAAAAGGTACGGTTTTTCTGCTGCTGTTGACCATAGTATGCCCTCCTTTGTGAAGGTATTATAAGCTTAGTATAACCGGGATCCCCATTCGGTGTCAATAAAAATAGAATAATAAGAGAATATAAAATAAATATCGAAGAAAGAGAGAATATCAATAGACTTTGCGCTTTCCGCAAGAGTCTGGTATAATAGGTCAAATATCATACCGGTTCGGGATAAAGCAAAGCGGGCGTGGACGGAGAAAATCAGAAAACGAAGGCATTTGACACCCGAAGCCGATAAGGGAAGAAAAGGAAAAAAATTTAGTGAAGGAGAAGAGGGAGGATGGAAGATTACAAAAAGACACCTTTGTGGGACAGCAGGCTGCCGCTGGAGGAGCGGCTGGATTATCTGTTATCTGAGATGACGATGGAGGAAAAGCTGGGCTTTCTGGCGACCCGGACACCGGCGCTGGAGCGGCTGGGAATTGGTCCGTTCTGGATCGGCGGAGAGGCTGCCCACGGAGTAGAGGCAAGGCATGACCAGGATGAGATCGGCGTTCCGGAGGCAACGACCTCCTTCCCGCAGCCGGTGGGTATGAGCGCCACCTGGGATCCGGAGCTGATCCGGCAGGCGGGCCGGGTGACGGGAATGGAAGCCAGGGCACTGTACGGACGCCATCCGGACAGGGGGCTGTTTCGCTGTGCGCCTACGGTGGATATGGAGCGGGATCCCAGGTGGGGAAGAACGGAGGAAGGCTACGGGGAGGACCCCTTCCTGACCGGAAAAATGGCATCCGCTTTTGTGCGCGGAATGCAGGGAGATGACCCGAATCATCTGCTGATTTCCTCGGCTCTGAAGCATTTCTGCGCCAATAATGTAGAGAATGGGAGAGGAGTGAAATCCTCCTCGCTGGATGCCAGGAACCGCCATGATTATTATTATGAACCGTTTCGCCGGGTGATTCAGGAGGGCGGTGCCACATCCCTGATGACAGCGTATAATGAGGTGAACGGCGTGGTTTGTATGCTGGATCACCGCGTAAATGAACTGATCCGGGAGAAATGGGGACTGAACGGGCATGTTGTCTGTGACGGCGGGGCAATGTCTATGGTTGCCAATGACCGGAAGGAAACCAGTTCCCATGCGGAAACGATTGCCAGATCCCTGAAGGCCGGTGTGGATTGTATGACGGATATTCCGGAGGTGGTGGAGCAGGCTGCACGGGAAGCCTATGCCAGGGGCTGGATCACCCGGGAGGATGTAGACCGGGCACTCCGCCATTCCTTTGCAACGAAGCTAAGGCTGGGACTGTATGATGCGTTTGATTCGCATCCCTGGAATCATGTGGGGGAGGAAGCTTTGGATTCGGAAGAAAACCGCAGAATCAGCCTGAAAACGGCGGAGGAGGCGGTGGTGCTCCTGAAAAATGACGGACTGCTGCCCCTGTCGCCGGATACAAGGGTGGGGTTGATCGGTCCGCTGTCCGATAAGTGGTATCAGGACTGGTACGGCGGAGAACCGGTTTTCCGTTCGACGGTGAAGGACGGAGTCTGCAGTGTTACCGGCAGGGAACCGGCCGTGGCGGACGGGCTGGACCGGGTATTGCTGCGGTGCGGAGAAGAAAAGTATGCTGTAATCGATGAGAACGGGCTGCTGACCGTTACCGGGCACCGGGAGGAGGCGGAGGTGTTCTGCCTTCAGGACTGGGGAGACAGCAGTATAACGCTGTACGTACCGCGGCTTGGACGGTATCTGAGCGTACGGGATGACGGATCGGTGGCAGCGGATAAGGAGACAATCTTCGGCTGGTTTGTGAAGGAATGCTTTCATCGGTCGGGAGACCGGCTTCAGACCTGGTACAGGGCAGAGCTGTGCCTGAAGGAGGACGGCAGAATTACAGCGGAAAGGACCGTGTATGAATCCGCCGTGGGCGTGCCTCAGACCGAAGCGCTGAAGGAGAAGGATTCGGTAGCGGAAAAGAAAAAAACAGCCTTGTCCTTTGCGGCAGAGCTGATCGAGGACGGAACGCAGCAGGCCGTTTCTCTGGCGAAGGAATGTGATGCTGTGATTCTGACGCTGGGCTGCTGTCCCGTCATTAACGGAAAAGAGGATGCGGACAGGGTATCAATTCAGTTTCCGCCGGCTCAGAGAGCGCTGGCAAAGGCGGTATATCAGGCCAATCCCCGCACGGTTCTGGTGCTTCTGGCAAATTATCCTTATGGGATCGATTGGGAGCAGGAGCATCTTCCGGCGATTCTGCTGTCAGCGTCCGGAAGCCAGGATATGGGAAATGCGGCGGCACGGACACTGTTTGGGCTGAATGCGCCGGCCGGCCGTCTGAATATGACCTGGTATTCCCAGGATGCAGCGCTGCCGGATATGGACGATTATGATATTATGAAAACAGGGCGTACGTACCGTTACTATACCGGAAAAGCTTTGTATCCCTTTGGCCATGGCCTGACCTACAGTCGGTTTGAATATAGAGATCTGACCGTACAGGAGGAGGCAGGAAGCCTGAAGGCAGAGCTGACTGTAACCAACCGGGGAACGGCCGCAAGCGATGAGGTGGTGCAGATTTATGCACGAATGCCGGAGGGAAGGGCACACAAGCCTCTGCGCCAGTTGATCGGCTTTAGAAGGGTGCATGATGTAGCGCCGGGGGAAACCAGAGCGGTTTCGCTGGAAATTCCCTGTGAAGAGCTTCGTTATTATGATGTGGTACGGGGAGATTTTATGGTGGAAGAAGGGCGCTATGTGATAGAGGCGGCGGCTTCCAGCGCTGATATTCGTCTTGAGAAGGAGCTGTTTCTGACCGGAGCGCGTACCGGGCGGCGTAGTGCGGATACCTTTATCTGGGCGGACCACTGGGATGATTACAGCAATGTGGTTTTGGAAAAGGGCCCGGAGGGGACATCGGCAGAGGGGTGCAGCGCAAAGGTATGCAATCCGGAGTCGGCCGCCTGGCTCTGCTACCGGGACTGCGGGGGTGTGCAGACGGGCTGCCGTTTGATGCTTCGGCTGTCTGCATCGGAAAACAGTAAAGTCACTGTCTGCGCCGGAGGGGCGGTCATAGCAGTCTGGAACGGCCGGACGAAGGGCTTTGAGGATATTATCCTGACCTGCAAAGAAGTGCCGGAGGAAGGGGCCGAAGAACTGACGATCCGGCTGGAGGGAAGTGTCTGCCTGGCCGGGTTCGCAGTAAAAGCCGTATAAAAAGAAAAGGGAAGCCCAATCAGCCGGTCCCAAACCCGCTTCGGCGGCCGGACCGGAACTGAGAGGGTGAGATCCCGCAGATCTGTTTGAACATACGCATAAAATTTTCGGGATTGGCATAACCGACCCGCTCGCTGATCCATTCGATGCTTCTGTCGGTATTCAGAAGGTAGTTCACGGCCTTTTGAAAACGGATCTGCTTTTGAAGCTGGGAGAAGCTCTGTCCGGTGCGTGCTTTGATATATTTTGAGCAATGAGGGACAGAGTAGTTCAGCTTTTTGGACAGCTCAGCCAAAGAGGCGGTAGCGTAGTTTTCCTGCAGATATTGGAGGATATAGGCGGTTTCGGCATGGGCTGGGGGGGGCAGAAACAGGGATTTCAACGCTCCTTTTGTATTTTCGGGTCAGCTTGATAAAAAAGACAGACAGCATACTTGCAATGATGCGGTCCGCATATTCGTCTGCCTGGAATTCCTCCAGATACATATCCAGAATCTGACGCCGTATTTCTTCATCACCGGCAGTGTGGAACAGCAGCCAGGAGGCATAATCCTTCTGAAAGATGGAATTGCGCAGGAAATCGGATACGCTGTCCCTTCCGCGCAATGCGGCGGAAAAAAGTATTTCGATGAGATCGCTGCTGATCAGGATGCTGATAATCAGATCATGACTGCCCGCATAGACGGAATGGCAGACGGAGGGAGAAACCAGCATCAGATCTCCCTCCTCCATCTGGCAGACCTGCCTGGCGGTGCGGTGCCGGCAGGAACCGCGCAGGACATAAAGAATTTCAAAATAATTATGCGTATGTGCAAAAACCGGCACGCAGCGGCAGAGTCTGACCAGCCGCACATTGCGCTGCCCCATACCGTCAGGACAGTAGGGATTCAGAAGCAGCCGCAGGCGGGAATCGCCGGTGTATTCCAGAAGCACGCAACTGCTGCTGCGCAGCGTTTCCGGATCCTGAGAAACCAGAAGATCCAGAAAGTCCGACGGATGCTTCAGCTTTGTGGAATGGGCGTGGTAAAACAATTCCATAGGATCGTATTGCTCCAGATATCGAATCAGCATATCTTCATTCATGACGAATAATAAACTCCTTTGAAAGAATAAAAGTATAGTTAAAATGCTAAAAAATAAACGGATTTTTCTTCTTGAGTTAGTGAAATTATAACATACTAAAAGAGCGGGAACAAGAAAAATATTAAAAAATGATAGTCATACCTATTAAAATCGAACAGTGCGCAGTCAGAAAGGCAGGTGTATAATATTAATATGTCTTTAGGACAGAGTAAGTCGGCTGTGCCGGATGAGGGAGAGAGGAATGGTGTTATGACTGCAAAGAGTAAAAGTAAGAGTAGAAGCAAACCAGTCCGACAGAAATTAAGCAGGAGATTGATGTGGAAGCAGCGGTATCTGCTGCTGATGTCCGTGCCGTTTCTGATTTGGCTGGTTATTTTTAAGTACATACCATTATGGGGATGGACGATGGCTTTTCAGGAAGTAAAGCCGGCTACTTTCTCCAAACCATTTTTTGAAAGAGAATTCGTAGGCTTTCAGAATTTTGCAAAAGCCTTTGGAGACCGGCTGTTCAATCAGACGATGATCAATACGCTGGGTATCAGCCTGATCGGGCTTGTGGTAGGAACGGCATTATCGATTTTGTTCGCACTGTTTCTGAATGAGCTGGTGTTTAACCGTTTTAAGAAGATCACACAGACCGTTTCTTATTTGCCGCATTTCGTATCCTGGGTTATTATCGCCAGCATAGCGAAAAACTTTTTAAACGATGGCGGCGTTGTGGATACCATGCTTGGAACGAGACTGCACCTGATGAGCACGAATTCAGCGCTGATCTGGGTGGTGATCGTCCTGATCGAGGCGTGGAAGGAAACCGGATGGAATGCGATTATTTATCTTTCCGCCATAGCAGGTATTGATCAGGGGCTGTATGAAGCGGCTAAGGTGGATGGAGCCGGACGCTTTCAGCGGATGTGGCATATTACCCTGCCGGGAATTAAGCCCACCGTTGTAGTGCTTTTGATTATGAGCATCGGCAGCGTTCTGAGCGTAGGGATGGAGCGGCAGATGCTGCTGAGCAATGCCCTGGTGCAGGATCACACCATGGTTCTTTCCTGGTTTGCCTATACCCGCGGTATTGGAAATAACAATTATGGCCTTGGTACGGCTATTGGTATGTTCCAGTCTCTCGTTGGTGTCGTTCTTTTGCTGATCGCAAACAAATTTGCTTCGCTGATCGGCGAGAGTAAGCTGATTTAAAAGGAGGGACGCAGAATGAGTAAGAAAAAGGCGGTAAATATAAAATCAAAGCGGAAGATCGGTGCGTTTGATGTTGTTCTGTTGTTTATTTTTGCGATTGTGCTGATTATTACGCTGTATCCGTTTTTGAACGTGCTGGCGATTTCCTTTAATGATGCTACGGATACCATTCGGGACATTAATTTTATTATCCCCCGTGTGTTTACCCTGCAGAATTATATTTACGTATTTACGGAAAATGATATTATTGCTCCGTTCTTTATGTCGGTAGCCAGGACCCTGATCGGAACGGTATTCAGTCTGTTTTGTACCTCTATGCTGGCCTATGTGCTGAGCCGGAAGGATTTCTATTTTAACAAGCTGTTTACCATCCTTTTTGTACTGACCATGTACGTCAGCGGAGGAATGATCCCGGAGTATTTGCTGATTAAGCGTACCTTGGGCTTAGGCAATAATTTTCTGGTGTATATCATTCCCGGCGTGATCTGGGTCTACAATGTAATTCTGGTCCGCTCTTATATTGAGGGAATTCCGTATGCCCTGCAGGAGGCGGCCATGATCGACGGAGCCAATGATCTGTTTATCTGGGCCCGTGTCATAGCTCCGCTGTGCAAGCCGGTAAATGCGACGGTAGCTCTGTTTTATGCGGTGGGACAGTGGAACTCCTTTATGGATACGTTTCTTTATGCGCAGAATCTGCAGACGCTGCAGTACAGGCTGTATTTGATTATGCAGCAGGCCACTATGAAGGTGGATCCTCACAGCACCACAGCGGCGATGAATCAGACCGTTACCCCGCTGGCGGTCCGTATGGCAGTTACGATTATTGCTACCGTGCCGATTCTGGTGGTGTATCCGTTCCTGCAGAAGTATTTCGTGGGCGGCATGACGCTGGGGGCCGTAAAAGATTGATATTGGCATCCCGTGCTTCATTCGGGTGCAGATATATGAAAAGAGAAAGTCCTGACTAATCAGGCAAATTTATGAAGAAAAGGAGAAGAGATATGAAGAAGAAACAAGTATTAGCTGCGGTATTGGGTATGGCTATGCTGGCTGGAACGATTCCGGCAGCGGCTGCGGAGGGGGATGCGGTAACGCTGACCTATTTCAATGCCGACGGAAAAGAGGAAGATCCCTGGACCAATCCGGTTGCACAGGCACTTACGGAGGCCACAGGCGTAAAGATCCAGTTGACCTTCCCGGTTACTACGGATGCGGAGTCTGTTGCTCTGATGATCGCAGATGACGATTATCCGGATCTGATTTTTGCTAAGGGAAATGCAGGCGATCTGTACGATGCAGGCGCTTACATTGATATGGAGCCCCTGATCGACGAGTACGGCCCCAACATCAAAAAGATGTTCGGCGATGAGTATGAGAAGCTGAGATGGTCTGCGGATGATCCTGGCATCTATCAGCTTTCCTATTATGAGCTGGGCCATGCGGCTCTGACGACTTCCGGCCCTGCCCAGATCCAGTATGGAGTTCTGAAGGAGAATGGCTGGAAATATCCCACCACGCTGGCTGAGTATGAGGAAATGATCAAATCCTATCTGGAAGCGCATCCTACCACAGATGACGGATATGATAGAATCGGTATTTCCATGACCACCTCTGACTGGCGCTGGATGATTACCCTGGGCAATCCGGCAGGATTTATTGCGGATGCTGCACCGGACAACGGACAGTGGCTGATCGATGAAGATTACAATTGTATTTATAAGCACAGAACGGAAGAGGAAAAGGAATATTTCCAGTGGCTGTGCCGTATGTACAACGAAGGCATTCTGGATCCGGATTTCGCAACACAGACCTATGAGGATTACATTGCGAAGCTGGCTACCGGACGTGTTGTAGCCATCACGGATGCTATGTGGGATTATCAGGAAGCTCAGACGCTGCTGATCGGCGATGGAAAGCTGGAGCAGACCTATGCCGCAGTGCCGATTACCCTGCGTGATGACCAGACTTGCCCGTCTCTGCAGTATCAGGGCATGGGCGTAGGCTGGGGCGTTGGTATCAGCAAGGATTGTGAAGATCCGGTGGCTGCTATTAAGTTCCTGGATTACATCTGCTCTGATGAGGGACAGGTTCTAATTCACTGGGGCGTTGAAGGTGTGAATTATCAGATCGATGAGAATGGAAATCGTTATCGTCCGGAAGAGGAGATTCAGTATCAGAAGAGCGATGCGGATTATGCAAAGGATACCGGAGTTGGCTACTATGTAGGAAATGGCTGGCCCCACTATTCAAACGGTGTGCTGGATCCGGATGGACAGCCTTATACCACAGTAACGACAGACTCTCTGGTAGCGGAATACAATGATATTGAGAAGGAAGCTGTTGAAGCTTGGGGCGTGACCCTTCTGGCTGACATCTTCCCGCAGGCAGATGAGTTCGAGGCCCTTCCGTATGCTCCGATGTGGGCTTATCAGAAACCCTCTGAGCTGAGCGAGACGGAGGATATGCTGAACAACGAAATCGCATGGCCGGGTCTGGTTAAGTGCGTAATCGGTACAGAGGATGAGTTTGAAGCAAACTGGCAGGCAATGATCGATGAACTGTATGCAAATGGTCTGGAAGATATGGAAGCCGGCATGACGGCGTTCATGGCTGAAAAGATTGCTGCAGTAGAGTAAAAGAAGAAGTAAGGAAAAAAATGAAATAGTCAGAATAGGGGCTGTCGCAAAATCTCATTTGCAAAGCTCTGTATCCGGTGTTTGTGAGCACTTCCTGACATCTGTCCGTCCATGTCGGACTTCGTCCCCCATATATTGGACATTTGTCTCAGTGATACAAACACCCTGGATACAGATCCTTTTGCTTTTTGATTTTGTGACAGCCCCTTTTTTACTATTTTGTATTTTTCTGCAGGATTTTTACATTCCTGGATGCTATGGGGATCTCTTCTCCGGCGGCGTAGCTGCGGCCGGATATCAGATCCCGAACGGCTGCCGGGATCCGGCAGGCAGAATCGGCATTTCCGTGATTGAGCACAAAATAAATTTCTGCCTTTCCTGTGCTGCGAAGCGTTACCTCCACCAGCGCAGGGGAATCGGCTACGGGCGTAATGTGCTGTTCTTCACATACACAGTCGAGAAATTCCCGGTAAAATTCCGGGCAGGAATGGGTGGCCACATAATAGGAGCATCCCTTCCCGAAGGAATTTCTGGTGACTGCCGGCATACCGGCATAAAATTCATCCTTGTAGCTGCCCAGGGATACGGCTCCCTCCGGATGGATCAGATCACAGAGGATTTCTGCCGGATAGCTTTTCCCCCGGAAGGTGAAGGAAACCGGGGTATCCGGTACGGGCGCATCGGTTTCTTCCACCCAGATGCCCAGCATATCTTTGAGCGTTCCGGGATAGCCTCCGGTGACGATCAGATCATGCTCCTGTGCATATCCGCTGAAGTAGGTGCCTACAAAGCAGCCGCCGTCAGAGGTCCAGCGTGTCAGCTTTTCACCGAACCCGCTTTTGCACAGATAAAGCATGGGGGCGGCGATCAGTTGGTAATCGTCCAGGGAGTCCTCCGTGCTGATGAGATCCACAGGAATATTCTTTTCCCAGAAATAGCGGTACCAGGCTTCTGTCTCCTTCAGGTAATCCAGAAGGATCGTGGGCCCTGCGGATAACTGTGTGGCCCACCAGTTGTCCCAATCAAAGACGATCGCTGCTTTTGACGGAGTTCTGCCGCCAAGGGTCCGTCCGCCGATCTGCTCCAGCTCTGCTCCTAAAGCGGCCATTTCTGCAAATACGCGGGTATGCTCGTTTCCCCGGTGCCCAATCAGGGCGCCGTGAAGCTTTTCACAGGCGCCGATGCTTTGACGCATCTGGAAAAACATGATCGTATCTGCGCCATGAGCGGCTGCCTGCCAGCTCATAAGCCGCATAACGCCGGGACGCTTCAGGGAGCAGTAGGGATGCCAGTTGCTGACGCTGGGGGTCTGCTCCATCAGGGCAAAGGGCATCCCCTGCTTCAATCCCCGCATCAGATCGTGCCGGAGCGCCGGTTCCCAGGGCTGTGAGTCATAGGCGGGATAGTTGTCCCAGGAGATGAAGTCCAGATCCTTTGCCCACCGCTGGTAATCCAGGCCGCTGTAGGTTCCCATCAGATTGGTGGTGATGGGAATATCCGGAGTTTCTCTTTTGATTGCATCGTATTCCAGACGGTAGCATTCCTGCATACTGTCGGACATAAATCGGCGGTAATCCAGAGAGATTCCCTGGAAATTGGTTCGGAGCATACCTTCTCCATAGTAGAATTCCTCTGAGCGCAGGTCCGGGACCACGATCTCATCCCAGTCATAGAAGGTATGGCTCCAGAAAGCGGTGTTCCAGGCACGGTTAAGTTCCTGGAGAGTGCCGTATTTTTTCTTCAGCCATGTGCGGAAAGCCCGTTCGCAGTTTTCACAGTAGCACATTCCGCCGTATTCGTTGGACACGTGCCAGGCAACGATATTTTTGCAGGATTTGTAGCGGGCGGCCAGCTTCCCGGCAAGCTGTGCGGAAAATTTCCGGTAAATGGGGCTGTTGGGACAGGAATTGTGGCGGCTGCCGAATTTGCGGCGGATTCCCTGTTCATTTACCCGGAGTATTTCCGGATATTTGCGGGCCATCCAGGCGGGGTGCGCACCGGTAGAGGTGGCAAGGCAGATGTTCAGGCCGTTTTCTTCGGCAAGTCCTATGATTTTGTCAAGCTGTGCAAAATCCCAGCAATCATCATCCTTTTGCAGGGATGCCCAGGAAAATACGTTTAATGTTACGATATCTACGTGAGCCAAGCGGAACAGGCGCATATCCTCCTGCCATATTTCCTCCGGCCATTGCTCCGGATTGTAGTCTCCTCCGTACAATATTTTGTGGATGCGGTCATTTCCGATCATGTTGCTTCCTCCTGATTGTTTTGTCCTTGTGCTTTATTGCCACCATTATATAACATACGGTTTAAAACGTGTAGTCTAAATAAATCGATTTCTTTTTTTGCTGGGTTATAGTAAGATGGATAGCAGAAGCGGATCCGCCGCAAAAACCTGTCCAACCTGCGCAGTTTGATCTGGCAGCAGGGCGGGGAACTGCCGCAGGCGCAGGGAAAAGAGAAGAGGAAAAAGAGGAAAGAAAAAAGTGAAAAAGGGGGAAAAAGCATGCTTACAAAGGAACAGGAGAAGCAGTATCTGGAAACCATCGATCAGGTAATTGCTCAGGGGCCTTACTCTGCAGATTGGGGCTCTCTTTCTGAGTGGACGCCTCCGGAGTGGTTTTCCAGGGCAAAGTTTGGGATTTTTATCCACTGGGGTCTTTACAGTGTGGCGGCTCATGCCAATGAATGGTATTCCAGAAATATGTACATTCAGGAAAAGGAGGAATGGGAGTATCACAGAAAAACCTTTGGGGCGCATACGGAGTTTGGCTATAAGGATTTTATTCCCGGATTTACTGCGGAAAAATTTGATCCGGAGGAATGGATCCGGCTTTTTAAGCAGGCGGGAGCCGGTTATCTGTTTCCGGTGGCGGAGCATCATGATGGCTTTCAGATGTATCGGAGTGAAATTTCCCGGTATAACGCCTGGGATATGGGACCCAAACGGGATATTCTCGGGGAATTGAAAGCGGCGGCGGAAAAGGAAGGGATGATCTTCTGCACTTCCTCCCACCGGGCGGAGCACTGGTGGTTTATGGGACATGGACGGGAATTTGCCAGCGATATCAGGGAGCCTCTGGCCAGGGGGGATTTCTATTGGCCTGCCATGCAGGAGCCTCAGAATATGGAGCTGCAAAGCAAACCGTATCCGACAGAAGAATATCTGACAGACTGGCTGCTGCGTACCTGTGAGCTCATTGACCGTTATCAGCCTTCGCTGCTGTATTTTGACTGGTGGGTCCAGCATGAAGCCTTCCGGGGCGTGCTGAAGAAGCTGGTGGCGTATTATTACAACCGTGCCGCCAAATGGGGAAAAAAGGCGGCGGTCTGCTACAAATACGATGCCCTGATGTTTGGCAGCGGTATTGTGGAGGTGGAGCGGGGGGCACTGGCAGCGGCAACGCCTTATCTGTGGCAGACGGACACGGCCATCGCGAAAAATTCCTGGTGCTATACGGATACTCTGGACTACAAGACCCCGCGCCAGATTATTTGTACGCTGATCGAGGCGGTTAGCAAAAATGGGAATCTTCTGCTCAATGTGGGGCCGAAGGGGGACGGCAGCATACCGGAACGGGATCAGGAGATCCTGCGGGAAATCGGCGCCTGGATGGAAAAAAACGGAGAGGCCATTTACGGCAGCAAGCCGTGGCGCAGGAGTATGGAAGGAAAGACCAATGTGGCAGAGGGACACTTTACGGATAATGAAGAGCCGCCCTACACGGCGGAGGATATCCGCTTTACCGTCAGGGGAGACTGTATTTATGCCTTTGTTATGAAATTTCCCCGGGACGGAAGGATCACTATCCGTTCGCTTGCCTATTCGGATGATCAGGGAGCGCCTGTCTTTCATGGATTGATTCGGGAGGTTTGTTTGCTGGGATTTTCTGTGCGCCCTGACTACCGGGTGGATGAGAAGGGGCTTCATATCCGTGCGGGAGAAATAAAGACAGATTTTCCGGTGGCAGTGAAAATCCGGGTGCTTTAAAAGCGCTACGGTTCCCTCCGTTCTCAGTAACACGCTTCGCGGAATATTGCCGGTCAGCAGTAACCGAAAAGTGACATTTTCGGTAACAGTTCGGCGATAAAGAAAAGGACGGACTTGCATCTTTCGCTCTGGTTCGATATAATTTCATAGAAAGAAATAGAAACGAATACCGAAACCGGAGTAAAGTATGAGAGGAGAGGAAAAAGATGAAAATCTACAAGGCAAAGGATTATAATGACATGAGCAGAAAAGCGGCAAATATTATTTCCGCACAGATTATTATGAAGCCCAACTGTGTGCTGGGACTGGCGACCGGCTCCACCCCCATCGGGGCTTACAAGCAGCTTGTGGAGTGGTATAACAAGGGGGATCTGGATTTTTCTGAGGTGACTACGGTAAATCTGGATGAATATAAGGGCCTGACCAGAGATAACGATCAGAGCTATTACTATTTTATGAATGAAAACCTGTTTAATCATGTAAATATTAATAAAGACCGCACGTTTCTGCCCGATGGCATGGAAGCGGACAGCGAGAAGGCCTGTCGGGATTATAATGAGATTATACATTCCGTAGGCGGTGTGGATCTGCAGCTTTTGGGCCTGGGCCACAACGGCCATATCGGCTTTAACGAGCCGGGGATTGCCTTTGAGAAGGAGACTCACTGCGTAAACCTGACGGAACGCACCATTAAAGCAAATATGCGTTTCTTCTTATCTGAGAAGGATGTGCCCAAGCAGGCCTACACCATGGGGATCAAAACCATTATGAGCGCACACAAGATTCTGGTAGTGGTATCCGGTGAGGAAAAGGCAGATATTGTAAAAGAAGCATTTTTCGGCCCGGTGACACCGGCGGTTCCGGCCTCGATCCTTCAGATGCACAATGATGTGACCATCGTAGCGGATGAGGCGGCTCTGGCAAAATGCGATTTATAAGGCTCCGGAATTTTAAAAATTGATACTGCCCGGTACGAGGGAGCTGCTGCAAATTAGATTTTGCGGCAGCTCCCGCATTTTTGCGGGCATTGCACACGTTACTGTGACATGATAGAATGATAGAAGGTCCGTTCATCCGGTGATAAGAAGCAGAGGGAACGGAAGTATGCCAGGCATGGAATGGAGCGATGCGGATGTATCGTTTGAGAGTTTCGGAAGGATAAGGCTGGGATGGTGGAAGTATGAAGGTGTTATGCATCGGTTCGGCGGTGATCGATATAGCGGCCAGACCTGTTGGACAAGAAGGGCTGTGGAAGGAAAAACAGAGAATTTCGGATATTCAGATCCAAATCGGAGGGGATGCTGCGAACCAGAGCCGTCATTTAGCGGCACTGGGCTGGGAACCGGCACTGGTTTCCTGCATCGGGGCGGATACGAACGGAAGAATGCTGCTGGCGGCGCTGGAAAGCAGAGGGGTAGATACCGGCCTGGTTCGGGTAAAAGAGGGCTGTGCTACCGGTACGGCCATGGTGCTGGTGGATGAACAGGGGGAGCGCCATACTTTTTCGGTAAAGGGAGCCCACAGCCTATTGAATCAGGAGGATCTGCCCCCGGCATTGCCGCAGGAGTGTCAGGCGATTTCTCTGGCCAGTCTGTTTTCTATGCCGGAGCTGGAACAGGACGGACTGGAGGCATTCCTTATTAGGGCCAAAAAGGAAAAGAAGCGGATATTCGCTGATTTGGCTTCGGATAAGCTGGGCCTGGGGCTGCAGGGCATCAAAGCGTTTTTGCCTTATCTGGATTATTTTCTGCCCAGCCTTTATGATGTGCAGAAAATGACAGGGACGGAAACGGCGGAAGCGGCGGCCCGTGTTTTTCGGGACCACGGAACCGCCCATGTGATTATAAAATGCGGGGCAAGGGGCTGCTATTGCGACAGTGATGCGTTTACCGGATGGATTCCGGCGCTGCCGGTAAAGCCGGTGGATACGACCGGCGCAGGGGATTGCATGGCAGCAGTATTTGCGGCCAGGATATTGGCAGGGGATACAATGGAAAACGCATGCAGATATGCCTGTGCTGCGGGGTCTTACAGTACCCTGTTCTTTGGGGCTTCAACGGCAGAGCTTTCGGAAGAAAAACTGGAAGAGCTTATGCATCAGGCGCCCTAAAATGTCCTTGGCAAGATGCCGGACAGAATTGGCATAATAAAAAACAACGGTTTCATATACTGAAGGGAGAAGGAAGGAGCGGCAGCTCCTGCGGGAAAAAGGAAAATGAACCGAGAATGCCAGATTACAAGCGTTTTATTGCATATTTTTATGAGTACATAGGCGGGAGGCGTCAGAGAAATGCAGGCTTCCTGAAAGCAGAGTGCCGGGGAGGTACGTGGAGGCTGCAGATTCAGCTTCGGGCCGGCCGCTGGCCGGAGGGGGGACTGCAGATTTACGGATACGTGGATGAGGGAAAGCGCTGTCCGCTGATTTTGCTGGGAAAGGCTTATGCTCAGAAAGAATACCTGACGAAGCGCCTGCAGTTAGAGGCTGCAGCGCTGGCTTCCAACGGACTTCCGTTCGAAAATCTCAGCGGCATTTGGATTCCCTGTGAGGAACAAAGATGCTATATTTCCCATTGGCTGGAGGGAGAAATACAGCCGGAAAGGCTGTCCCTGCAGGAGGAACCCCCTGCGGAAGAAGCGAAACAGCCGGAGAAGGACGTAAAATCGGAGGAAGGGGCTTCTGCCGGGGAGGATAGGACAACAGAGGAACGGCCGGAAGCAGATTTGAAGGAGCAGCGGCCGTTGGAACAGGAGCCGGCGGGGCAGGAGACGGAAAAGCTGCCGGAGGGGGAGAAAGCTGCGGAGCTTTACGCAGAGGAGATCACGGAAGCAGCCCCGGAACCGGAGCGTGTGCCGGAAAAGGATCCGGCAGAAGCGGCCAGACAGGAGCCGGAAGGGAATCCGGCAGAAG